>CAZNCQ010000167.1:0-15749 GCA_964571275.1 uncultured Myxococcales bacterium
GACCGCTGGGTCCCCCCCTTCCACGTCACCCGCACAGCTTCCGTAGCGCCGCCACACTTTGATCCCGCTCCGATCGACGCCCAAATGTGACGAATCGTGAGAGCTATAGCTACGGCGCGGCCAGGACGACGACGCTGCTCTTGGACGACGTGCTGTCGGAGCCGGTGACCGTGAAGGCGAACGACCCCAGCCCATGAAAGCCGGCGGCCGGCGTGAAGTGCGCGGTGTGCTTGTCGGCGTTCAGTGTCACCGTCCCGCTCTGCGCCGCCGACACGGCGTACGCGGGCGCGACCGGCGCGAAGCCAGCGGCGTACGCCGACAGGTCGACGTCGACGGCGGCGCCCGCGCTCGACGTCGCGTGCGGCTCGGCCAGCCAGTTCAGGTAGTGCTCGATGAGCGCGTAGCCGTCGGGCGCCTTGGTCATCGCGTCGTTGGTGCTGGGGTTGGTCCCGTTGGCGGTCTCCCAGATGTCGGGCATGCCGTCGTTGTCGGTGTCGGCCAGCCGCGTGCCGCCCGCGATCGCGCCATAGCCGTTGTTGGCCAGACCGGTTTGCGCCTGGCTGGTATAGAGGCCGCCGTCCGGCCCGACGGTGTTGGCGCCCTGGCCGGTGGTTCCTTTGCCCAGCGTCATGACCTGGCTGATGATCAGCGCGTCCATCGGATCGCGCGGCAGCGCGCCGGCGAGCGACGCCGACACGCGGAACGCCGACGCGGTGTCGAGCACCGGCGTGGCGTTGGTTTCGGTCGACCACGGACCGGTCAGGATCGTTCCCGGGCCCTGATACCAGAACGGCGTCGTCGCTGCGCCGTCGAGCGTGCCGTTCAGATTGGTGTCCTCGAGGTTGCCCGCGTAATAAATCGATTGGTTCTTGTCGACCTGGAACCAGGTGTTGTCCGTTCCCGTCGAGGCCGGGCCGAAGATGAAATAGTTGTTGAGGATGTCGTGCGTGAAGTTGGTGCTGGTGTGCGTGGTGTATCCCGCCGCGTAGTTGTAGAGCACGTT
Organism: uncultured Myxococcales bacterium; assembly: GCA_964571275.1. GTDB lineage: Bacteria > Myxococcota_A > Polyangia > Fen-1088 > Fen-1088 > DASRQZ01. The sequence continues at coordinate 1,004 of CAZNCQ010000167.1, forward strand.
GTTGACGAACACCGTGTTGATCTTCGCGAGCGGATTGCGGTTGTGCGAGCTCGCGAAGATGTTGCGGTACCAGGCCCACTGGCTGGAGACCGATTCGGTGTGCGCGCCGAATTGCTGTCCCGTCGGATCCGCGATCAGCGAGTCCTGGATGCTGATGTCGGTCACGGGGAAGTTCTGCCAATCGTCGCTGACGCCGTCGATGTTGTTCCAGGGCGCGAACTCGAACGACGAGTGATCGATCATCACGGTGTGCGCGCGGAACAAGCTGAGCGCGTCGTCGGTCGTGCTCGCGGTCTCGCTGCCGGGACGGATGCGGACGTAACGGCAGATGATGTCCGACTGGCTCGCGAACGAGATCTCGCCGCCGCGGAAGCCGATGCCGCCGCCGGGCGCGGTTTGGCCCGCGATGGTGAGGTTGCTCTTGGCCGACACCGCGGTCAAAAGCTGGATGTAGCCGCCGACGTCGAACACGACGATGCGGTTCGAGGCGCTGACCGCGTCGCGGAACGAGCCCGTGCCCGAGTCGTTCAGGTTGGTGACGTGATAGACGACGCCGTTGCGCCCACCGATGGCCTTCTTGCCGAAGCCTTGCGCGGTGGGGAACGCCATGGGTGGCGCCGTCCCGCCCGATCCCCCGGCGCCTGTGGCGCCGCCCGCGCCGGTCGTCGCGCCCGCGCCGCCTGTGCCACCCGACTTGCCGGCGGTTCCGCCCGACTGGCCGCCGACCGAGCTACTGCCGCCCGCGCCCGTCGTCGGGCCGCCGCCGGATCCGCCGCCCGTCACTCCGCCGCTGCCACCGCTGCCTCCGGAAGAGGCTCCGCCCGTACCGGGCGCCGCTCCGCCGCTGCCGGTTTCGCCCGAGCCGGGGCCGCCGCCGCTGGCGCTGCACCCGGAAGCCAGGAGGACGAACGCTGCCGCAGTACGGAGAGATCTGGTCATGTCGGTGAATGCTCCCACCCGGCTCGATCGATCACGCGAATTGCGAGCCGCTGGCGTGCTGCGGCAACGGGGGCGCCGGGAGTCGGATTCTCGCGGTTCGAGCGACGATGCTCAAGGTCTGGCGATACCCCGATGTCGATTTCGGTGCGGATGGTGCAAACTCGCCGTCGTGGCTCAACGGGCCGTCTTCGTCGCCGCGGTTCTGGCGATCGGCAACCTCGGATGCTGGTCCGCGGCCCCGTCGCGGGACGGCGGCACCGACAGCGCGGTGGCTGACGACGGCGCCGACGGTGATGAGAGCGATGGCGCCGACACCGACACCGACGGGGCGGATGCGGACTTCGACGCGGGCGTCTTCGCCTGGAGTGAAGGCGCGCCCTGTCCGCTCCCGCGGTTCGAGGCCAACGGCGCCGTCATCGACGGTCAGCTGTGGGTGATGGGCGGGTTCACGGCGTCGACGTTGCAGGTCACGCGGCAGGTCGACGTCTACGACCCGGCCACCGACAGCTGGCAACCAGGCCCGGATCTCCCGGGCGCGGAGACGCACATCGGCGTCGCCACCGTGGGCCGCGACGTGATCGTGGTCGGCGGATTCAGCGGCACCTTCAGCAATGGACCGCGGCCGCCCGACACCACCGACGTCTGGCGTTGGAGCGCCGCGGCCGGCGTCTGGAATCCCGGGCCACCCCTGCCGAGCGCGACCGCGGCGTTCGCCTGCGCGCTGGTCGGCACCGAGTTGCACGTCGCCGGCGGCCTCGGCGCCGACGGCGCCAACGATTCGGTCAATCACTTCGTCTGGGACATCACCGGCGATCCGTCGTCGGCGAGCTGGACGACCGCGGCTCCGATGCCCGACGCGCGCAATCACGGCGGCGGCGCCGCGCTGGGCGGCAGCCTTTACGCCGTCGCCGGCCGCCATGGTTGGAACGAGCTCTCCGGCGACGTCGCCGATCTGAACCAGTTCGATCCCGCAACCGGAACCTGGCTCGACCACACGCCGATCCCCACCGCGCGCTCCGAGATCGGAGCGTCGACGACGGCGATGGCGGATGGGCGGCTGCTCGTCGTTGGCGGCTCGGTCGCCGGCGTCGTGCCCAACTCCGACGTGCTGGTCTACGATCCCACGCAAGATGCCTGGACCGCGCTGCCGTCGCTTCCCGAACGGCGCAAGGGCGCCGTCGCCGCGCGGATCGGTCACAGCATCATCGTCACCACCGGTTCGCCGACGTCGGTCGATCCTTCCGCGACGACGTTCATCGGTTGCTGTCTGTAGTCGCGCGTCGGCGACCGGCGTTTCCAACGGAAGATCCCGGCTCGGGCGCGTTTCATTTGAGGGTCACGAGACGCGGGAGGAAGGCGTCACGAGCAGGTCAGCCGTCAGTCAACTCGGATTGCAACTCGGATCGCAACTCGGATCGCAAGTCGGTTTGCGAATCGGTGTGCTGATCGCCGTGGCTGCGGTCGCGTTCGCCGGCGCCGGTCGAGCCGCCGCCTCCGAGATCGGCGCGGGCGCCCCCAGCGCGGAGGCGGCGCCCATGGCCTACTACGACTTCCATTCGCCCAATCCAAAGGGTGGCTTCTGCGAGCAGCAGATGTTCGGTCGAGGCCGCGTGCTCGCGGAGCCGATCAATGTCGCGTTCTCGGTGCCGACCATCATTCTCGGGCTGCTCGGCCTGTTCCGTTCGAAGCGTACGACGATGGCTTTTCAGTTCCTGTACGGGCTCCTCGCGTCCTACGGCGTGTTCGCCGTCCTCTATCACGCGTCTTTGACGAACGGCCTGTATCGGATGCAAGACGTCGCGGTGAGCCTGATTCAGTCGTTCGTGATCATCATGCTCGTCCACGCGCTTTATCTCTATCGCGTGAAGCGACGGCGGCGCCAGTCCAGCCGGGGGTATCGGGTGGTCGCGGTGCTCATGACGCTGATCTTCACCGCCTATCCCGCGGCAGTTCATGTCGCGGGCGAATCGAGCGCCGATCCCAAGGTGGCGTGGGTGGTGTTCGACGTCCTGTGGATCCTGATTGCAGCCCTGCTGATCCTGATCTGGCGCCGGCGCGCTGTGTGGCCGGGCGCCTCGACGCACGCCGAGGGATTCCGCCTCACCGTGTATGCGATCGGCAGCGCGGCGCTCGCCTACGTGGGCTGGTCGGCCGATAGTTTTCTCTGCTGTCCCATGGTCGCGCGGCTCTGCCTCCACGGATGGTGGGACCTGTTCATTGGCCTGTGCTTCTACTACTTGATATCGCTGGCTCGGTTTCTATCGGCCCACGAATACGGATTCGAGCCAAGCGTCGAATACCTCCCGCGCCAGGGTCCCGTGCGCCTGCCCTTCGTGGAATGGAAGTCGCGCACGCGGCCCGTCCGTGCGTGACCACGCCCCGGGGGGATCGAGCGACGTTTGACGCGTCTCCGCCGGGCGCCGGCAGGGATTTGGTGGCATAGTTGGGGTGTGGCAAAGCCGCGGAAGCCGAAGCCGTTCCGTGACGTCGCCGCTGTGTACGGCAAGGACGAGCATGGCCTCCACATCCTGCGCCGCCGCGAAGAGGGCGGACCGATCGAAGCCGGGATCCTTCAACCGCTCGAGGAAGGCAAGCCGATCAGCGGCGAGGTGATCTCGATGCGCCGTCGTGACGACGTCCCGTTCCTGTTCGATGTGAAGACCGAGCTTCCGGCCAGCTCCGAGGAGGAGCCTGCGGCCAACGGTCCGGCCCAGGTGGCGAGCGACTCCTACCGGCGTGGCTGGGACGCGATCTGGGGCCGGCGGCCGCGCGCGCCGAGCGCGCTCAATTGATCGGAAGCCGTCTGCTCAAGGCGACCACCAGTTGCCCGACGCGACAACCATCGCGAAGAGCTTGATGCTGTCGCCGTAGTATTCCTTGATGGGCGTGGCGGCGACCATGTCCCAGAGCGCGTTGAGCCAGGGCTGATTGGTTCCTTGCTCCGGCTCGACCATGGCCGCGACCAGAAACGGTGCGGAGAAGGCGAGGCTGGTGTAGTCGTTCACCGGCTCGCCGGACAGATCGTAGACCGCTCGGATCGCGGTCGGATCGTCGTGGGTCTGATGACGGAGCCAGGAGTTGATCCGGCGGATGGCCGTCTGGGCGCGCGCTTCGCCGGTGATCAGATAGTCGGTGGCCACGCGCCAGGGGACGCGGCAGGCGTTCCAGGCATATTGACCGTCGGTCGGCGCCTCCAGCCAGCGCGGCGGCGCGGGGCGCGGAGCGTTGCCGGCGGCGTCCATGATGAAGTCGGGGACCAGACCGCTGACCGGCGCGTCGCGGCCCTGGATCAGCGCGATGAGATCGTAGGTCTTCGCGAGGATCGCGTTCCATCGCGGCTCGCCGGTCGCGCGTGCGAAGGTCTTGAAGTGCTCGGGCATGAAATCCGAGCCGCGCGCCGCGCTGTAGCGCGGATTGCGCGCGTCGGTGACCCAGTTGCCGACGATCAGGTTGTTCGCCGGCGTGGCCTCGACCTTGAGGATCGTCTTGATCAGATCCTCCGCGGCGCCGCGATAGTCGACGTCGCCGCCGCTACCCCACTGGCGGTCGGCGAGCAAGAGCCCGTAGGCGATGTCGAGATCGGCGTCGGTCGCCGAGTTCGGTCCGCCGACGTTCACGCAGATCTTGTTCTGCGCCCAGGCCATCAGCTCGCGGTTGAGCGAGCTCGGGTGGCCCTTGTAGTAGCGATAGAAACCGTCGAAGAGCCGCTGGGCGTCCGGATCGTGACCGGCCATGAGCGGCAGCGCCATCATCGCGTAGCCGTGCCCTTCGGACACGGCGTACGCCTTGGTCGCGCCGAGGCTGCGGATGCGGAATTCGCCCGGCTTGCACGCCGGCTCCAGGTACGCGCTCTTCCACTGGTCGTAGTAGGCGGCGGTGGCGGCGTCGAGCGCGGCGCGCGGAACCTGATTGGGCACGATCACGCCGGCCGCGTGATAGGGGACGGCGTGGGCCGCAAACGGCCGGCTGGGTCCGCCGCCCGCGGGCCGTGCGTCCGACCGCCGGCGAACCGCGCCGCAACCGATGGCGCCGGTGACCAGCCACACGCTCGACGCGAGCCACGCGGCGGCGATTGTCCGGCGGGAGAGGCGGGTCAGCGGCGGAACGGGTCGGCGTGGCTCGAGGCTCATCGTGGATCCGTTTGCACCAAACCCGAGCCGCGCTCAACAGAAATGCACGCGGCCCGTCAGCGCCCGTCCCGGTGCGGCGTCGTCTGGTGCGTCGTCTGGCGTGCGGCTCTTGGGATCAGACCGCCGGGGAGATGGTCACGTGCACCAGCGTCTGGTTCAAAAGCTGGTAGGCGATCTCGCCGAACGTCATCGGTCCCAGCAACGTGCCCGTGCGGTAGTTCTCGAGCTCGCCGTAGAGGTAGTTGAGGACGCAGTTGCAAGTGAAGACCGGTTTGGCAATGTTCGAGGGGATGGCCGCGGCGAAGTGCTGGGGATAGTTCGTGACCGGGCGCGCGAAGCGATAGGAGACGCCCTCGAAGACCGGCGCGTAGAGCTTGACGGTCGAGCGGCCGGCGTCGAGACCCTGAATGCTGACGTTGATCATCGCGCCACAGAAGTTGGCGACCAGCGGCAGGCGCGTGTCGATCTTCGCGCGCAGCAGATAGTCGTGGAAGCTCTGACGCTCGCCATTGACGGCGCATTCGCCGACCTCGAAGCCGTTCGTGGGGAAGGTGATGACGGCGCCCTCGCCGGGCTCGAAGATGTTCACGATTCCGATCTGCGCCCGGTAGCTGTCGGGGAGCTCGACGTGCAGGGCGACACCTCGATCGCCGAGAGCTTCCCCGCTCTCGCCGTTGAACGTCTTCGGTGTCTTCTTCCCCAGGTCGTCGAGGTGGATGCCCGAGATCCATCCTGCGACGACCTTCATGAACAGGCCCGGATAGCCGGGCGCTTCCAGGGCGTACTGCTGGTGAATCGGAGTGAACGCCGGCAGGATCAGGATCGTGTAGCCGTTGTCGGGCGCGTCCTCGCCGATCCGCGAGATGTTCGAGGTGTCGTAGACCGCCGGGGCTCGCGCGTGCGCCGATGCCGGCACGGTTTCGACAAAGAGGTGATCGCGCGAGGTCCGGCCGCCGTCCACGGTCATGAAGTACGGGATGGTGCCGCCAATCCAGCGGCCGCGCGGCAGGCTGCGGAGCAGCTCCTCTTCGCCCGCGAGCACCAAGCTCTTGCCGGCGTTCAGAAGGGCTTTTACTTCCTCGGTCGTGGCAAACATGTGCGCCTCCTACTTGACCAGCTGCTGCAACTCGGAACCCAGGACGCTTTCGTATTTCAGAAAGAACTTGCGCGCGTCTTCGATGAGCGCCGCGAACCGCGACGGATCTCTCTTGTATTGAGCCCTCAAGTTGAAGACGAGCATGCCCGCGGAGGCCTGCTTGAACTGGTATTCGGCTGCGCCCTTGATCAACTTGCTCCACACGGGGTCGGTCGCCGGAGGAATCATCGGTCACCTCGCTCGGCGGCATCGGTCGCGTCGCCCGGAACTTGAGTCGCGGCCTGGACTATCCGCGCCGTGGGCCCCGGGGAGATCAGATCGCGCACTTGCGCGGCGATCCTCAAGATTGGCCTCGATCCGCCGCTGCCGAGACAGATGACCGCTGCGGCCGACCTGCCGAAAGAGGAGAGATCGCCACGGCCCCTGCTGGAAAACACGATCGTGGCGCTCGCCTATCTGGCCGGCGGCGTCCTCAGCATCATCGGCGGCCTCATCACCACCGGCCCCGACGGGCAGAGCTCGATGGTCTGGCTGCCGCCGGGGATCGCGCTCGCGGCGATGCTGGCGCGGGGCAACCGCACCTGGCCAGGTATCTGGGCGGGCGCCGTCGTGCTCGACGCCGTGATCGGCCATTTCGAAGCGCCGACGATGAAGTTGCCGGCCGCCATCGTGCTGGATCTGGTCATCAGCACCGCCTCCGTCGTGCAGGCGCTGGTGACCTGTCGCTTGATCCAGCGCTTCGCCGGCCGGAAGCCCACGCTCGATCACGCGCGCGCCGTGCTGGGCTTTCTCCTGTGCAGCATCCCGGTCTCCGTGATCGAGGGTACCGCGGGCAGCCTCGCGATGATCGCCCTCGGGATCCGCAAGCTCTCGACCCTGCCCCTCGATCTCGGGTCGTGGTGGATCAGCGACACCGTCAGCGTCTTCCTGGTGACCCCCGTGATGCTGGCCTGGGTGGGCACGCCCGCGCACATCTGGCGCCCGCGCCGCGCGCAGCTCTCGATCCCGCTGTCGATCGCCCTCGTGCTGATGGCCGCCGCGTTCGTGCAGGCCAACCACCTCGAGGCCGACGGAGCGCGCCGCCAGTTCGAGCTGCGCACGAGCCATCTCAAGGATCAGCTCGCGGAGAGGCTGGCGCAGTTGAGCGAGGACATCTCCTGGCTTCGCGATCTGGAAGACGTCGCGGTCGTGGCCGACGGCCACAAGTTCGCCGAGGTCGCCGCGCGCGTGCGTGGCCTCGACCCGAGCGTGGGTGCTCTGGGCTGGGTGCCGGTCGTGCCCGCGTCGCGCCGCGAGGCGTTCGAGCGCCAGATGCGCGAGCACGGCGATCCTTCGTACGTGATCCGCGACATCACCGGAGCACGAGCGGCATGGCCCCGTGACGTTCTCCTTCCGGTCCAGTACGTCGAGCCCATCGAAATGGGGGCGCAGATTGCCGGCGTCGATCTCGGATCGGAGGACAGACGCCGTGCGGTCTTCGCGAAGGCGGCCCGTGCCGGAACAGCCGTCATGTCCGCGCCGCTGGCGCTGCGGGTCCCCGACGGCCCCCGCGCAGGCGTCCTTGCGGCGGTTCCGCTCTACTACGACAGCGGCGCGTCGCCCCCGGCGTCGCCCCCGGCGAAGCTGGCCTCGGTGCGCGGCTTCGTCGTCGGCATCCTGCGCGTCGCGCCGATGATGAAGTTGATCCTGAGCCCGGCCACCGCGCGCGAGCTCGATATCACGATCGAGGACCCCGACGCGCCGGCCGAGGAGCGCCTGGTCTTCGCCTCCGCGAGCCCGCACCTGCCCGGGGCCCGCGTACCGTACACGTCGATCAGCGACATCCGGGCCAACGGCCGCACGTGGCGCCTCACGGTCAAGCCGACGCCGACGTACATCGAAGTCACGCGATCCTGGCTCAGCCCGGCGGTGTCACTGGCGGGCCTGGCCTTCGCGACGCTGCTCTGTGGGTTCTTGCTCGTGACCACCGGCAACGCGGCGAACATTCGACAGCAGGTCGAGGAGCGGACCGCCGAGCTGCGCGACGAGATCGCCATCCACGAGCGGATGGAGCGCGCGCTCAAGGAGAGCGAGCACGAGCTAGCCTCTCATCGCGAGCGCCTCGAAGAGCTGGTGCACGCGCGCACCGCCGAGCTCGAGGTCGCGAAGGCCACCGCCGAGAAGGCGAACCGGGCGAAGTCGGCGTTTCTGGCCAACATGTCGCACGAGCTGCGGACCCCGATGCACGCGGTGCTGGCCTACGCGCGCCTGGCGCTTGAACACGACCTGGACGCCAAACTGGAAGGCCACATCGAGCGGATCGTGCGCAGCGGCGAGCGCTTGCTGGCGCTGCTGAACGATCTGCTCGACCTGTCGAAGCTCGAGGCGGGGAAGATGCGGGTCCAGCGCGAGCCCCACGACGTCAACCAGATCGTGCAAGAGGTCGCGCAGGAGATCGAGCCTCTGCTCGCCAAGAAGAAGGTGTCACTGTCCATTGCACCGCCGCCCGCCGGCGGCACGATCGCGCACGTCGATCGCGAGCAGATGAGCCAGGTGTTTCGCAACGTCCTGGCCAACGCTGTCCGCTTCTCGTCCGAGGGCGCCCGGCTGAGCGTCTCGTTCGCCAGCGCGCAGCTGCCGCCGCTGTCCGAGGGCGCCGCGCCCCGGCGGGCGCTGCAGATCGCGTTCGCCGACCAGGGCGTGGGCATCCCGCCCGACGAGCTCGAGATCATCTTCGACAAGTTCGTGCAGAGCAGCAAGACGCGCACGAACGCGGGTGGCACCGGTCTCGGTCTCGCCATCTGCAAGCAGATCACCGAACTGCACGGCGGTCGGATCCAGGCGGAGAACAATGTCGGAGGCGGAGCGACGTTCGTCGTCACCGTGCCGCGACAGGCTGAGCCGAGCGCATCGAAGGAGACAGAGGTGGCGGCATGAACAAGGCGCAGATTCTGGCAGTCGACGACGATGCGGTAAACCTGGACATCATCTCGGCAACGTTCGACGGATCGGATGTCGAGATCGCCTTCGCCGACAGCGGCGCGCGCGCGGTCGCGCTCCTCGACGATCCGTCCCAGCAGTTCGATCTGGTCGTCCTGGACCGCATGATGCCCGGCATGGATGGCATGGACGTCCTGCGCTGGATCAAGGCGCAGCCGCGCCTGGCGCACATACCGGTGATCATGCAGACCGCGGCCGCGGCGCCCGACCAGGTGGAGGAAGGGCTACGCGCCGGCGCGCACTACTATTTGACCAAGCCCTACGCGCCGGCGGCGTTGCGCGCCATCGTGCGCGCGGCGCTGGAGGACAACGTGCGCCGCCGCGAGCTGGAACAGCGCGCGCGATTGAACGCCGATGGCATCCACCTGGTGCGCGCGGCGACCTTCCGGCTCACCACTCTCGACGAGGCCTCCGCCGTCGCCGGAATGTTGGGCGCCCTGTGCCCCGATCCGCCGACCGCGCGCCTCAGCCTGGGCGAGCTGCTGTGCAACGCGGTCGAGCACGGCAACCTGGGCATCACCTACGACGAGAAGACCGCGCTCAAGCGGAGCGGCGACTGGCGCTACGAAGTCGAGCGCCGGATGGAGCTGCCGGAGGCGCGCGGACGCCATGTCGAGGTCACGTTCGAGCGCACCAGCGAGGGTCTGCGCTTCCGCGTCACCGATCAGGGCTCGGGTTTCGATTGGACGAGATATTTAAAGATGGAGGTTGAGCGCGTCTTCGATCCCAACGGGCGTGGCATCGCGCTCGCGAGGCTGTTCACTTTTCCCGATCTTCACTACGAGGACGGGGGCCGCACGGCGGTGGCGACGATCGCGACGCAGCCCGCGCGCGAGTGACCGGCCTCACCGCGGAGAGCGCCGCGTCGGAAACGTCGGATCGCGGGCACCACTATTAAGCGGAGCGCCCCTTTTAGTGAAGGTGCACCGCTCCTCGCCGCGACCACGGGAGTCCTCCGTCCAGGCTCTCGGGACCCTTTCGAAAGCGCTGTACCTGCTGGCCGCCGTCTGCGGGTTCAGCGCCATCGGCGCCGGCTGCGATTCGTCGCCTCGGTCGAATGGACCATCGACGAGCAGCGGTGGTGCCGGCGGACCCCTGGGTGCGGGAGGCGCGGCAAGCGGCGGCGCGGGTGGTGCCGGCGCCGTTGACGCCGGCTCCGTTGACGCCGGCCCTTCGGGCGGCGCGGCGGGCGGCGCGGCGGGAGCGATCGGGCCTCCCGACGCCGGGGGACCTGCCGGCGGATCGGGAACCGGCGGCGCGGGCGGCGCGGGCGGCGGAAACGCCGTCATCATCAACGACCAGTTCTGGAAGGACACGTCGGGCACGCCGATCTACTCGCAGGGGGGCGGCGTCTTGCAGGTTGGTGACACCTTCTACTGGTACGGCGTGAAGTACGGAGGCGCGGTCACCTACGCAGCCAACCCGACGCGCGCCAACAGCGACACCTCCTTCGCCGGCGTGACGATCTATTCGTCGAAGAACCTCGTCGACTGGAAGCTCGAGAACACGGTCATGCCCGGAAGCACCGCCGGTTGGTTTGGCCGTCTCGGCGTCGTCTACCACGCGGCCACGAAGAAGTACGTGCTGGTGGCTCAGGGCGGCGGCGGGTTGTATTTTGCGACCAGCGATACGCCGGCCGGCGCGTTCAAGCTCGACAACGTCCAGATGAACCTGCCCGGGATCGTCAACGGCGCCACCGGCGACCAGACCACGTTCCAGGACGACGACGGAAAGGCCTACCTGATCAGCTCCAGCAGCATGGGCCGCGCGCATCGCTACGTCTCTCCCCTGCGAGCCTCCGACTATCTGGCGGCGGAGAACGCGGTTCTCGTCTACAGCGGCGTCGGCCGCGAGGGGAACTGCTTGTTCAAGCACGCCGGCGTCTACTATTTTTGTTCGTCGGATTTGCATGGCTGGAATGCGTCCCCGGCCTATTGCGTGTCGGCCACGAACATCAACGGCCCCTGGTCGGCGGAGTTCGTCATGGGTGGCACCGACCTGGACTTCGGCCACGTGACGCAAACTGGATTCTTCATCAGCGTCAAGGGCAGCGCCGAGAACACGATCATCTTCGCCGGCGATCGCTGGAGCGATTTCGCCGGCAACGGCCTGGGCTTCAACCAGTGGATGCCGCTTTCGTTCGCGGGAACGATGCCCAGCATGCAGTCGCTCACGCACTGGTCGATCGACGCCGTCACCGGCGCGTGGAGCGTCGACCCGCGCAACAACTACGTGCTCAACCCATCTTTCGAAGCGGACCGCGTCGTGATGGCGCAGCCGGCGGGCTGGACCGCGACCAACGGCACCGGCGGTAGCGAGACCAATATCCAGACGCCGCACACCGGTCGGTGGTCCTGGCAGTTGGCGGGGACGTCCAGTCTGAACCAGAAGATCGCGAGCCTCCCCAACGGTACCTACACGCTGTCCCTGTGGGTCGAGGCAAGCGGCACGGGGGCGCAGGTTGCGGTCAGCGGATTTGGCGGCGCCGACATGACCGCGGCCATTCCGCGCGCGACGAGCTGGACCCACGTCACGCTCCCGGGAATTCCGGTGAGCAACGGCCAGTGCACCGTGACCGTCACCGCCGCGGGCCAGACGGTTTCAGTCGATGATTTCGTGTTGTCTCGCGGCTAGCTGGAATCTGAAGGGAGCGACCATGTCTGCGCAAAAGAATTCGTTCGCGGTGTCGTTGTCGGCCGGCTTCGGTTTGGCCGTTTTGTTGCTGCTGGCCGCAGCCGGCCGAGCGGAGGCCACCGAATACTTCGTGGCGCCGACCGGCAGCGATTCCAACCCCGGAACGATGGCCCAGCCGTTTGCGACCATGCAAAAAGGCCACGACGTGGCGGCGGCGGGGGACACGGTCTGGCTGCGCGCGGGAACCTACAAGAACACGAAGCAGATCAAGCTGTCCAGGAGCGGGACGTCCGACAGCAATCGCATCAAGTTCTGGGCCTATCAAAGCGAGTTGCCCGTTCTGGATTGCTCCTCCTACGTTTCGACCAACAAAGCCGTCGACATGCCGTGCATTGAAATCACCGGCAACTGGCTGCACCTGCGCGGGCTCGAGATCGCGAACGGCCCGGTCGGCGCCAGCGGCGACCACTCGATCTCGCAGCTGCGCTCCGACGGCGCGAGCAACAACACCTTCGAGCTGCTCAACATCCACCACGGATTCGGCCCTGGGTTGTTCATCGCCAACGGAACCGGCGGCAACCTGATCTTGAACGTCGACTCGCATGACAACTACGACAAGAACGGAAGCCAGGGCGACGGTCAGAATGGCGATGGCTTCGGCGTTCACTACCAGACCACCGGGCCGAGCACGATCATCCGCGGTTGCCGGTCGTGGATCAACTCCGACGACGGATATGACCTGATTTCGCAGGAGGTTCCCGTCCTGGTCGAGAACAACTGGGCGGTCATGAACGGCTTCAGCAACGGCGGAGCCTCGAGCCCCGCCGACGGCAACGGCAACGGCTTCAAGATGGGCAGCAGCGAGACCGGCATCCGGCACATCGTCCAGAACAACGTCGCCTGGAAGAACAAGGCGTCGGGCTTTTACGCCAACCATTCGACCGGCGGAAACAACTGGTTCAACAACACGTCGTTCATGAACGGCACGCAATACAACATGCTGGCCAGCCCGGCGGGCGATCCCAACACGACGATCACGCTGACCGGCGCGCTGGCGCACAAGATGAGGAACAACATCGGGTTCCCGAACAAGAACGCCAACATGACCGGCGTCGACACCGCGTTCAACACCTGGGACCTGAACATCGCGCAGGCGGCCAGCGACTTCATGAGCACCTCCGACACCGGTTACCAGGGAGCGCGGCAGGCCGACGGCAGCATCCCGAACATCCCCTTCATGAAGCTGGCGGCGGGCAGCCCGCTCATCGACAAGGGCACCGACGTTGGTCTTCCCTTCACCGGCGCGGCGCCCGATCTGGGCGCCTACGAATTCGGACTGTCGTCGAGCACCGGGAGCGGTGGCGGTTCCGGCGCCGGTGGCTCCGGAGCGGGCGGCGCGACCGGCGGAGGGGCGGGCGGCCGGACCGGCGCGGGTGGCAGCGGAGCGGGCGGCGCGACCGGCGGCGGCGCGGGCGCCAGTGGAGCCGGCGGTGCGCTGGGCACGGGCGGCAGCAACTCCGGTAGCGGCGGCGCCGGCACCGGCGCGGGCGGCGCGAGCACCGGCGGCGGCGGTCAAACGACGACCGGCAGCGGCGGAGCGGGCGGCCCCGAGGCGCCCGGTGGCGCGTCGGGAGGTTGCAGCTGCGCGCTCGCCGCCGGCGGCGACCGCGGCGAGCTGGGTGGTATTGCCATGTTGCTCGCGTTTGCGGCGTTCGCGTTGAAGTCGCGCGTCCGGCGATCGAATCAAAGACCGGACCGAGGTTCAATCAAAGACCGGACCGAGGTTACATCAAAGACCGGACCGAGGTTAATGATCGGCGACGACCGGCGGTTCCTCAGAACGGACGGAGGTTTCCGCAGAGATCTTCGTCGCTGGGACGGACTTCGACGCTGGGACGCGAATTCGGCTCTTAGCGTGGCGTTGTCCGCGAAGCGTGATCAGACGATGGGGAGGCGCGCTTTTCCTAGTGAGGGCATGCCACGACCTCGAGTGAAGACCATCATTCGCACTCGGAACTGGTCGGGCGGTCAGGCGGGCTCAGGCCATGGGGCGCAGATGGCGCGGGTGAAGCGGCGGAGCCAGTAAGTGCCGGCGGGGAAAATGACGTCCCGGATGCCGGCAGCAAAGCTCGCGCGGGCGGTGGCGTAGGCGTCACGGAAGGCGCGGCTTCGAAGCAAGGCTTCGATTCGGCTCCATTTGCTGCGTGCCGCAATGCGCGGGTTCAATTGCCGTCGGGGCTCGCGACTGCCCGGGCGGTCGCTCCATTTTTGCGCCAGCACGTTCTTTCGGCCCAAGATCGTTGCGCCAGTGCGACGGCGGTCGGCCGCGGCCGTCTCCTCGGCGACGCGTACCCTCTCGAGGACCATCGCCGCGAACTCGGCAGCCGAGAGGTGCCCGAAACCCGCCGGCTGCGCAAACGACAACGAAACGACCTCAGGCATCGGCCCTTCCTCGCGGAAGAAGTGCTTGGGTCGGGACGCGGTGAGCGGACGACCGTGCAGCAGCACATCGAGCGAGGTAACGCCCGGCCAATGATGGGCCTTGTCCACTAGCTTGTCCTTCGCGGGGTTGCTGAGCGCGTAGGTCATCTTGTCGATCACATCGTCGGGGTCGACGAGGCGGACGACGCTAGTCTGTTCAGAGGACCAGAAGTTCTCCCAGCGACCACGAAGTGCATTCTGACACTTGGCGAAGAGCTTGTGGAAGTGTTCGATGAACGCGGGGTAAGAGCCGTCAGGGTCGTAGATGCCGGTGTGGTGATGGTTGCTCATGGCGACGGTGAAAAGCACGCGTATGCCGAACCTCTCTGCGGCGACGGCGAGGCAGTAGATGAAGGCATTGTTGGTCTCGCGGTCCGGCCGCATCAAGAACTGCCGCTGGGTACAGCGACGGGTGATCATGTACGTGCGCCCGGGAAGGACCTCGCGAGGGATCGACACTCTGGCTTTTCGGCGCCGCCATCGCCGG
>CAZNCQ010000168.1:0-15642 GCA_964571275.1 uncultured Myxococcales bacterium
CTCGATCGCGGCCACGCGCGCGTGCACGTGCTGAGCGGCGACCGGCCAGGCGTGGGCGACGCGCGCGAGATCGCCGGCGAGATCGTCGACGTACTTGGCGGCGCCGGTGACGTGGCCCACCGCCGACTCGTGGCTCTGCGCGCGGCCGACCGAGCGGCTCACCGTCTCACCGTCTCTCCGCCTGGCTCGACGAAGAATTTCTCGAGCAGGCGGCCGATCATCGCGCGCCGGTAGGCGGCGCTGCCGCGGTGGTCGTCGAGCGGGCTGCCGAGCTGCGCGAGCTCGGCGAGGATCGCGGCGACAGTCTCGCGGTTCCAGGGCCGGCCGATCGCCAGCGCCTCGGCGGCGAGCGCGCGGACCGGGGTCGCCGCCACGCCGCCGTAGGCCAGGCGCAGCCGCTGCACGCGACGATCGGCGGTGAGATCCAGCGCGAACGCGGCCGCGACCGTCGAGATGTCGTCGAGCACGCGCTTGCTGACCTTGTAGAAGCGTTGCACCGCGGGCAGCGGGCGCGGCAGGTGAACGCTGACGATGATCTCGCTCGGCGAGAGCGCGGTCTTGCGGTAGCCGAGGAAGAATTGCGACAGCGGCAGGCGCCGCTCGCCTTCGGGCCCAGCGAGCGTGACCTCGGCGTCGAGCGCGAGCAACACCGGCGGCGAATCGCCGATCGGGGACGCGGTGGCCAGGTTGCCCCCGAGCGTCGCGCGGTTACGAATCAGCCGCGACGAGAACAGCGGCCACAGCTGCGCGAGCAGCGGCACGTCGCCGGCCGCGTCACCCACAGCTTCGTGACCGAGCCGCTCTTCGATCTCGGACAGGTTCAGGCCCGCGCCGATGACGATCTCCGCGTCATCGATCGTGAAAACCCGCAGCGCGGGCAGCGCCTCCAGCGAGATCAACGCGGGGAAGCGCTGGTGCTTCTGGTTGGCGTAGACCATCAGGTCGGTGCCGCCCGCGATGGGTATCGCGCCCGGGCGCTCGGCGAGACAACGCCAGAGTCCTTCGAACGTCGTGGGGCGCGCGAAGCGGGCGCTCTCGACGGCTCCCAGCACTGGCGCCGTTGCGGGCAGGCGCCGATCCTCGGCCGCCGGCGCCGGCAGCGCGCGCGCGACGTCGGCGATGGGCCGGTAGCCGGTGCAGCGGCAGAGGTTGCCGCCGATCGATTCGGGATCGAAGTCGAGCCGCCCGGGACGGTAGTATTCGCAGAACAGGCTGACGACGAAACCGGGCGTGCAGTAGCCACATTGCGATCCACCCGAGGCCACCATCGCGCGCTGCACCGGGTGCAATGAGCCGTCGGGCGCGGCGACACCTTCGACGCTGACGATCGTCTGTCCGGCGGCGGCGGCGAGCGGGATCAGACAGCTGTTGACCGATTCGAAACGGACGCGCCCGCGGGCGTCGCGCCGGACCAGCGCGACGGCACAAGCGCCGCATTCGCCCTCGGCGCAACCCTCCTTGCTGCCCGTGCGGCCCGAAGCGCGCAGCCACTGCAACAGCGTGACGTGAGGGTCGCCGCCGTCGATCTCGATGCGCTCGCCGTTGAGCACGAAGCTGACCGCCATCGCCGTCCAGTATAGTCAGGTGCACGCGGGTCGGGCGCCGCGCCGACGGGGAGCGGGCGTTTATTTCTGTTCGGCGAAGACCTGCGCGTAGCTCTTGCCGTAAGGATAGAAGCTGGTCTTGTCGCCGCGCGCCCACGCGGCCTTCAGCTCGGGGTCGGTGATGTCCCAATCGGGGCGACACGCCTGCGACACGGCGCGCAGGTCCAGACGAAGCTCCTCGATCGTGGGCCGCCCGAAGAACCAGTAGCCGTTGTAGATCTTGTGAACCACCAGCTTGGGCGCGAGCACCAGCGTGTGCGGAATCATGGGGTTGTGGGTGGGATCGGTGTACTCGGCGATGTCGAGATCCTTCTGCACCTTGCGGCCCGGATCGGACAGGAACGGCCAGTGCGCGGCGATGCCGGAGCGCATCTCGTTGGTTTCGAGGAGGTTGTCCGTGCTGACCGTCGCGATCCGGCAGTATCCGACCTCGAGCTCGCGGTGCAGCAGCGCCAGCCCCTCGAGCTGGCGGCGATCCTTGGGGCAATAGTTGCCGCGGCTGAGCATCAGGATCATCGGGTCTCCCTGCTGGATCTCGGAGAGCTTGCGGTGTTTGCCGGTCTGATCCGGCAGCTCGTAGTCGGGGAACGTCGCGCCAGGAACGATGTCGGCTCGCATGAGGGGCCTCCTTTTCCAAACGAAGAAGAAGAAGCGAAGACGCTTGTTCCTGTCACGGCGCCGGCCGATCGCAAGCAGGGCTGTAGTAAGCTCCTCTTCGTGCGTGAGGTCGCCGAGGCGCTCGTCGAGTTGCTGAAGGGCGGCGGGCGCGGCGCGCTCGCCACGGTGGTGCGCGTCTCGGGATCGACGCCGCAGGAGCCGGGCGCGCGGTTGCTGTTGCGTCCCGACGGCAGCACCGTCGGCACCATCGGCGGCGGCGCGATCGAGCACGCGGTGCTCGAAGCGTTGCGAGAGGCCCGGCGCAGCGGCGCGAGCCAGCTCCTGGCGCGCGACCTCGGCTACGACCTCGGCATGTGCTGCGGCGGGCGCATGGAGATCTTCATCGAGCCGATCGAGGCGCCGCCGCGCCTGTGGTTGTTCGGGGCCGGGCACGTCGCCAGGCCGACGGCGGCGCTGGCTCGCACCGTCGGCTTCGACGTGACCGTCGTCGACGAGCGCGAGGAGCTGAACACCGACGACCGGTTCGCCGGCTGCCGGCGCGAGCTCCGCGAGCCGCTGGCGCTGCTGGCCGAGACGCCACTCGGTGAATGCGATTGGGTGCTCATCGCCACGCACGATCACCGGCTGGATGAAGAGGTGCTGGCGCGGGCGCTCGACGGGAAAGCGCGCTTCATCGGTCTGGTCGGCAGCCGGCGCAAGACGTTCAAGCTGCTTGCGCGCATCGACGCGCAGCGCGGCGACGGCGCGCCGCCGCTGGACCGCGAGCGGTTGTTCGCGCCGGTCGGCCTCGACATCGGCGCGGTGGGACCGGAAGAGATCGCGGTCAGCGTCGTCGCGGAGCTGGTCGCGCTGCGGCGCGGTCGCGCGGCGGCGCACCTGCGCGCCGTCGAGGATCCGCGCCTGTTGCGCTTGATCGGCGGCGCATGACCGGAGCCGGCGAGGGTCTCGAGCCACTGGCCGCGCGCGTGCGGCGCGATCTCGAACGGCTGGCATACCCGCGGCGCGATTGGCTGACGCCGCGGCGGACCTCGACGCCGGGCGGCGACACGGCCGGCGACGCGGGCGGCGACGCGATCTTCGACGTGATCATCGTCGGCGCGGGGCAGGGGGGTCTGGCGGCGGCGTTCGCGCTCATGCGCGAGCGCGTGACGAACATCCTCGTCGTCGATCAGAATCCGCTCGATCGCGCCGGACCCTGGCTCAATTTCGCGCGCATGCGGACGTTGCGCACGCCGAAGCACGTGACCGGCCCGGATCTCGGCATCCCCAGCCTGACGCCCGAGGCGTACTACGAGGCGCTGCACGGCGAGGGGAGCTGGCGCGCCCTGGGGCTCATCCCGAAAGAAACTTGGGCGGCGTACCTGGCCTGGTACCGGCGCACGCTGGAGATTCCGGTGCGCGCCGCGACACGCGTGGGCGCGCTGCGCTGGAATGCCGACGCGCGCGCGTGGGAGGTGCCGTGCACCGCGGTCGACGCCGGCGACGCGGCCGCCGCCGCGCCGACGCTGTTCGCGCGCCGCGTGGTGCTGGCCACCGGCATCGAAGGCTCCGGCGACTGGGTCGTGCCGGCGATCATCCGCGATCACCTGCCGCGGTCGCTGTACGCGCACACGCGCTGGGAGATCGACTTCGCGTCGCTCGCAGGCAAGCGCGTCGCCGTGCTGGGGGCGGGCGCGTCGGCGTTCGACAACGCGGCGACCGCGCTCGAGCTCGGCGCGCGCGAGGTGCGCCTGTGCTTTCGTCGTCCGAGTCTGGTCAACGTCAATGCCTATCGCTGGGCGGAGACCGTCGGATTCCTCAAGCACGCCGGCGATCTGCCGGACGCCGACAAGTGGCGCTTCATCCGGCAGATCCTGCGCATGGGCCAGCTGCCGCCGACCGATACGCTCGAGCGCGCGCGGCGGCACGCCGGTTTTCATCTGCACGCGAGCTGTGCGTGGCAGTCGGTGGAGCCGCACGGCGACGGCGTTCGCATTCACGGCGCGGGCGGCGACGTGCACGACGCCGACTTCGTGATCGTCGGGACCGGGTTCGTCACCGATCTGCGCCGGCGCCCCGAGCTCGCGGAGCTCGAGCCGCACATCGCGCGCTGGTCCGACCGCTACGCTCCGCCCGAGGCCGAGCGGCACGACGATCTCGGGCGGCATCCGTACCTCGGGCCGGGGTTCGAGCACACCGAGCGCACGCCCGGTGAGGCGCCGTATCTGCGCTACCTCCACAACTACACGTTCGGTGGCCTCGCCAGCCTCGGCTTCGGCGGCGCGAGCATCTCGGGCATGAAGTATTCGATCCCGCGGCTGTGCGCCGGCATCACCGGCTCGCTGTTCGTCGAGGATCGCGAGGCGCACTTCCAGAGCCTGTGCCGCTTTGCGGAGGCGGAGTTCTGATGGCGGCGCCGCGGTTCGATGCCGCGCGCGCGGCGCGCGGCATTCGCAGCACGCGCGTCGTGTGCGACGGCGCCGTCGGGCCGGCGGCGATCCGGTTCGCGGCCGGCGGCGAAGGCAACGGCGAGGGCAGGGGCAAGATCGCGTCCATCGAGCGAGACGGCGGCGGCGCGGAGCTGCTCGACGTCGGGTCGCTCGTGGTGTCGCCGGGGTTGGTCGATTGTCACGTGCACATCAACGAGCCGGGGCGCACGGACTGGGAGGGCTTCACGACCGCGACGCGCGCGGCGGCCACGGGCGGCGTCACCACGCTCGTCGACATGCCGCTCAATTGCATCCCGGTCACGACCACCGCCGCCGCGCTGGAGCAGAAGCGCGCCTCGTGCGCGGGCCAGCTGGCGGTCGACGTCGGCTTCTGGGGCGGCGTCATTCCGGGCAACGCCGGCGATCTGCCGGGGCTGGCGCGCGCCGGCGCGCTCGGCTGCAAGGCGTTCCTGATTCACTCGGGCATCGACGAGTTTCCCAACGCCACCGAGGCGGACTTGCGCCAGGCGATGCCGGTGCTGCGCGCGCACGGATTGCCGTTGCTCGCGCACGCCGAGCTCGACGTCGGCGCGCCGTCGCCGGCAGAGGCGGCGGGCGATCCGCGTGCCTATCACGCGTATCTCGCGTCGCGACCGCGCGCCTGGGAGGACGCGGCCATCCGCTTGCTGATCGCGCTGTGCCGCGAGACCGGCTGCGCGGTGCACATCGTGCACCTGTCCTCGGCGTCGTCGCTGCCCGCGTTGCGCGCTGCCAAGGACGAGGGCTTGCCGATCACCGTCGAGACCTGTCCGCACTACCTCTGCTTCGAGGCCGAGGCCATCCCTGACGGCGCCACCCACTTCAAGTGCGCGCCGCCCATCCGCGAGCACGAGAACCGAGAGGCGCTGTGGCGCGCCCTCGGTGACGGTACAATCGATCTGGTGATCAGCGACCACAGCCCGTGCACGCCGGCGCTCAAGCTGCCCGAACGCGGCGATTTTCAGCAGGCCTGGGGCGGCATCGCGTCTTTGCAGCTGGGTCTGTGCGCGGTCTGGACCGAGGCGCGGCGGCGCGGTCACGGCCTCGTCGAGATCGCGCGCTGGATGAGCGAACGCCCGGCGAGGCTGGCGGGGCTGGCCGCGCGCAAGGGCCGCATTGCGCCGGGGCTCGACGCCGATCTCGTCGTCTGGGATCCCGACGAGTCGCACGTCGTCGACGCGGCGGAGCTGCAGTTCCGGCACAAGATCTCGCCGTATGTTGGCCGCGCGCTCGACGGGCGCGTGCACCTGACCGTGTTGCGCGGTGAAGTCGTCTACGACGGCGTCGCGCCGGTGCCCGCGGCGCGTGGCGTGATGCTGCTGGGGCGCGACGCGGGAGGCGCGCGATGAGCGAGCCGGCGGCCGTCGCGTTCACCGGGCTCGTCGATCTCGCGGCGGCCGCGCTGGGCGGCCGCGCGCTCGGCGCCAGCGACGACTTCTTCGCCGCGGCCGAGAACCTGATCCAACCGGGACGCGGGGTCTTCATCGACGGGCGCTACACCGAGCGCGGCAAGTGGATGGACGGCTGGGAGAGCCGGCGCCGGCGCGCGCCGCGCCCCGGCCCCGACGGCGACTGCGATTGGTGCGTGCTGGAGCTCGGCGCGCCCGGCGAGGTCCTCGGCTTCGACGTCGACACCAATCACTTCCTCGGCAACCACCCGCCGTTCGCGTCGATCGACGGCCTGACCGCGCCCGCGGGCGCGCCGCTCGATGAGCTCATCGCGCGCCGCGACTGGGCCCCGCTGCTGGCGCAGTCACCGCTGCGGCCCGGATCGCAGAATCTGTTCGCCGCGATCGCGCGAGCGCCGGTGAGCCACGTACGCCTCAAGATCTTCCCCGACGGCGGCGTCGCGCGCCTGCGGGTCTTCGGTCGCGTCGCGCCTGCCTGGCAGCCGGCGCGCTCCACGGATCCCGATACCGCGCCACACGTCGCGGCTGACGGGGTCGATCTCGCGGCGGTCCGCAACGGTGGGCTGGCGCTCGCCTGCTCGGACGCGTTCTTTGGGCCGATGAACAATCTCTTGCTGCCCGGCCGCGCGGCCGACATGAGCGGCGGCTGGGAGACGCGCCGGCGCCGCGGTCCGGGCCACGACTGGATCCTGATCAAGCTCGGCGCGCCCGGCATCGTCGACGTCGTCGAGGTCGATACCAACCACTTCAAGGGCAACTTCCCCGACCGCTGCGCGATCGAAGGGATTGACGCGCCCGACGCGCGTATCACCGATCTGATCGCAAGCACGGCGTGGGCGCCGCTGGTACCCGAAACCAAGCTGCGTGCGCACGAACGGCATTTCCTGGCGACGGCGGCGGGCCGCGCGGACGGGAGTAGCGCCGGCGCGGCCGTGCTCGCCACCCACCTGCGCCTCCACATCTTCCCCGATGGCGGCGTGAGCCGGCTGCGGGCGTGGGGTCGCCGTCATGGCTGACCTCGCCGCGGCGATCAACGCGTTGCCGGCCGACGCCGCGCGCGACGCATTCGCGCGCTGTTGCGGATCGCGGCGCTGGGTCGCGGGGATGCTCGCGCGGCGGCCGTTCGCGTCGGCGGACGATCTGTTCGCCGCGGCCGACGCGATCTGGACCGGCCTCGAGCGCGCGGACCATCTCGAGGCGTTCTCGCATCACCCGGCCATCGGCGCGTCGGGGGCGCGCGGCTTCTCGGCGCGCGAGCAGGCGCAGGTGGCGCAGGCTTCGGCGACGACGCTGCAGGACCTGGAATCTCTCAACCGCCGCTATCGCGAGCATTTCGGCTTCGTCTTCCTCGTGTGCGCGACCGGCAAGAGCGCCGACGAGATGCTGGCCATGCTGCGCGCGCGCATCGACAACCCCGCCGAGGTCGAGCTGGGCATCGCCGCCGCCGAGCAGGCCAAGATCACCCGCCTGCGATTGGAGAAGCTTGCGCCATGACCCGCCCGTCGAGCTCGATCACCACGCACGTCCTCGACACGGCCCTCGGCCGCCCCGCGCGCGGCGTGGGCGTGCGGCTCGACGTGCTCGGCGACGCCGGCGCGTGGCAGACGGTGGCCGAGCGCGTGACCGGCGATGACGGGCGCGTGACCGACCTTCTTTCCGCGCCGCTCGAGGCGCGCACCTACCGCCTGACCTTCGCCACCGGCGCATACTTTGCGGCCATCGGGCGGCCGGTGTTCTATCCGCGCGTCGACGTGATCTTTCAGGTCTCTGTAGCCGGAGATGTAACCGGAGACGCAACCGGCGAGCACTATCATGTGCCGCTGCTGATCTCGCCGTTCGGTTATTCGACGTATCGCGGAAGCTGAGGAGCCCATCACATGAGCCTCGCCGACGAAGGAAAAGCCCACCTGGACGCGCTCGGGGCCGCGAACGGCGCCTTCATGCGCGCCTACCCCGGTGAACGAGCGGCGCGCCAACCGGTGCACACGTTCTACGGCGGCGCGCACCTGTTCAAGGCCGACACGGTTCCCCGGCTCGGCGAGCTGGCCGTGCGCAGCCTCGAGACCTACGCGCCGGATCCCGCGACGCTCGCGGCGGCCATCGGCCTGGCGCCGGCGAGCGCGCTCGGTGACGGCGACCTCGCCGCTCTCTACGAACGCCTGCGCGCCAAGCTGCAGCGCGAGCCGATCGAGGATTTTCGACTCGATTTCGAGGACGGCTTCGGCGCGCGGCCCGACGCCGAAGAGGACGCGGTCGCCGCGTCGTCCGCGAATGAGGTTGCGCGCGCCATGGCCGGGGGCCAGCTCCCGCCGTTCGTCGGCATCCGCATCAAGTCGTTCGGCGAGGAATACAAGAGGCGCGGCGCGCGCACGCTGGGCATCTTCGTCGACACGTTGCTCGCCGCGAGCGGCGGTCGTCTGCCCGACAACTTCGTGGTGACGCTGCCCAAGATCACCGTCGCCGAGCAGGCGCGCGCGCTGGTGCGTTTGCTCGAGATCCTCGAGCATCGGCACGGCCTCGGCGCCGGCACGCTGCGGCTGGAGATCATGATCGAGGTGAACCAGGCGCTGCTCGGCCCCGACGGGCGGTCGCCGTTGCCGGGCTTTCTTGCCGCGTGCGAGGGGCGCTGCGTCGCCGCCCACTTCGGGACCTACGACTTCACTGCGTCGTGCAACATCACCGCCGCCTACCAGAGCATGGCGCACCCGATGTGCGACCTGGCCAAGGGGCTGATGATCCTCGCGTACGCCGGGACCGGCATCTTTCTCTCCGACGGCGCGACCAACCTCATGCCGGTCGGCCCGCACAAGGGCGACGCGCTATCGGCGTCGGAGCTCGTCGAGAACCGCGCCGCGGTCCATGCTGCGTGGCAGGTCAGCCACCGGCACATCCGCCGCTCGCTCGAGGGCGGCCTCTATCAGGGCTGGGATCTGCACCCGGCGCAGCTGCCGGTGCGCTATGCGACCTGCTTCGCGTTCTTCCGCGAAGGTTTCACCCAGGCGGCCGAGCGCCTGCGCAACTTCGTCGAGAAGGCGGCGCAGGCGACGCTGGTCGGCGAGGTGTTCGACGACGCGGCCACCGGTCAGGGGTTGCTGAATTATTTCCTGCGCGCGCTCAACTGCGGCGCGATCGAGGTCGACGAGATCGCGCGCACCGGGCTCACGCGCGACGAGGTCGCGCTGCGCTCGTTCGCGAAGATCCTGGCCGCGCGCCGCGCGCGGCTGACAGTTTAGGCCTCAGACCCCGGCGAACAGCCGGCGCGCAAACCGCCCGACGGCGAACCGGCGGAGCGCCGGCAACCGGCTTCCTGGCTCGCTCGACGAGCGCAAGACGACCGTCGCGGTCGACGCGAGGCTGAGCCCCGCGACCAGCAGGCCCGCGATCCATGGCGCCATCACGTGCGAAAGCGCGAACGCCGCCGTCACCAACAGCAAGTTCACCGTGGTGAACACCCCCAGCGTCACCAGGTCGATGCGACGGAAAAGCCCGTGGTGAAACACCAGCCCCGCCCGGAGCTCGGCCTTGGCGACTTCGATCTTTCGATCGGCGGAAGCTTCGATGTTGGTCTGTACCTGGGCCGTGATCTCCTGGATTAGGGCGATCGTGGCCGGGTGGCGGCGTGCGGTACGGATGAGCTCGTCTTCGCGCACTATCGAGATGCGGCGGGTGGGCTCGTTCACGACGCGCGTGGGCGCCTCTACGCGCGTGGCTTCCTCCGCGAAGCGCAGGGGATCGTCGACCACCCGGGTGGGGTCATCCATGGGGTCGTCCGCGATAGTTTGAGTCTGAAGATCCAAGGCGGCCTCCTCGATGCGCAGCCATCGGTGATGGACTGCATGTTTTCGTGAGTCAGGCGACGGCCCACTGTGCATCAAGATCCGTTCCAGCTCGGCCGTCGCGCAAAATCACGGCTTTGGAGGGGGGTGTGTTCCGAATTGGGAACACCCGGAGGGCCGGAGGTAACCAAATCTGGGATAACCGGGTCGGTTCGAGGGCCGAAATATGACCAACTTTCGTGCCGGGGTGGGGACTAGTCTGGCGAGGATCCGTGCCGCGCGCGCGCGTCATTCCCCTGGAAACATCAGCCGTCGAAGAGCTCGATGACGGTGTGCTCGACGAGGCCGAGCATGAAGGGATCGACGACTGCGTCGCGGCCTGCCCGGTCGAGGCGCTGGCCGCGCTGGCGGACGCCGCGCGCTATGGACGGCGTCCGGATCTCGCGCACCGCCTCTTGCTGGCGACGCGGGATCGCTTCCCCGACTCCACGCCGGCGCACACCGCCGCGTTCCTGCTCGGCCGCATGGCCGCCGGCGCCGCCGCCATCGATTGTTATGATCGCTATCTCGCCGAGTCCCCCGAAGGCGTGTACGCTGCCGAGGCTTTGGGCCGCAAGATGATGGCGATCGAACGGCTCGGCGATCGGTTGCGCGCGCGGCGCATCGCCGCCGAGTACCGGACTCGCTTCCCGGCTGGGGCCTATCTGCCGCAGGCGACCGCGCTGTTGCAGCATCCGTGAGCGCGCGCGGGCGCGGGGCCACGCTGGCGATTCTGTCGGTCGTCTGGGCGCGGATTGGATCCGCCGCGGGCGTCGCGCCAGTGGGTGGTGGGGCGCCAGCGGCGCCGCCGCTCGCAGCAGCAGGGCTGGTTGCGCCGGCGGCCCCTCGGGTCGCGGTGACGCCGCCGGCTCCCGAGGACGATGCGATCGTGGTCGAGGCGCTCAATCGGTTGAGGTTCGAGCTGGCGGACGTTGGATTCGTGGCGCCGGATTCTCAGGCTGGGCAACCCGTGGACTTCGTCGTCGGGCTCGCGCGTGCGGGTGCTCAGATCGTCGTCTCGGTGACGGCCGTCGGTTCAGCCGACGGGAGCGGCCTGCTCCGGCGCGTCGCGCTCGCCGACGCGGCCAGTGCCGGCGCCGATCAGGCGGCGACCATCGCCATTCGAGCCGTCGAACTCTTGCGCGCCACGATCCTGCAGGCGAATGCTCCCGCCATGCCCGTCGCGGCGTCGCCGCCGGGACGGGCGTCACCCGCCGTCGCGAATCAGCCATCGCTGCCGTCACCGGACCCACCACGCCGTACTCCATCGACATGGTGCAAGAGGCCGCCATTCCCGAGCCGCATCCGCGGGTCGATCCAAGTTGCCAGCTCGCGACCGGCGAGTACGCCGAGCCGCCGGTCCGCATCCAGCAGTGGGTGAATGCTTTTGGGTCGCGCGGCATGGCGCAGCCGATCTGCGCCGATTCATTGGCGCCGGCGTTCCAAACCATCGGACAGGTCATCGGTGAGCGCGCGGGCGCGATGTGCGTCTCGGGACCCTTCCCTGCCACCGCGGGTCGCAGCCAACCCAACTGTCGGGTCGCCGACCTGGAGGTCAAATCGCTACCCGGCGCTGCCGGGCAGATCATTCCCAACTGCGGAGACAATGGTGGGGTTGATTCCTGCTGGACGCTGGTCGATGACCCGGTCCGCTGCGGCAACGGGACCCAGCAGCTGGTCGTCAATCGCGTGCTGCCAGATCCTCCGTCGACTGACGTCGGGTTCACCTGCGACCCCTGTCCGTCCAACGTCGGTGAGATTCTGGGCTGCTCGATCTAGCCGGGAGATCGGGGTCCCGCGCCGGGCTAGGCGTTGTCCGGATCGCGCATTAGGTTGAGGCGGTGATGCGCGCGTTCGCTACAGGAAGCGCGACGCTGGCGCTGGCTCTCTTGCTGGGAGCGTCGGCGGGGTTCGCGCAAACCGGCCTGACCGCGCCAGCGCTTCCGGCCGGCGCGGCGACAGCCTCAGCTCCGTCATTGCCGTCGGGCGCAGGCCCCGGCGAGCTCACCGGCGGTAGCATCGCGCCAGCGGCGCCAACCACCACGACGCCGGCCAACGGCGCCACGGCGGGGACTTCCACGGTGGGAACGCCGGCCGCAAATTCGGCGCCGAACCCCGGTACCACGACGGCGGGAACGCCGGCTGCCAATCTGACGTCGGGATTCGGCTCCGAGACGATCACGAGTTCGCCATCGACGTCGTCCACGGTCGTGTCACCCGGGTCGACGGAGGTCGCGGTCCCCGCAAACCCAGCGATGCCGATGACCGCCACCGCGACACCGGCGGCGACGCCCACGGTGGCATCGGCACCTGCGCCGGTCTCGGCGGGTGCGTCGGTGCGTCCGGTGTCGGTCGGTGAATCAATCTCCGTGGCCGGCACGAGCGTGACGCCGCCGGATCTCACCACCAACCCGGTCGTGGTCACGCCCGCGGTTGGCAGCTCGACCAGCAGTGGTAGCTCGAGCGGCGCGCCCGCGCTCCTGTTCCCCCTCGATCCGATCGAGACGCTTCCTTAGTCGGTGGGCGTAGTCGGTGGGCGTCGCGGTCAGCACCGAGGTGTGCCATCGCCGGGCAGGCTGACGCCCGGGGCGCGCACGTGCGCCGCCTTCCACATCTCGCCTTGATCCACTGAGACGCTGGTTGCGATCTGCACGCGATCGACCTGGTGATCGATCAGAGCCAGCGACAGCGCCTGACCCATGGCGCCCCTTCGATGATCCTGGTCAGGCCGGCGCTCGGTGGTGCGCCCTGGTTTTTGCGCGAAGTGTTCAATTTTCGTGAACCTGTGACCGCATTGTCACGCGCTGATCCATCCGGATGGAATCAATACTCCCGTGCACGTCGGGAAGCGGCGGCAAAGGAGGTTTCGCATGGCGCGCGCAACGCAGAGTAACGAAGGGCACGGCGGGCGGGGCACGGGCTGGGCTCGGTTCTCGACGGCGGCGTTGGTTGGTGTGCTCGGCTGCGGAAAGGCGGTCGACGGCCCGCAATCGGCAGTCGACCTGACCCAGCGGCGCAGCGCGATCCAGGCGAGCGACCCTTTGCCCGCGGGCACCTCGAAATTCGTGGGTTTTCATGCGCCGGCCGGTGATCGGCCAACCACGCTCGCCACGACCATCGACGGCCGCTCGGGCGCGATCCTTCCCAACGGTCGCTTCGTGACGCCCGCGGGCACCGAGGTGAACGTCGGCGCGCCCAAGCCGTTCGGTCTCGCGCTGTCGCCCGACGGGCAAACCGCGGCGACGATCAACAGCGGCGCGTCGCGCTTCTCGGTCACGCTGGTGCGCGGGCTGCGCAGCGCCACGCCGACGATCGCGAGCGTTCCGCTCGACGCCACGTTCATGGGCATCGTCTTCTCCGCCGACGGCGCGCGCTTCTTCGCGTCGGGCGGCGACGACGGCAACATCTGGGTCGGCGACACCGCCAGCGGCACGATCATCGGATCGGTCAATCTGAACGGCGCGGCGCACCCGCTGGATCGCCCGCTGGCACCGGCGACCACGCCCACGCTGGCGTTCAAGGGCGCGTTCCCCGGCAACATGGTGCTCTCGCGCGACGGAAAGCTGCTGTACGTCGTCGACCAGGGCAGCTTCCAGGTCTTCGTGATCGACACGCAGGCCATCGTCACCGGCGTCGACGCGAACGGCAGCGTGACCGAGCCGGACAACTTTGCCGCGGTCGTGGGCCACGCCGCCACCGGTCGCTATCCGTTCGGCATCGGCCTGTCACCGGACGGGCGCACGCTGCTGGTGACCAACGTCGGCGTATTCCAGTACACGCACCTGCGGCCGGCGGCGCCGACCGGCGATCGAAACACCGACTACCCGCTCTGCATCCCCGGCGTGGGCTACCCCGACGAGGTCGAACAGCCGAAGACGATCCAGATCAAGAAGATCGACGCGACGACGATCAGCGGATTGCCGGCGACCATGCGCGACCCGCAAGGGATCCGCTGCGGCTATATCCCCGCCGATCGCACGTACACGATTCCGGCGCTCGGCAGCCCCAACGTGCCCGAGTCGTCGTCGGTGTACGTGATGCGCCTCGATGACCCCAAGGCGCCGGCGCTGGTGCGCGTGGTCAAGCCCGGTCCGCTGGTCGGCGAGCCCGAGGACAACATCGCCGCGTACGGCGGCAGCCACCCGAACGCAGTGGTCGCGGGCAAGAACGCGATCTACGTGTCGAACGGCAACAACGACTCGGTCGTCGTGCTCGATCCGAAGTCGCTGCGCGTGCGCAGCAAGATCAACCTGTCGGTGCTCGACGGCGCCGACGCGCGGCTCAAGGGTGTGCAGCCGGTGTCGCTGGCGCTCGACGCGTCGGAGCGCACGCTGTACGTCGCCGAGGCCGGCTTGAACGCGGTCGGCGTCGTGAACGTCGATTGCGACTCGCCGCGCGTGGTCGGGTTGATCCCGACCGGCTGGTGGCCGGCCAGCGTGAAGCTGACCTCCGACGGTGCCTTCCTGGTGGTCAGCAGCGCCAAGGGGCGCGGCGCGGGACCGAACGTCGACAACCTGGCGCCCAAGCACAGCGTGTTCGGCTCGGTCGAGGCGATCGCGTTGCCGCGCGCCGGCCGCCAGCTGGACGCCGACACGCAGCAGGTGCTGCGCAACAACGGCCTGGTAGCCGATCACGCCAGGGTCGCCGTCGCCGACGGCAAGGACGAGGACAAGAACGACGACGGCGATCATGACCGCGACGGCAACGACGGCGACAAGGGACCGATCCCCGCCGTCGCCGGCGTGGCGAGCCGCCAGATCAAGCACGTCATCTTCATCAACAAAGAGAACGCCACGCACGATCTGATCCTCGGCGACATCACCGCCTCGCGGCGGGGCGTGGCCGTCGACGGCGACCCGGCATTCTCGCTGGGACCGGCGGCGTCACCGAATCATCACGAGCTGGCGCTGAGCTTCACGTTCAGCGACAACTTCTTCCTCGAGCCCGCGGTCTCGTCGGACGGACACCGCTGGCTGACCAACACGTACACCACCGAGTTCGAGGAGACGCACTGGCCGGCGTCGTACGGCGGCAAGCGGCGCGACTCGGGCGATGATCCGGACAGCATCGCAAACTGGCCGGGCCGCATCGGATTCACCGACGCGAACGCGTCGCCGGAGCCGCACGACTACAACCAGCACGGCGGCATCTACGCGCACCTGCTGCGCAACGGCCGCGACTTCGTGAACTTCGGGAACGGGTTCGAGTTCGCGATCGTCGACGAGGATCGCCTGACCGAGCCGACCGGCATCCGCGAGCACGTCAACGTTCCGATGGAGAAGATCGTGCGCGACCGCAGCGATCACTTGTACCCGGAGTTCAACACGGCGATCCCCGACGGGCCGCTGCCGGAGAACCCGGACCGCTTCAACCGCTTCGGCCGGTTCCAGCAGATCTTCGAGGCCAAGTACGTCGATCGCGCGGGCGGCACCTGCAAGCTGCCGTCGTACGTCGATCTCTACTATCCGAACGACCACGGCGGCGGCGCGTTCGACATCAACGCCAACGGTCCGGCCTGGGACTTCACGCGCTTCGTGCAGGACAATGACGAGGCGCTGGGCCTGACCGTGCAGCTGATCTCGAAGAGCCCGTGCTGGAAGGACACGGTGATCTTCGTCGTCGAGGACGACACCCAGAACGGTCTGGATCACGTCGACGGCTACCGGTCGATCTTCCTGGCCATCAGCCCCTGGATCAAGCGCGAGAACGTCGCCAAGCAGCACCTGAGCCTGGCCAGCATCTTCAAGAC
>CAZNCQ010000169.1:0-3552 GCA_964571275.1 uncultured Myxococcales bacterium
CGGGCGGCGGCGGCATCGGCATGCGCCGCTGCGACAGCGAGAGCGAGCTCGACGCCGCGTACGACGCCGTCGAGAAGCTCGGGCGCGCCAACTTCAAGCACGCGGGGCTCTATCTCGAGAAGCTGGTCGTGCGCGCGCGCCACGTCGAGGTGCAGATCTTCGGCGACGGCGCCGGCGGCTTGCTCACGCTGGGCGAGCGCGACTGCTCGCTGCAGCGGCGCAACCAGAAGGTGGTCGAGGAGACGCCCGCGCCCAACCTGCGGCCCGGCATCGCCGACGCCCTCGCCGGCGCGGCAGCGGCGCTGGGACGCGCCGCGCGCTACCGCTCGGCGGGCACCGTCGAGTTCGTGCTCGACGCCGACGCCGGCACGTTTCACTTCCTCGAGGTCAACACGCGCATCCAGGTCGAGCACGGCGTCACCGAGGAGGTCGCCGGCATCGATCTCATCGAGTGGATGGTGCGGCTGGCGGCCGGCGAGCTGGCGCCGCTGGACACGCTGGCGCCGCGGCTCACGGGCGCGGCGATGGAGGCGCGCCTCTACGCCGAGGACCCGCGACGGCAGTTCCAGCCCTGCGCCGGCCTGCTCACCGACGTGGTCTTCCCGGCTGAAAGCGCGCGCGCCGAAGGGATCAGGCCCGAAGGGATCAGGCCCGAAGGGATCAGGCCCGAAGGGATCAGGCCCGAAGGGATCAGGATCGAGACCTGGATCGCGCGCGGCACCGAGGTCACGCCGTTCTACGATCCGATGCTCGCCAAGATCATCGCGCGCGGCGCGACGCGCGAGGAGGCGCGGCAGCGGCTGGCGGCGGCGCTCGACGCCAGCCGCGTCGACGGCATCGAGACCAACCTCGCTTACCTGCGCCAGGTGATCGCCACGCCCGAGTTTCGCGCCGGCGCCGTGCACACGCGCTTTCTCGACGGGCTTGCCTACGCGCCGTCGACGATCGAGGTCGTCGACGGCGGCACGCAAACCACGGTGCAGGATTTCCCCGGGCGGCTCGGCCACTGGGACGTCGGCGTGCCGCCGTCGGGGCCAATGGACGATCTGTCGTTTCGCCTCGCGAACCGGCTGGTCGGCAACCCCGGCGGCGCCGCCGGGATCGAGTGCACGCTGGTCGGTCCGACCTTGCGCTTTCACCACGCGGCGGTGGTCGCGCTCTCGGGCGCCGACATGGGCGCGACCCTCGACGGCGCGCCCGCGCCGCGCTGGCAAGCGTTCAACGTCGCGGCCGGTAGCGTGCTGCGCCTGCAGACGGTGCGCGGACCCGGCAGCCGCGTCTATCTCGCGATCCGCGGCGGCATCGACGTGCCCGACTATCTCGGCAGCCGCGCGACGTTCACGCTCGGGCAGTTCGGCGGCCACGGCGGGCGCGCGCTGCGCACCGGCGACGTGCTGCACATCGCGCCGGCCGACGATTCAGCGGCCACCAGCGACGGCTCATCGCGCGCGATGCCGCCCGCGCTGATCCCGGTGCTCAACGACCGCTGGGAGATCGCGGTGCTGCCGGGACCGCACGCCGCGCCCGACTTCTTCACGGCAAGCGACATCGAGGTGTTCTTCGCCACCGAGTGGCGCGTGCACTACAACTCGAGCCGCACCGGCGTGCGTCTCATCGGCCCCAAGCCGACCTGGGCGCGCCGCGACGGCGGCGAGGCGGGGCTGCACCCCTCGAACATTCACGACACCGCCTACGCGATCGGCACCGTCGACTACACCGGCGACATGCCGGTGATCCTGGGCCCCGACGGTCCGAGCCTGGGCGGCTTCGTATGCCCCGCGACGATCGTCGCCGCCGAGCTGTGGAAGATGGGCCAGCTCAAGGCCGGCGACCGCGTCCGCTTCCGCGCGGTGACACTCGACGAGGCGCGCGCGTTGCTCGCCGCGCAGCAAACCGTGCTCGCGTCGCTGAGCGCCGACACGGCCGAGGCGCGTCCGCGACGCGCGACGTTCCCGGTATCGATCAAGAGCAGCGACACCGCCGGCGCGATCCTGCGCCAGGCGCCGGCCGACGGCGAACGCCCCGCGCTGACCATCCGCCAGGACGGCGACGCGAATCTCTTGGTCGAGTACGGGCCGATGGTGCTGGATCTCGAGCTGCGCTTCCGCGTGCACGCGCTGCAGGAGGCGCTCGTGCGCCAGCGCCTGTCGGGTGTGATCGATCTGACGCCGGGGATCCGCTCGCTGCAGATCCACTACGACGATGCGCGCCTGCCGCGCGAGCGGCTGTTGGAGATCCTCGCCGACGCCGAGGCGTCGCTGCCGCGCACCGGCGACATCGAGGTGCCGTCGCGCGTCGTGCACCTGCCGCTGTCGTGGAACGATCCGTCGACCCAGCTGGCCATCGCCAAGTACATGCAGTCGGTGCGCCCCGACGCGCCCTGGTGTCCGAGCAACATCGAGTTCATCCGCCGCATCAACGGCCTGCACGACATCGACGAGGTGCGCGAGATCGTCTTCGCCGCGCGCTATCTGGTGCTGGGCCTGGGCGACGTCTATCTCGGGGCGCCGGTGGCGACGCCGATCGATCCGCGCCACCGCCTGGTCACGACAAAATACAACCCGGCGCGCACCTGGACGCCGGAGAACGCCGTCGGCATCGGCGGCGCGTACCTGTGCGTGTACGGCATGGAAGGCCCCGGCGGCTACCAGTTCGTGGGACGCACGTGCCAGATGTGGAACCGCTTCTACGACACCGCGGAGTTCCCCGGCCAGACGCGCTGGCTGCTGCGCTTCTTCGATCAGATCCGGTTCTACCCGGTCGGCGAGCAAGAGCTGCTCGACCTGCGGGACGCGTTCCCGCGCGGCCAGGCGCACCTGAAGGTCGAGGACACGACCTTCCGTATGGCCGACTACCGCGCCTTCTTGCGCGAACAGGCCACGTCGATCGACGCGTTCAAGCGGCGACAGCAAGCCGCATTCGAGGCCGAGCGCGAACGCTGGGCCGCGATGCCCCCAGCGCCGGAGCCGCCCACTGACACCGAGCCTGCAGACGCGGGCACCGAGACGTTGCCGGCGGGCGCGACCGCGGTGCGCGCGGACGTGCCGGGCAGCGTGTGGCAACTGCTGGTGAAGCCCGGAGACCGCGTCCGCGCCGGCGATCGGATCATCGTGCTCGAAACCATGAAAATGGAGACGCCGGTCTCCGCCCCCGCCGACGGCACCGTGCTCGGCGTGCACTGCACGCAGGGCGGCGAGGTCATCCCTGGCCAGATCCTCGTGACGCTCGCGGCCTGACCGCTGAGCTTGGGCCGCGCGCATCACAAAAATCGAAAACTCAGCCAGATCTGCGCTCTTTCTTTCAGTTTTCGCCCCAGGTTACGATGAGGGGGCGTATGCGGACTTCATCGATGTTCCGGAGCGACCTCAGCCGGGCGGCCCTGGTGCTGACCGGCGCCGCCTTCATAGCGATCGGGTGCGCAGGATCCACGAAGGTGACCGGCACAGGCGGCACTGGCGGCGGCTCCTCCTCGGTTGGCGGCTCGAACGGCCACACGGGCGGCAGCTCCGGCAGCTCCGGCGGCCACGGCGGAACCACGACCGGCGGCTCGGG
>CAZNCQ010000169.1:3652-15423 GCA_964571275.1 uncultured Myxococcales bacterium
GCCTGGAATGCCGACGTGTCGGGCAAGACCGTCGACACCACCAACACCACGAAGATTCAGGCGCTGCTGGGCGCGGTCAATATCCACCCCGACTTCGGCAGCGACTTCGGTATTCCCTTCAACACCGTCCCCGCGACGCAGCCCGGGCTCCCGATCACCTTCAGCGCTTACCCCGGCGAGAGCGACCCCGGCCCGTACCCGTTCCCGCCGCCAGCCACCGCGATCATCGAGGGCGGCGACGCCATGAACTGCTCCGGCGATTGCCACATGATCGCGGTCCAGCTGGGCACCTGCCAGCTCTACGAAGGGTACGGCTGCAACTACTCGAACGGCTGGACTTGCGCCAACGGCGCGCACTGGGACCTGACCAAGAAGAGCCAGGGCCAGCGACCCGACGGCTGGACCTCGGCAGACGCCGGCGGCCTGCCGATCTACGCCGGTCTCGCGCGCTACTCGGAGTACGTAGCGGGCCAGATCACCCACGCGATCCGCTTCACCCTGCCCTGCACCAGCGACACCATGGTCCCGCCGGCGACGCACGAGGCGGTGCCGGGCGGCTGCGCCAGCAACACCAACGCACCACCCATGGGCCTGCGCATCCGCCTCAAGGCCAGCTTCGACATCAGCGGCTATACGGCGACGGCGCAGCTCTTCCTGAAGGCGTTCAAGAAGTACGGCCTCATCCTCGCCGACAACGGCGGCAAATCGAGCACGCTCTATTTCCAGAGCGAACAGAACGCCAGCTGGTCCGACGACGAGATCAACGATCTCAAGCGCGTGCCGGTCACCGCCTTCGAAGCGGTCGTGCCCTAAAGGAACTTGGCCAACCGTCCCTCGAGCACCGGCTTGGGGACGGCGCCGCGGATCTGATCGACCTCGCGCCCGCCGCGGAAGAGGATCATGGTCGGGATCGCCTGCACGCCAAAGCGTGCTGACAGGCGCGGGTTCTCATCGACGTTGAGCTTCGCGATCTTGAGCTTGCCGCCGCGCTCGCGCGCCATCTCTTCCAGGACCGGACCCACGACGCGGCACGGACCGCACCAGGGCGCCCAGAAATCGACCAGCACGGGGATCGGGCTTTGCTCGACCTCGCGCTGCCAGGTGTCGTCGGTGACCGCGACCGTGTGGCGCGGAAAGATCTTCTTGTGACACCGGCCGCACTGAGGATCGTCGTTGACCCGCGTCGTCACGATCCGGTTGGTGGCGCCGCATTCACTACACGCGTAGAGGACGCCGCGCTCATGCTCTTGCCCCTGCGTTTCCACGGCGGTGACGTAAACACAGCTGGCGTCCCGTCAAGAAAACGCGAAAGCCCAGCCTTTTCGCGGCGCCTACCCGCGTCGGCCAGCCGATCGCTAGACGCCGGCCGCGCCGTGCGTATGTCACACCAAATGGAAAACAACACGCACGAAGAAGGCATCCAGCGCCTCGGCTCCGGGATCGACCTCGACATCACCGGCAAGGGTTTGATGCTGAGCGGGCGCTTCGTGGATTGGGAGTCGGGCGTCCTGATGGGGCCCGATCTGGATCAGCTTCAGGTTCGGCTGGCGATTGATGCCACCAGCGTCGCCGGGGGTTCCGACGAGGCGAACGAAGCACCGCTGTTCTCCTTCCGCGGTCGAAACGCCTCGCCCGTTGGTAAGGGTGTCTATCAGGTGCAGGGCGAGTTCACCGGCGCCGCCGGCGAGCATCCGCTGCAAGTGCAGCTCGAGACGCTCAGCGAGCACAGCGCGCTCTTCCTGATGTCGTTCCAGGCCGAGAAGGCCGACTTCGGCCCGGCGTGGATCCAGCTGCTGTCGAACGTCGTCCCCTTCGCGCCGCGCGAAGGGCAGCCGTCCAAACCGGCCCATGCTTGGCTCACGGTTCCCTCGCTCGCCGCCGCGTAAAAGACCACCGCATTTCTTGGATGTCCCAGGTCAGTGACTCTTGCGTTACGTTTGCAATTGGCGCACGCTGGTTCCGGTGGCGGGTTCTGGGGGGGACCGACACCAGCCTTCAGCAAGCAGGAGTTGGCGATGAATGACGACACTTCGGCTTTCGATACCGATCAGCGAGGATCCGCCTCTGCCAGCGCGCGCCACCTGTCCGAGCGAACCGACCTGCCCGTGGCCGGGTTTCCCAAGCTCGAGACCCGGCAACTGCCGTTCATGGAACGGCTGCGGCTGCGCTGGCTCGGACAGATCCCGCGCAGCGCCCGTCGCTGATCGCGTAGATCACATCTCACGGTAACGAGCGATCGCGTCCAGAAGCTGGGCGATCGAAAACGGCTTGGTCACGAACCCGGCGGCGCGGAGCTCCGCGACGTTGCGGGGACCATTGTCGAAGCTCGAGAAGACCAGCACCGGAATCGCCGCCAGGGCCGGATCGGCCAGCTGCGCGCGCCGAAATTCCCAGCCGTCGGTGCGCGGCATGACCAGGTCCAGCAGGATCACCACCGGCAGCGGCGACGATCGCAAGAGCCGGAGCGCCTCGGCGCCGCCGCTCGCAGCCAGCACCTCCATCCCGTCTTCGCGCAGGATTTCGCTCACCTCTCGACGGATATCGAGATCGTCGTCCACGATCAGAATCGAAGGCACGTTCAGTCTTTCCCGGACTCACTCGCCGGCGCCGACCCGTCGCGCGCTCCAGGGGAAAGCACGAACGTGAAGGTGCTCCCTTCTCGCGGCCTCGAGACCAGCTCGATGTGTCCACCGAGCGCACCAGCGATGTCGCGCACCAGCGCCAAGCCAAGTCCGATGCCCCCCTGACGCTGCCTGGGCGACCGTGAATCGAGCTGCTCGAATGGCTCGAAGATCCGCTTCTGCTGCTCCTCGGGGATGCCCGGGCCCGAGTCGGTCACGGCGACCCGATGCGCGCCGTCCGACGACCGCCCGAGCGTGACGTCGACGCGGCCGCCAGTCGTGAACTTGATCGCGTTGTCGATGAGGTTCGAGAGCACCAGCTCGACGAGGCGCCGGTCGGTGTACACCAGCGCCGGCGCGCCCGGCGCGGAGCATCGCAGCTCGAGGCCGCGCTGCTCCGCCTCGTCGCGGTGGTGATCGACGGTCGACTGCACGCTGTTGCCGAGATCGAACCGCGCCTCGTTCACCACCACGTGGCCGGCCTCGATGCGCGCGTACTCGAGCAGCGTCTCGATCATCTCGCGCAGCCGGCTGGCCGAGAAAGCGATCCGCTCCAGCGACTCCTGATGGCGATAGTCGAGATCCAAGCTATTGCGCTGCATGCGCTCGACCTGCAGGCACAGCGCCGTCAGCGGCGTGCGCAACTCGTGAGAGATCATCCCCAGGAAGCGCGTCTTGAGCTGGCTGGTGCGCTGGGCGTCGTCGCGCGCGGCGGTCGCGGCGGCCATCGCCGCCTCGGTCGCGCGTTTCCGCAGCGTCATCTCCGTCGCCAGGAAGTCGAGCTCCGTGCGATCCGTGCCCAGCTCCTGCTGCAGCAAAGCCAACGCCCGCGCGTAGACCTCGCCGCGGCCCGCGAGCTCCTGGTGGGCACGCGTCACCGGGGTGATGTCCGCGAACGTCTGAACGACAAACGCGACGCTGCCGTCGTCGGCGGCCACGGGCGCCGTCGTCGCGGTCCACTGCCGGGCCTCCGCGCTTCCCGCCGCCGCCGTGCCGAGCGCTCGGAACGGGTGTCCGATCTCGATCGAAATCACGTCAGGCGTTCGCGACGCCAGCACCCGGTCGATCGCCGCGCTCAGGCGCCCGGCCAGCTGCGACGGTCCGACCTCGTGAGCGGCGCCGAATAGCTTGGACAGCCCGCGCCCCAGGACCTCTTCTTCGGGCATCGCGTACACCCCCAGAAAGGCGGCGTTGACGGCCCGCACCGTCAGATCGGGCACGCTGAACGCCAGGCAAGGAGCCTGGATCGCTTCAAAAAGCGCCCGAAAGTCCGGAGCCACCCGATCGCCGTTCCGAAGGACCCGCAAGACACACCTTTCCTACCCGCCCCCCTCGGATAGCCGACTTACGTTTCTACAAACTCTACCTGATTGTCAAGAAATCAAACTGCTATCCATTTGTACCGCCGCCAGGCCGGCACCGCATCCGTGCCCGCCCCGATCCGGCGTGTCTCGGGGTTGTCTTGTGGCTCGTCTCGCGAGACGCGACAACAGACAGACGCGCGCGGTCTGTCGCGCATTTCCTGTCGCGCGAATACCGAGCTAGGTCGACGCTTCGGCGCGCGAGAAGTGATCGCGAACCGCGTCGCAGAACGCGTCGATGTTGAACGGCTTGCGCAGGAACGCCGCCGCCCCTTCCGGTTTGTCGCGCGCGACGGCGCTCAACACCAGGATGGGAATCTGCGACAGCCGCGGATCCTGATGCATCTGCTCCATGACCTGCCAGCCGGACACCATCGGCATCATCAGATCCAGGATCACCAGGTCCGCCTTCTGCGGCTGGTTCAGATTCAGAAAATCGAGCGCTTGCTTGCCATTGCTCGCCGGGAAAACATCGAACCCATCGGCCTCGAGGACATCCTGCAGGATGTCGCGAATCTCCAGATCATCTTCGACGAGGAGCACCGTCTTGCTGCCCATGCCTAGTACCTCTGTCCCCGGGGCCCCTGGTCGCCAGTGAGAGTCACCTTGCCATGATGGCGTGCAAATCAGCGGTTATCAAGAGGTTGTCGCGTGCTAACGTGTTTCGGGTACCTCTGGCGGCGCCCCTCGCGCATCCGGCCGTGTCCCGTCGTTAGAATGCCGTGGGAAAGCCCTATTTCCATCACGACTTCTGACGATAGTCTCTTTGACGAACGCTCCGACTCCCTGATGCCGCGACCGCGCGACCGCCATCGGAACTTCTCGGCCCCCCGTGATGAGCCCTCAATCGCGATACACGATCCTGCGCAAGATCGCTGACGGCGGAACCGCCGAGGTCTTCCTGGCCAAACAGACGGGCGCGTCCGGGTTCGAGAAGATGGTCGTGCTGAAGAGGATCTTCAACACGTTCTACTCCGACCCGCAGTTCCGGCACATGCTCGTCGACGAGGCTCACATCGCGATGAGCCTGTACCACAGCAACATCGTGCAAGTTCTGGATCTGGGCGAGGCCGACGGTCGGCACTTTCTCGCGCTCGAGCTGGTCGATGGCTGGACTCTCGACGAGGTGCTCAAGCGCCTGAAGAGCGCCAACGTTCCGTTCCCGCCGGCGCTGGCGCTGTACGTGACCGCCGAGGTCTGCCGCGCGCTCGCCTACGCCCACTCGAAGGCGCGCGACGGGCAGCCACTCGGCATCGTCCACCGCGACGTGAGCCCGCACAATGTGCTGCTGAGCGAGCAAGGCGAGGTCAAGCTCACCGACTTCGGCATCGCCAAGGCGCACAACAAACAGGAACAGAGTCTGGGAAACTTGATCAAGGGCAAGATCGCGTACATGTCGCCCGAGCAAGCGTCGGGGCACGACCTGGATGCGCGCTCGGATCTGTTCTCTCTGGGCACGATCCTCTACGTGATGATCGCGCGCCGCCCGCCCTTCGACGCAGCGACCGACTACGAGACGCTGATGCAGGTGCGCTCGGGTGACTTCGTGCCGCCGGAGACCGTGCGTCCCGGCCTGAACCCCGAGATCTACCGCGTGATGCGCAAGGCGATGGCGAAGGCTCCCGCCGACCGATATCAGCAAGCGACGGACATGCTGGTCGACGTCGAGCAGGTCATGCGCGTGGGTTTCCGCGCCGTGGGACAGACGGAGCTGGCGCGCTGGCTCTCCGATCTCAGCGCCAAAGACGGCGTGCCGCCGCTGACGCGGGCGCAGCCACCCGCGGCCTCGGACACCGTCGTGATGGATCGCCCGCCGCTGATGACGGCAGCGAAGCTCACCGCGCCACCGCCGCTGCCGGGCAAGAAGCGTGGGACGCCGCCGGCGCCGGCCGGATCCGGGACCGAGTCGGGCGTCGAGCTGGATCTCGACGGCGCCGACGCCGGGCTGGTCACCGCTCCGCCGCGCAATCCGGCTACACCGCCCCCGCCGCCCGTCGCGGCGCCGCCGGCGCCGCCCGCCGCGCAGGTGGCGATGGGCGCCGACACCGAGCACGTCACGTCCCTGCGCCCGCTTCCGTTCTGGCAACAAGCGTCGTTTCGCAAGCGAGCCGCGCGCGCCGGCGGCGTCGTGCTGTTACTGGCGATCGCGGTCGCCGCGTTGGAAGTCGCGCGCTCGCACGAACGCGTGACACGCGCATCGTCGGTGCCGGCGAGCGGCGCCGAGACGACCCCGGCGCCCGCGGCCGCGCCGGCGCCAGCCCCACCAGCGCCGGCCCCCGCGCCCGCGGCGGCAACGGCACCCGCGTTTCAACCGAACGCGGCCGTCGCGGCATCCGATGCCACCCCACCGAGCGCAGCGGCCGGACCCGACGCCGCGCGCGCGCCGAGGGAGCTCGCGGCGACGACACCGGCCAAGGCCGCGCCCGCGATGGCCGCCACCGGGGACGAAGCGAAGGAGCCAGCGAGCGAACCGGCGCGCGACGAAGACGAGCCCGACGCCGACGACGACAAAGAAGCGCGCGATGCGCCCGACAAGCCGGCGTTCAAGAAGCCCCACGTCTCGGTCGCGATCAAGAGCGATCCCGACGGCAGCCAGGTCAGCACGCGCCGCCGCACCTTCGGCGTCACGCCGATCTCCCTGAAGCTCCGCCCCGGCTCTTACGACCTGACGTTCACGAAGGCGGGGTATCTGCCCACGACGAAGACCGTGCTGGTCGCCAGCAGCACGCGTTCGGTCCACGTCTCACTGAAGCGCGCGCCCGTGCCTCGCCCGCCCCCCGCCGCCGAGGAGAGGTCACCACCCGAATCAAAGAAAAACTGGTGGCAGCGTCACTTCTCGCGCTGAGCTCGCTTTGGTCAGCTGCCGACAGAGCTCGCCCAGGAGCTCCGTCGCTGCCATCAGGCAGAGCAGCCGGCGCAGCTCCCCGGTGGAGACGAAGCAGTGCAACCCGTCGAGCGCCGCGGGCGCTCGTGCCGGCGGCTCCAGTGTGAGATCGAGAAGAACGGGATCGCTGTCGGTCGACTTCGATTTGAACATTTGGGACCTCCGCTGAGCTCTCCCGCTTTCAGTCTTCTCGGATCCGGCGCTCGACATCTCGTGGATCCAAACAGCGCCCCGGCTTTCACCCCTCCCCCGCCGCGTTCCCCCTCGACGAGGCCAGCCGCCGGGGCGCTGTCTTAACTAGGCGAGCTCTTTTTTCATCGCCCTCCCAATACCAAACGCGTGCCACTGGCCGCGACGTGCCCGTGCTCAACCGAAACGCCGACTTAGGCGGCGCTCGTTACGGAAGCGGTTCCCACCCGGTAACAGCTCAACCGGTTGAGAGCCTTTCCGTCGCATCGGGACGTAACGCGTGCTCCACCCGGTCGGCCGCGCGCGATATCGGTTGCAGTAGGGTCACGTGGTTCTCGCAACCTCGATGACGGACTCGTAACCAACGCACGTCGGTGAGTTACGTGATTCTCCGACCGGAACGCGGCCGCTCCGCGCCAACACGGGGCGTTGGGCGCCGCGCGACGTGGCATGCCGCTTGATCAAGCAGGTCTCGGGACGCGGCGCGTGCGGTCGGCCCGAAGCATCGAGGCCGGCCGGGAGACGGAAAAGTGGGGGTGACGTTCGCACTCCGCTTTTCTTCCCAACGTGCCGATACATAGTTCCAGGAGGGGGTGCCTGATGGACCTCACGTCTGAAGACGTTGGATCGTGTTGCGTCGCCGAGATCATGGGAACCGAGCTCTACACGCTGACGCCGGACACGGTCGTGGCTTCCGCGAAGCGACTCGCGCGTGAAAATGGGATCGAGCACCTGCTCGTGCTCGATAACGGCACGCTGACCGGGATCGTTTGCGGCGAGGACCTCCGTTCCGCGGCGCGCGATGCTCTGGTCGGCGAGTGCATGAGCTCGCCCGTGCTGTGCGTCGGGCCCGACACGACGCTGCAGGACGCCGTCGAGATCATGGCCGAGAACGACATCGGCTGTCTCCCCGTCGTCACCGGCGCGTTCCTGGTCGGCATGATCACGATGGAGGCGCTGACCTCGGCCGGTCTGACCGAGGACGAACCGGCCGCGGCCGAGAAGTGCGTCGCCTGCGCGACGACCGCAGGGGTGCGGCGCGATCCGCGCGCCGGCTGCCTGCCGCTGTGCACCGATTGCCTCGGCCGCACGGCCGCGCTCGACCCGCTGGCCGACTAGGGCGCCGGCGCGCGATCCTCGGCGACAAAAGCCGCCCCGCTTGCCATAGTGCGGGCGGAACATGATCAAGGACATCCTGGTTTGCATCGAAGGCTCGCCCGGCACGGAGCGGGCGATCGATCTGGCGCTCGAGCTGGCGCGTGAGCACGGCGCGCGCC
Organism: uncultured Myxococcales bacterium; assembly: GCA_964571275.1. GTDB lineage: Bacteria > Myxococcota_A > Polyangia > Fen-1088 > Fen-1088 > DASRQZ01. Next base: position 11,985 of record CAZNCQ010000169.1, read on the forward strand.
TGGTCGGGCTCGTCATCTCGGGCGAGGCCGACGTTCGCGGCGGCGTGGACGAGCGTCTCGCCCAGCTGGAGGCGCGCGGCCAGGCAGCCGGCGTCGTCGCCCGCACGCTGGAGCTCCGCGGACCGCCGGCGGCCAAGATCCTCGAGGAGATGACCGCGCACGACCTGACGATCCTGGCGCGCAACGCGAGCTTTCTCGTCGAGGACAGCGGCCAGGACAAGGGCGTCGAGACGCGCGACAACGTCCTGCACCGCGCGGGCAAGCCGGTGATCCTGGTGCCCGAGGAGCCGGCGCGCGCCGGGCACGATGTCCTCATCGCGTACGACGGCAGCTCGGCAGCCAAGCGCGCGGTGACGTCGTTCGCCGAGAGCGGCCTCGCGCAGGGGCGCACCGTCCACGTGACCAGCATGAACGACGACGGCGAGCAGGCATGGGAGATGGCCAGCCGCGGGGTCGAGCTGCTGCGCGAGCGATCGATCGTGGCCAAGCCGCGCAGCCTGGTCTCGACCCTGCCGATCGCCGAGGCGCTGCTCGACCTGCGGCGCAAGCTGGGCGCGGGACTCCTGGTCAGCGGTGCCTACGCGCGGTCGCGGCTGTCCGAGATGATCTGGGGCTCGGTGACGCGCGCCCTGATCGAGAAGACCCCGGTGCCGCTGTTTCTTCATCATTGATCCAGCCGGATTTCAGCCGCGGCGGGCGCAAGCTCGAAGCGGCGCTCTCGCGTTTCGACCTCGACGAGCACGTGCGCGGCGCCAGCGCCGTCGACGTCGGCGCGTCGACGGGCGGCTTCACCGATGCGCTGCTCCGTCACGGCGCGCGCCACGTGGTCGCCGTCGACAGCGGGCACGGTCAGCTCGATGGGCGGCTGCGCGACGACGCGCGCGTCGAGAACCTGGAAGGCACCAACTGGACGACGCTGTCGCTGTCGAGCGCGCCGGGGCCGTTCGACTTCTTCACCGTCGACGTCAGCTTCGTCGCCGCGCGCACGATGCTGCGCGGGCTGGCCTTTCGCCTCCGCGACGGCGCGCACGGCGTGGTGCTGGTCAAGCCGCAGTTCGAGCTACCCGAGCGGCGGCTGCGCGCCGGCAAGGCCGACACCGGGGCCGTCGACGATCCGGCGCTGCGCCGCGCGGCGCTGGATCGCTTCGCCGACAAGGCGCAGCGGCTGGGATTCACCGTGCTCGAGCACGCCGATTCGCCGGTCCCGGGCGGCAGCGGCACCGTCGAGGTGCTGGCGCACCTGCGCTTCGATGGCCGCCCGGCCACGATGCCGCAACCAGGAGAGCGCCGCCCGGCTCGCGCCGGGGCTGCGCGCCGCGAGGCACCCGCCGAGCCGCAGCACTGGTTCGTGGTCACGGCGCCCGGCCTGGAAGCGGTGACCGCGCGCGAGGCGGCCGCGATCGCGGAGGCGACGGAGGTGCGGGCCGTCGACGGCGGCGTCGAGCTCGCCGGACCGCCCGAGGTCGGCTACCGCGCGAACCTGACTCTGCGAACCGCCACGCGCGTGCTGGCGCGCGTCGGTGAGGTGAGCGCGCGCGAGTTCGGCAAGTTGCGCCACGGCATCGCCGCGCTGCCGTGGGAGGGCCTGATCGCGCCCGGGCGCGCGATCAAGGTCAGCACCAGCGCGAGCCGCTGCCGGCTCTATCACACCGGCGCGATCGGCGAGACCGTCGAGCTCGGCATCGGCGACCGGCTCGCGCGCCACGGGCGCGGCGCCGCGACGACCGCGAGCGGCGACGCGTCGCAGGTGCAGGCGGTGTTGCTGCGCGGGATCGAAGATCGGTTCGTCGTCAGCATCGATTCGTCGGGCGAGCGTCTGCACCGGCGCGGCTGGCGGCAGGAGAACGCCGCGGCGCCGCTGCGCGAGACGCTGGCGGCCGGGTTGCTGGCGCTGTGCGATTGGGAACCGTCGCTGGCGCTCCTGGATCCGATGTGCGGCGCGGGGACGATCCCGATCGAGGCGGCGGCGCAGGCGCTGGCGATCGCGCCCGGGCTCGACCGGGCGTTCGCGTTCGAGGAGTGGCCGCTGCACGCCGGTGCGCACGAAGCCGCCTGGCAGCGCATGCGCGACGAGGCGCAGGCCGCGGCCGCCGCGCGCAGAGGTGTACCGCACGCGCCGCACGCTCCCATCGTGGGCGCCGACCGTAGCGCCGAAGCCGTCGAGAGCGCGCGCCGCAACGCCGAGCGCGCTGGTCTCGCCGGCGAGGTGAGCATCGAACGCCGCGAGCTGACCGACGCGCGCGCGACCGCCGAGCGTGGCCTGGTGCTGCTCAACCCGCCCTACGGCAAGCGCGTCGGCAACCCGCGCACGCTGGGCTTGCTCTATCGCGAGATTGGCTTCGTGCTGCGCGCGCACTTTCGCGGCTGGCGCGCCGGCGTGCTGGTCGCCGATCGCCGCCTCGCCGAATCGATCCGCCTGCCGATCGCCGCCGCGCTGCCGCTGTCGAACGGCGGCCTGCGCGTGACGCTCCTTCGCTTCGAGATCCCCTAGCCATCAGTGATGCGTCGCGAGCCCGAGACGCGCCGCCGTCGACTGGAACAGGCTCTTGATTGCCTCGGCGTAGATCCCTTCGCCGCGCCCGCGCACCGAGAAGCGTGGATCGTAGAGCGCGCCGCCCCGGGTCTCGCGGATGCGGTGCAAGACGCGCTCCGCCTGCAGTGGCAAATTCGCGCGCAGCCGCTCCTCGAACACCGCCTTGACCGACCCCGGCAGCCGCAGCAGCACGAAGCCCGCGTGCGTGGCACCGGCCTCGCGCGCCGCCGTCATCACACGCGGCATGTCCTGGTCGTTGAGGCCCGGAATCACGGGCGCGACGTTCACGCCCACTTCGACGCCGGCGCGCGCCAGCTTCTCGATCACGTGGATGCGCCGGATCGGCGTCGCGACGTACGGCTCGATGGCGCGCGCCTTGTCCGGATCCCAGAATGGAATGCTGACGCTGACGTGCAAGCCGGCCGTGCGCGCGAGCGCCGCCAAGAGCTCGATGTCGCGCTCGATGAGCGGCGACTTGGTGATCACGCCCGCGGGGTTTCCCGTCTCGAGGCAGACCTCGAGGCATCCGCGCGTCAGTCGGTACGACGCCTCGAGCGGCTGGTAGCAGTCGGTGACGCCGCTGAACATGACGGTCTCCTTCTTCCACGTCCGCTTCGCGAACGCTGCGCGCAGCAGCATCGGTGCGTTGGGCTTGACGACGATCTTGCGATCGAAGTCGGTGCCCGCGCCCCAGCTCAGGTACTCGTGCGACGGCCGCGCATAGCAATAGGCGCAGCCGTGAAAGCAGCCGCGATAAGGATTCACGCTCCAGGTGAAGCCGACGTCCGGGCTGTCGTTCTTCGACAGGATTTGCCGCGTATGGTCCTCGTAGACCTCGAGCCGCACCTCGGGCGCGCCCTCCAGGTACTCGACCTCGGTGGTCGCCCACGGATTGGGCGGGTTCGA
>CAZNCQ010000170.1:0-15372 GCA_964571275.1 uncultured Myxococcales bacterium
GTGACCAGCGTGTTCACGAGGTCGCGAACCGAGAATCCGGTCGTTGCCGCCGCCTTCTGAAAGGCGACCGACATCGAGCCGGCCTCATCGGTGGTTTCGGGCCGGCCCATCATGAAGCGGGTCCACTGGCGGTCGATGCAGCTCTGGGCCTCGGTGCTCTTGGAGAGTTGCTTGAACAGGTCGAGCGCGTTCTGGAACGAGATCGTCGCACTGCCCGGCGTCACCAGCGTGCCGGTCGAATCGACCGGTTGTCCGGCTTCCATGGTCCGGTACGCGCCGATACCGTCGTAGTTCTCGAATGCAAAGCCGGGCGGGTCGAACAGGTTGTGACAACCCATCGCGCAAGCTGAGCTGCCGTGCGCATCGTACGACTGTCGGGTCGTGCCGTTGGCTTTGAAGGTCACCGCGGGCACGTTGGCCGGCGGCGATCCGATCGTTCCGCACAGCACTTTGAGATAGACCGACAGACCCCGGTACACCGGATTGTCGGCGCCATCGCTCGCCAGCGTCGCCAGAAACGCCGTCTGCGTGAAGATGCCGCCGCGTTGCGTGGGATCCAGGGCGACCTTGGCAAAGCCCGTGGCCGGCCCGGTCACGCCGTAAATCACGCCCAGGTCGTGGTTGATGAACGAGTACGGCGCAGTGAAGAGCGCCTGCAGCGTCCCGTCACCAGCGTAGATCGACGTGATGAATTGCGTGAACTCCTGCTGCACACCGAGCGCCACCGCGGTGGTGAACAGCGGGCTCGACTTGGTGAGCGGCTGCGTGATGTCGCGTCCCTGGCTACCGAAGTTGAACAGCCATTGCGAGTGAAAGCTGAAGAGCCCATTCGCAGCGCGGGGATCCGCCAGCATGCGCATCACCTGCGCCGACACGTCGGCGGCCGCGCTCAGCTTGCCGGCCTGCGCCGCCTGCAGGAGGGTGTCGTCGGGCGTCGTGAGCCAGATCGTCGACGCCAGGCGTGAAGCGACTTGCCACGCCGTCAGCGGAGCCAGACCGTTCGCACCGACGACCGGTTTGGTGGGACCGATCTCCCAGTGGTAGAGAAAATTCGGCGACTGGATCATCCCTTTGGTGACGGCGCCCAGCGAAGCGTTGAACGAGAGGCCCAACCCGCGAACCTTGGTGAACAGGGCCAGCAAGTCGGTCTGCTCGGCGGCGGAGATGGGCCGCCGGTATACCTGCAGCCCGAAGGTGGCGATGAATTGTGTGGCGCAGGTGGTCTCGGCCGCGGTGTTCGCCGGCGCCTTACATGGAATGGCGAGCTTGCCCGCCGGCTGACCGGCGGCAAGAGCCTGGAACGCGGTGTCGACCACCGTGTCGGCGGTCTGATTGTAAAGGTCGACCTGCAGGTCGGCGACGCTGCTTGGCGCGACGTAGCCGACGGCGTTCGGCGCATCTGGCGACCACGCGTTGCCGCCCTCGGCCGGAGCCGTCGTATCACCGAACAGGTCTGCCAGTATGTGATCGTATTCGGCGTAACTGAGACGCCGCATCACCAGGGTGCCGGCGCTCTCCGCCGGCGGAGTTCCGGTGGTGGTGATCGGAACCGCGGGGCCTCCGGTCGGTCCCATCCCGGACCCACCGCCGCTGCCGTTCCCGCTCCCATTGCCGCCGCCGCCGTTGTTGCCGGCCGAGCCCGTCGTGTTGCCACCCCCATTGCTCGTGCCGGCGGACCCGATCTGACCATTACACGCCGCGAGCGTGGCCGTGGAGATCAGACCTGCGATCACGGTGAACCACCGCGCCCGTTGATGAGCTCTCATTGATGATCTCCCGCTGGTCTGGTTGTGGTCGCGCATGCGTTCAGCCTTTGAGAACGGTGAGCTCGCCGCCGTACGACGTTTCGCCAAAGGTCGCGACCGGTGCGTCCATCGCGTTACAAAGCGCTACCAACAACCCGTTGTTGGGAGTGCCGGTGGGCAACGCCAGGCTGCGGCCAGTCTTGAAGTAACCGCCGCAACTGCCTGCCATGACGACCGGCACAGCGGTGGTCTCGTGCGTCCCGCTGCGCATGCTGTTCATCGCGACGACGACGCTGTTGTCGAGCATCGACTTTCCCGTGCCGTCGGTGATGCTCTTCAGCTGGCCCACGATGTACGCGATCTGGGACTGAAACCAGGTGTCGCAGGTGACCTTGCGCATCGTGTTCTCGTGCGCGATGGCGTGAAATCCGTTGGCATCGCCCGTGTTGGGATCAGACGCCAGCGGCCCACCCTTGGTGAAACCCAACCAGTTCATGACCAGGTTGGCCGCACCCTGATCGGAGATCTGCATCACCGCGACACGCGTCAGATCGGCCGCAAACGCGGCCACCGCCAGGTCCATGTGTAGCTTGGTGATTGCCGGCACGTTAGCCACCGCAGTCGGCGTGGGCTCGCCCGCGGTGCTGGGAAAGTTGCACGCGGCGTCGCCGGTGGCAGTCGAGATCGGCCCGCCTCCGTCGACCGCCGTCGCGGGGCCGGTCGTTCCCATGTTCTGCAACCGCATCTCGATCTCGCGAATCGAGGTCAGGTGCGAGTCGATGCTCATCTTGTCGTCGGTGCCGACAATCGTCGAAAAGCGGTTGAGGTCGGAGATGACGAAATCGAGAATGCTCCTGCGGATGGCGATGGTGTTGTCGACCGGAGGCGGCGTCGTCGCGCCAGCGTCGACCGGCATGGTCGTGGGCGGCGTGGTCGTCGGCAACGCGCCCTTGAAGTAGAGGTTGAAGACGCTGGCCGGGTCGGGATTCGGCAGCACCACCTCCCCCGCCGCCTTCCAGGACAGGTGGCCCGTGCTCACGACGTAGGTCCCTTGATTCAGGCTGACCAATCCTTTGTAGCCCCCCGCCTGGAGCTTGTTGCCAATGTATTGGTCGACCGAGATCCCTCCCGCCAGATCCGAGCTCGTGCCCGACGAGAGCAGCTGATAGAAGGCGCCGGTCAGCATCCCCGGGAAACAGGCGTGCCCGGTCCGTTCCCCCGAGCCGGGCATGTCCCGAATGAATTTGTAGTCGACGCCCTTCAGCAGCAGCAGATCGTTCATGTATGGCATGAGCGAGTCTTGAAAGCCCATCGAGCCGAGCGACCAACTGCCGGGCGTGTTACCAGCGGTCGCCCAGTTGTTGATGCTGCTGAGCATTCCGTTGGTCCACGCCAGAATGTAGAGCCGCTTGATGCCACCGACATAACAGGCAGCGTCCGAGCGATCCGCGTGGAGCATCGGTAGCAGAGCTGCACCGGCGCCGATCGACTTGAGCAGCCGCCGACGCGAGAACCGGAGGTCGCGCTTCATCATGGGTTCGTCCTCGGGGGGTAACCAGACACGTCTGGAGCGTCGGAAGGTCAGCACCAAGCGCATCGCCGCGAGCGACCGCTCCCGGAGCGCCTTCCCGTGTTTGTTAAAGGGCAGGTGCGGGCCAAATGTGGTGCATCGATGTTCTCGACGACGCGCACGGCCGGAGCCAATCCCATCGCGCCCGCACAGGTGTACGACGTCCCGTTCTGATCCTGCTTGTGCGGCGAGTGCCCGCTGGTTAGCGCGCAGCCAAGGTGAAAAGAGCGCTTCGGCGGTTCATTGCGGCATGTGACCCGTCACTTGCCATGCCGACAAAATGGGCCACGGACCTTGGCTTCAGCGACGACGGGCTCTGACGGCAGTACAGGATCAGAAGTATCCGTTGGCGACGATCGCGTCATAGGTGATCGCCGCCATGATCGTGGCGCCGACCGGGGTGGGGTGAACGCCGTCGGACGTATCCGCGCTGTTCGTCGGATCGAACGCGCTGTCGTAGTGGTCGATGATGTGGATCGGCGATGTGGCCGTCGAGTTGGTCGACGCCCAGCTCGGAGTCAGCGCCGCGGCCAGCGCAGCCACGTTGGTGAGACAACTGGTGCAGCCCGCGGGATTCAGCTTGATGATCTTCGAGACGAAGAAGATGACGTTCGGGTTCTGCTTGCGGAACTCGGCGATCACCGCCAGGTACGCCGACAGAATCGTCGAGGTGCCGATGCCGTCCCAGACGTCGTTCGTCCCGTAGTGCATGAGGACGATATCGGGCTTCTCGGCGGCCCAGCTCTGCAGCTCGGCGTAGCTTCCGCATCCGCTGCTCTTCGTGCAGGCGCTTCGCGTGCTGTTCTGGGGAAGGTACGTCACGCCGTAACCCGCGTGCCCCTCGTCCTTGACCGAGATGGGAGCACCCGCTCCGCAGGATTGGTTCGAAGTCTCCATCCCCACGAACTGGAAGTTCGAGTGATTGCCGGCCTTCAGCTGCTGGTCAGTGAGCTGGGGGTAGCAGGTCGACTCGGTCACCGAATCGCCGAGCATCATGACGTTCCAGATCCCCGTGTGAGCGCTTCCTCCAACCCCCGCGGCTCCACCGGTCCCCGCCCTTCCCGCGACACCGCCTTGTCCGGACGTGCCCCCTGTTGCCGCGACACCGCCGGCGTCGGATTGCCCTCCGCCGGCGCTTGCCCCACCCTTGCCTCCCGTAGCCGCGCCGCCCACTCCGGACGAGCCGGCCACGCCACCGGTACCCACCGCGCCACCGCTGCCGACGGCGCCGCCGCTCGAAGTGGTGCTCGTGGGCGAGCCGCCAGCGCCCGAGCCGCCGGCGCCCGAGCTACCTGGCCCCGGCTCGTTCCCGCAGGCCGCGACGAAGACGCTGGCGAGCGTGCCCAAAATCAAGATCGGCGAGAAACTCCGGGGTGTCATCGCGACTTGCCGCAGGCGAAGAGCATCATCGGGCTACCAGCCCATCACCACGCGAATGCGTGCGGCCAGGGTGTTTCCCATGCCTTGCTGGCCCGCGATATTCGGGTGTTGGTTGCAGCCCAGATTGTTTTGTACAGCATTGAGGCTCAGCACCTCGACCTTGGACTCTCCGCCGTTCTTCAGGGTGGTGAAGATATTGTCGAGTCTCGTGAGCCGCATGCCGCCGTACATGTCGATCAGGATGAAGTACGTATCCGGATACTTGACGCGGATGGCCTGGACGAAGGACACGTAGGCATTCTCGAAGGGAGTGCCGGGATCGCCCGCCCCGAAGTCGTTCGTCCCCAGGTTGATGACCACGATGTGCGGCTGATAGAGCGAGAAGTCCCACAGCACGGTGTCGGGAATGGCGTACGGATACCGCCTGGGCATCGTCAGCGAGTCGGCCGTCGGCGTCGTCTCGCCGAAGTTGCGGTACACGCCGATTCCCGAATAGGCGATGGTGACCACCTCCGCGGAGAGCGCCCGCGCGGCGACCGAGCCGTAGGCAAGATAGTTGTTGGTGTACGCGTCGATGCCGCCTGCGCAGGTCGCGTTGCCCTCGACGCCGGCGCCGACTGAAAGAGAATCACCGATCATCTCGATGCGCCGGGCGGGCGCGGAGGGCGGCGCCAGAAGTCCACCTGCCGGACCGAATCCGGTCAAACCATCGAAAGTCGTGAGGCCACCGGGCGATGCCTCCGTGTTTCGCCAGATGACCATCTCGTGCATGCCGCTCGGCAGCCCCGATGCCAGCGCGACGGTCGATTGGCCGGACACCATGGCGATTGTCTTCGGTGACCCGCCGTCGACGACGACGGTCAGGCGGTTATTGGCGCTGGCGTTGTTCACCATCATCGATGCCTGCGTTCCCATGAAGCTGGCCTGGATGTTCACTCCCGGCCACGAATACTCGATCGATCCGGTTGCCGGGCCCATTCCCGTTCTCCCGACGACGCGCACCGCGGGCAGCACGGTGGTAGCGCCGCCAGCGCCACCGGTCCCGGCGCCCGCGCCACCCAACCCCGAACTCCCGCCCATCCCCGCGTTGGCACCGGCGGTGCCGCCCGTCGCCACGACTCGGCCGCCCGCGCCCCCGGCCGCGGTCATTCCGCCCGCTCCCGAGGTTGGTATCCCGCCCGTACCTGCGCTGCTCGGCATCCCGCCCGTGCCACCGCCGGGTATGCCGCCGGCACCGGTCGCACCACCGGTGTGACTGGCCGTGCTACCTCCGGCGCTGCCCTCGCCGGAAGTCGACGCATCGCTGGAGTCGGTCGGCGGCTCGGATGTCCCTTCGCCGCAGCCGGCGAAGATGGCGAGGAGAACTACCAAAGGAACGCGCCAGGTCGCTTTCATCGATGTGCACCGCGCCCAGACGAGGGGCGCCACCAATAGGTGGAGTAGATGGCAAAACCTTCACACTCTTTTTGCTGATTCGCTCTGCGGACGACGTGACAAAAACCTTGTACCAATTGCCAGGGCCGCTGCCCTTTTCAGGGGCCGCTCATTCGACGAGATGCCCGACACCGGACCGACAATGGATCCGGGTGTCGTGTGCATGGCGTTCAGCACTCGCCGCCGCAACGACCAAACGACCGCATCGACGATTGTATCGGTGTGACGCGGCAACATCATTGATGCGGCAGTCCGCAATGCTCGACGCAAATGCGCATGCCATCGGTCGTAGACGCACGTTTGCACGGAGTGCCGCGCCACGTTGTGTAGCTCATGCCGATTTTTGAGCCATTTTGAATTGCACCGTGAGCCGTTTTTCCGGTAAGACGCTACTACCACACTGAATCGGATCTTCTGGACGCGTGCGGCAACTGTTTCCGTACGCGACGCCGGAAGGATTTGGATGGCTCGCCGGTACGGGTCTCGCCTCGAGGGAACTGATCCGCGCGGGCGTGTTTCCCGCGATTGTTGCGCCCTCATTCGGCGACCGCGGGGGAAATGGGAACGCATGTCGTCTGCGCGCACCTTGGTCATGCACATGAACTCTCTCTTCGCGGCGGCGCGTCGAATCGCCGCAACGGGCGTAATAACCGTGGCAATCGGAGTGTGCGGTTGCAACGCGCAAGTGGGAGCGATCGATCCGGCACAGGGCGGCAGTACTGGCTCGTCGCCGGACGCCGGACAGCCAGGTCTAGGCACGGGCGGTACGACGGACGGGGCCGGTGGCGCAAGGATCACGACCGGTGCCGGAGGCAACGCAGGCGCAGGTGGCGCAGCGGGTACGGCCGGTCGCAGCGGCAGCGGCGGTTCACCGGGGCGAACCGATGCCGGCGCTCCCGACGCTCGAGGAGGGGGCGCGTCCGGCGGAGCCACCGGCAGCGGCGGCACAGTCGGGACCGGGGGCGCGGGTGGAGCGGCCAACGCGCAGGAGATCTTCTCTACTTGTCGGTTCCACTTCGGGACCATCGACACCAAAGCCAAGAGTGCCGGCGCCGCGTTGATCGCTCAGATCGACTACTTCACACCCGGATGGATGCTTGGCGCGACGTTCGACCACCAGGGGGTCTGCAACGACACCAAGCCTGGCGCGGTGCTGGCCGGTAAGGTTCCCGTCATCGTTTCTTATGTCTCGGCCGGCAACGTCAAACGCGATCACCAGCTGTGCGACTGCAACGTGTCGGGATGCGCCGGTGGAGACCTGTGCAAGGTCGGGGCACAGTTCATCACGCAGGATTGGGCCAAGATCCTGAACGCCTACCGGAGCTATTCTCAGGGATTCGCCGCGTGCTACGGGACGACGCGGCCGATCGTCTTCGAGATGGAGCCCGACTGGTATCAATACACCGGCAGCTCGCAGACGCAGCCCTGGACTGCGGCTCAAGCCGGGCAATACATGTCGCAGCTGGTCGCGGCGCTGAAGACCAACCTTCCGAACGCGAGCTTCTCGATGGATGTCTCACCGTGGGTCAGCCCGAACAACGGCGGGGACAACGGCGCGCAGTGGTTCTCGAACTTCGATATGTCGCTATTTTCGTTCATCAACACCTCGGGCGGCGGCACCAATGCCAATACCGTGAAGATCCGCTCGAGCAACAACATGACGTGGGCCGGCCTCCACAAGGTCACGGGAAAGCCGATCCTGGCCGATACCGGCTACGGCGCGAACGGCATCTCGGCTGGGCCCGACCCGGCCTGGGATGTCGCCGCGAACATCAATGCGCGCATCGCCGACGGTGTCGTGTCGATCGCGCAGTACAACCCGAGCGCGACGTGGTCGACGACCATCGCAGGCGATCGTGGCGAACTGGTCACACCTCCGTTCTGCCCCTGAGTCGGCGGCAGTGCCAGCAACATGGGGTGCACCACATCGACGTTCAACGCCCCTATTCGTGACTGGAACAACATGCGCAAGGTCCATTCGCTCGGACTTCAGATGACGGGGTTGTTCGCAGCATCCTCGTTGCTCATCGGCTGTGCGTCCAGCGACACTCGGTCGATGGCGGACGCGGGCGAGGCCGGTGGTCAGCGCGGAACCGGCGGAGTGTCGGGAGTCGGGGGCGTGACCGGAGGTGGGGGGCCGGCGTCCGGCGGCACGACGGGTGCGGGCGCGGCGGGCGGCCGGTCCGGCGTGGGGACCGGTGGCAACCGCGACGCGGGCGACTCGACAGGATCGCCCGACGCGGTGACCGTCGACGCCGACGGAGGGTCGCCACCTCCACCATTTACCGGTCCGACCGTCACTGGAACCGTGACGGTCACCCGCGGCGCCGCCATGGGCCATCTCGCGCCGGGGTTCGCAGGGCTCAGCTTCGAAAAGACCCACATGACAGACGGCTTCTTCACGGCGAGCAATGCGCCCTTGATCGCGCTGTTCAAGCTGCTGGGCCCGGGGATCGTCCGCATCGGCGCCAACGACGTCGACGCGTCGACCTGGGTGCCGGCGGCCACGCCGGTGGCCGGCGGTCAGACGTCACACAACATCGGCACTGTCGAGGTCGACGGGCTCGCGGCGTTCTTGAACGCGGCCGGATGGAAGGCGATCTACGGCGTCAGCATGAGAACGGCGATCCAGCCGTCGGTAGACGAATCCGTCTATGTGACCAATAGGTTGGGCGCCAGCCTGCACAGCATAGAGATCGGCAACGAGATCAATTTCTTTGCCGCCAACGCGGTTGGAACACCCACGATGCAATGGGCTTCGTTCGAGGCTGCGATCCATGGAGCGCTCGCGTCGATCCCCCTGGCAGGGCCGGCCGCGGCCGGCGCAGTGACGACCTTCACCGTCCCGTTCGCGAACGCCGAGGGAAACAGGATCATTCTCCTGACCGAGCACTACTACAAGGGCGCCTCGTCGAGCAATCCAACGATTGCCGCCATGCTCGCGCTCGATCCTGGCGTGGTGAGCCAGTCGCAGGCGCTCGCCAGCGCCGTCCAGGCGAACCAGATCCGCGACGGATATCGCTGGGGCGAGATGAACTCCTACTCCGGTCATGGCGCCGCCGGGGTCAGCGACGTCTTTGCCGCCGCCCTTTGGGGCATCGATTTCATGCTGACCACCGCGGAGTACGGGGCGGCGGGGGTCAACTTTCACGGCGGCGGACAGAACATGGACAACAACGTCTGCACGAACGGTGTCGCCTCGTGCACGCTACCATTCAGGTATTCGCCGATTCTTGAAGTCGACAGCCGTGTCACAGGCGCTGCGCCGCTCTTCTATGGCATGCTGCTGGTCTCGCAGGCCGGCGTTGGGGATCTGCTGCCTACCCGCGTGACGGCCGCCAATGTCAACTTCACGGCGTACAGCATCAGCCTGGCCGACGGCTCGACCAATGTTGTGCTCGTGAACAAGGACATGACCAACGGAGTTGACACCAGCATCGACACCGGAGCGGCTGTCGCGGCCGCGAACGCCGTCTTCCTGCTCGCCCCGTCACTCAGCGCGAAGACCGGGATCACGTTCGCCGGCTCGGAGATCTCGGCCGCGGGGGCCTGGAGCCCCAAGGTTCCCTACATCGTGACGGCCACCGGCCACGTGGTCAACCTGATCGTGCCGCCCGCATCCGCGGTCGTGGTTCATTCACGATGATCATCTGGTTCCCGCTGCCGCCTGCAGGGGCACCGGTTCCCGAAGACGATCCAATACCCCGCTCCCGGTCAACGCCACTTTCACGGAGCGCGCGCGCAACGAGCGCCGTAAAACGCATTGCGCGCGGCCGGAACATCTCCGTCCCGCGCTGACGGTGATGTGTCTTCGGTGTCGGTGCCGAACGATCCGCCTCTGACCACTCGGTAGGAGAAGTCGGTCAGGTTGACGCAATCGATGCAGGGAGTGACGTACGGCGCGTACCAGTCCAAGGTCCACTCGGCGAGGTTGCCCGCGAGGTCGAGCTGCCCCCAGCGTCCCGCGCCCAGCGTTGCTGTCCCGACGGGCGCGAGGTTTTCCCTGCCCGAACAGGCATCCGAGCCTGGCGGATAGTTGCAGTCCGAGATCGCATAGAGGCTGCTGCCTCGCGCATCGGTGGCGCCCCACGGATGTGCGCGCTGCTCACTACCGCCCGCGGCGACCAATTCCCACTCGGCTTCGCTGGGCAAGAAGCCGCCGTCCCAGATACAGAAGGCATACGCCTCGTACCAGTCGATGCAATTCATCGGCAGCATGTCGTTCGGGCCAACGGCGTCGGTCCACGTCTGAAATGACGGATCGCAGCCGAGGCGCGCCGTCCAGTCCGCCACCGTCTCCGCCAGCTCGATGACGTCGCCCGCGAGCCATCCGGGCTCATACCCGGCACCTGCGCTGTCCGCGAGGCCGCGTCCCTGGTTCAGATGGGTGTGCTTGCCAGCGCCCGCGACAGGAACCCAGCCGGCGCTGCTGGCGATCACGAACTGACGGAAGCGGCCCACGGTTACGAGGTAGCGATCTAGTCGGAACGCACTCACCGAAGCCGGATCGCCGACCCCCGTCGCGCCATTCCCGTCGTTCAAATAGGTCCGATCATAAGTTCCCGCAGGCACGAGCAAGTTGGTGCAACAACTTTCGCCGTCCTCGCCGCACCGGCTGGTGCCTGGCCCTGTCGGCACGCAACTCGTGCCGGTCGTCCCGTACTGTGGTGTTCCACGACAGCCGACCAGGCCCGCCAGCAGCGCGACGATCGGCGTCCATTTGATTTGCTCAACCTCGGTCACTGATCAGGGTGCGTGACGACGCCGCGCCGCTCGGATCTGATCGAACAGTTTCTTTCGCGCCCGGTGAATCCGCGCGCGCACCGTATTCGCCGATAGTCCCTGGATGTCTGCGATCTCCTCCGCGGTGTAGCCGTCGATCTCGAACAGGACAAATGTCGCACGCAACCGCGAGCTCAACTTTGACAGGAGGCGATCCAGCTCCCGGCGTTTCTCCGATGTCTCGACGATGACGACCGGGCTCGGGTCAGCCGATTCAACCTCCTCGAGTGGGAGAGCGTTGTGTCCGAAGACGTACCTGAACCAGGCCAAGCGACGAAAGTCGCGGACGCGGTGCGCGGCAATTCTATAGATCCATGCCGCCAGGTTTTGGCCATCGAACCCCGGAAGCTTTCGGTAGACGATTAGGAAGATGTCCTGAATCAGGTCATCCTGCTCCGACAACGGCCCTCCGAGCGCGCGAATCCACCTCACCACGTTCTCATACGAGTGGTTGTAGACTGATTCGAAGTCGTGAACATTCACGCCGGACTTCGTCGCCGAGCGTGAGCGCGGCTCGGAAGCAGGATGAGTTTTTCGTTGGTTCGTCAACGCGAGACGTTGCAAGCGCGCTCACCAATGGGTGTTCTAGTGAGATCTTCCGAGCGGGCAACGGCGACATGCGAGCGCGATGGACAAGACAACCCTCAAACGTTCGTGGGCCCTCAACGACAGCGGGCTGTTCTCGAGGGAATGAACGACCAGACATGCGATCGCCGTTGCGGTGCGCCCTCGTCGGCCCGGTGCGCTCCGGGAGCACAAACAAGCAATGCGATCAGATTGGAGGCGGTGGCTGTCGGTCTTGCGCCCACGCAGATGAAAGGGGCGAGTTTCAGGAAAGTGGCGCACAAATGTGTCGTCGCCCGGATGCATGAGCGAGCGCGCCGCGCGTCAGCATGGTCGGGACCGAGGTCCTCCCTGCGCAGACCACGCAGGCTGCGCAAACCGCCGCGTCCCACAAAATGCGAAGTCTCTTTCTCCAGCCTCGCCTGAAAAGATCCGACGTACCATCGGGCGTCCAGCGCCGCCTCATGTCGTCCCGTTTTTTTGAAGGTCGACACCAGGGTTAGCCCTTTCCGGTTTGTCCTGCCACGTCGTGGCGTGACGAGTCAGTGAACCAACGCGCCTCCGCCACCGAGGGAGAGAACAATCGACATGACTGCACGCCGCCTTCTTCTGATGGTTCTGGTCTTCATGCTTGGTGCCTGTGGGATGCCGGAGTCGACAGAGGACGATGCCAGCGGATCCGGCGGCAGCTCGACCACCGGCACCGGAGGCGGCGCTGATACCGGCGGGACCGGCGGTTCCGGCGGAACCACGGGTTCCGGCGGAACGAGCGGAAGCGGCGGGACGACCGGTTCCGGTGGATCGACGAGCGCGGACGGTGGGGCCACGGGCGCCGGGGGTCGAGGCCGGGCGACGGGTGGATCGACAGGGTCGGCCGGAGCCACGGGCATGGGTGGAGAAACGGGCGCGGGTGGAGCCGCTGGCTCGCCGGGCACCGGAGGAAGCAGCGGTACGACGTGCGGCGTTTCTCCCGTGAGCCCGAACGCGACTCAGCAGGCGAAGAACCTACTTTGCTACCTGTACAGCATCAAGGGCAACCACGTCCTTTCGGGCCAACAAGAAGCGAACTGGAACGCCAACCCCACGGACATCGCCTGGTACACCAACAACGGTCTCAAGTTCCCGGGGATCCTTGGAAGCGATTTCCTGTACCGCAGCAGCTCGTCGTGCACGAGCGTGACCACATCCACGACGCGTGCCATCGCCTATTGGAACGCGGGCGGGATCACCATGTTCCGGTACCACATGGGTCTCCCGGGGCCCGGTCTCACCTGCGCGAACGACTGCTTCTCGGGTGCCAACTGCGCAGAGCCCACGACCCACCCCAGCGCGGCGTTCTTCACCAGTGTGATCACACCTGGGACGCCCGAGAACACGTCGCTCAATGCCAAGCTCGACTACGTGGCGGTTCAAATCAACGCCATGAAAGCCGCAAACGTACCGGTGGTGTTGGCCATCTTTCATGAGACGCAGCCGAACGGGTGGTTCTGGTGGGCCGAGAACTCGACAGGCCCCCAGTTCGCCAACCTGTGGAAGTACACGTTCAACTATCTGACCAACACCAAGGGTCTCACCAATATCGTCTGGCTCTTGCCATTCAGCGGTAGTCCCAACGCCGCCTATTATCCGGGTAAGGCCTATGTGGACATTGGAGGGCCTGACGAATACTCGCAGCCGACCAACCTGCTGACGTTCACCGCATCGGGAAACTACAATCCTGCCGCCAACGTGTTCGGCACGACGATGCCGATCGCCCTGCACGAGACCGGGTCGGCACTGCAGCCCAACTCCATTTTTCCAGGTGCAGGGACGCCGTGGATCATGTGGAATGTGTGGGCGACCTACGAAAATACCGTGATCAGCGGGTTTACGTTCAATACGCTGGCGAGCATGCAAGCAGCCTACGCGAGCCAGTACACCGTGACCCGCGACCAGATCCCGAGCCTCAAGTAGGAGCGGCGCGCGATTGGTGATGCCAAGACCCCTGACCGTCGCGCTGTCGGCCGCCTGCGTTGGCGTGATCGCGCTGCTGATCGTCCTCCTGCTCAGGAAGGATGCGCTTCCGCTTCCGGTTCGCCCCGATGAGCCTGACGCGGTCCCCGCGCCTGCCTTGTCAGAGTCCAAGCCGGCTGACAAGAAGCCGGCGCTGCGCCCGCCTGCCGCCGCAGTCCCACCCGCCGAGGCGCAAGCGCGAAAGGAACCGGACGCCCGCAAGCCGGCCGAGGAGGAATCGCTTCTCTCGCAGCTTCACGAGTTGGCGGGGTCGAACCCCACGGTGTCGCTGAAGATCGCGAGAGAGGCAGTCAATCGATTTCCCGACAGCCCGGATGCTCCTGAATTCGAATGGAACGTCGTCAAGGCTCTATTCAATCTGGGGCGGCTCGAGGACGCCGAGGCGGAGGCCCGGATCATGCTCGCGAGGTATCCCGGCAGTTATTTCACCGGCGATGTCGTTCACCACCTGCTGAACCATCCTCCGAACCCGTCCGACGTCCCGTAGCGACGATCACCTGCTGCCGTTCTTCGAGCGCTGCGAGCGTGTCGGCGGGCAGCCGCGAATCCGGGGCACCACCCGCCAAGTGCAGGCTTCGCGTTTCCTGAGGCACCCGTGGCGGCGACGTGGCCTGCCACCGGCGCCGTCGAGTGAGTAACGGCGCCGTGAGCCCCTCGACTGGTCCACTCAGGCTGCGAGTCCGACTCGGTGTTGAATCCCGACGTGAGGGAGATCGGTGTTCGGTCCGCCGCTCCAGTTCGCGCCGCTCCTCTCTTCGCGGGTGCCTCGGCGCTCTTCCTGCGCCGACTTCTTGCGCTCGGCCTCGCCGTCCTCGAAGAGATAGAAGACACGCGCGGCGAGGCGACCCACCGAGAGTGGCGCTGCCGGCGGCGGGGCGCTCGCCGTGCGTGCCGTCTTCGACTCGGCGACTTCGGCCGGGTCGAACAGCCAGCCGCAGGCTTCCCGCACAGGGTGGAGCAGCCCCCGAAGAGCGGCCGAGTCACGAGCCGGGTGCCGCAGGCTCGTTGGTAGAGCGTATCGGCGGCATCTCGCCGAGGTCGGCCGCCAGGGCCCGTGGCGGGAAGGCCGATCCGTCGCGGCTGGATGCCGAGGTCGCGGTCCGCTTGCGACTGACGCGCGTGACGTCCGGAATCTCTCTGTGATGGAGAGAACCCGCCAGTCTGTTGCATACTGCGACCGATGCCGAGAGTGCCGGGCATACGCGTAGTTCGCTCACCGATTCATGGGTACGGCGTCGTAGCGGCCAGACCGTTCGCCGAAGGCGACGAGATCTGCGATATCGATGGCGTCACCTGGAAGGAGGGAGACGGTGTCGACGACCGGTACTCCCTGTGGATCGACGATGGCCTGTACTTCGACATGGTGGACCAGACGCGGTACATCAATCATTCCTGTGAGCCGAACGTAAGAGTCTGCACGGGCGTTACAGGTGACGGCGAGGCGTGGGCCACGGTCATCGCGTTGAAGTCAATCGCGATCGGTGAAGAGGTCAGCTACGACTACGCGTTTCCGGCTCACCTCGCGGAGCCATGCCGTTGCGGTAGCGAGCGATGCCGAGGCCTCATCATCGACGAGGATGCGCTTCCCCTCACGGGGGCGAGGGCCTATTGATTGACGCCCGCCGACTCGATCATCGAGGGCGAGGCGCGAATGCAAGAGACGCGCTACGGCGCGTCGGTGTTGGGCCTGGACCGCGATAAGTCTGAACATGCCACGTCGGCCGGATGGCCATGATCGGAGGCATGCCTATTTTGAGGGCAAGTGGCCCGACGGGTGAATCCCTCGAGCGGGCGCGGGGATAGGAGGAGGTGTTCCTATGGCCAAGGTACTTTTCATAGTCAGCGGAGCCACCTACTGGGTGCTGAAGGACGGGACGAGGTACG
>CAZNCQ010000171.1:0-15285 GCA_964571275.1 uncultured Myxococcales bacterium
TGGCGGCCAAGGGCTCGGGGCGCTGGGAGGCGTCGGGCGGCGACCGATCGAAGTTTGGCCTGTCGACGCGCGAGGTGGTCGAGGCGATCAACTTCTTGCGCCAGAACGACCTGCTGAGCTGCTTCGAGCTGCTGCACTTTCACCTGGGCAGCCAGATCTCCGCGATCAACGCCGTGAAGAACGCGCTCAGCGAGGCGGGGCGGTTCTACGTCGAGGTGGTGAAGCTCGGCGCGCCGCTCAAGTACTTCGACGCGGGCGGCGGCCTGGGCGTCGACTACGACGGCTCGCAGACCAACTTCGCGTCGTCGATGAACTACACCATGCAGGAGTACGCGAACGACATCGTGTTCGCGCTCGAGGAGATCTGCGACGCCGCGCAGGTGCCGCACCCGACGCTCGTCACCGAGTCGGGGCGCGCGATCGTCGCCCACCACTCGATGCTGGTGATCGACATCCTGGGCGTCGGCGAGTTCGACGTCGGCAAGGCGCCTGAGCAGGTGCCGGCGACGGCGTCGCGCATGGTGCAGAACCTGTACGAGACGTTCCGCGACATCTCGCGCAAGAACGTGCTCGAGGCGTACCACGACGCGCTCGAGTACAAAGACCAGACGATGCAGCTCTTCAATCTGGGCAACCTGTCGCTGTCCGAGCGCGTGGTCGCCGAGGACATCTTCTGGGCGATCTGCCAGAAGATCCGCAAGATCGTGCGCGAGCTGCGCGACGTGCCCGAGGAGCTCGAAGGGCTCGAGCGCGCGCTGTCGGACACGTACTTCTGCAACTTTTCGATGTTCCAGTCGCTGCCGGACATCTGGGCCATCGACCAGCTGTTCCCGATCATGCCGATCCACCGCCTGGGCGAGGAGCCGACGCGGCGGGCGGTGCTGGCGGACATCACCTGCGACTCGGACGGCAAGATCGATCACTTCATCGATCGACGCGACGTCAAGCAGGTGCTGGAGCTGCACCCGGTCAACGGGCAGGACTACTTCCTGGGCGTGTTCTTGATCGGCGCGTACCAGGAGATCCTCGGCGACTTGCACAACCTGTTCGGCAACACGAACACGGTGCACGTGTCGCTGGCCAGCGGCGGCGGCTACCAGATCGAGCACGTGGTCACGGGCGACACGGTCACGGACGTGCTCAAGTACGTCAGCTACGCGCGCGAAGACCTGGTCGCGCGGGTGCGGCGCTTCGCGGAGCTCGCGGTGCGAGCGAACCGCATGAGCCTGGAAGAGACGCGGTCGATGTTGCGCCTGTATGAAGAGGGGCTCTCGGGGTACACGTACCTCGAGCGGTCGTAGAGCGGTGTCGGCCCGCACCGGGGCGGGTCGCCAGCAACGGCGACGGCGCGGGACCGTCTGCTAGGATGCGCCGGATGGATCTGTCGCAGCGGCTCGGAAACCCGGCTCAAGTCGACGCTTCGTTGTCGGCGCTCGCGCGCGGCGTCGTCGGGTCGGAGATCCTGCGCATCGCCGCCGAGATCCGCGCGCTCAAGGGCAAGGGCGCCCTGATCTGCAACCTGACCGTCGGTGACTTCGACCCGGCGCAGTTCCCGGTGCCGGCGTCGCTGCTCGAGGGCGTGCGCGCCGCGCTGGCCGCCGGGCACACCAACTATCCTCCGTCCGACGGCGTGCTCGCGCTGCGCGAGGCGGTCACGCGCTACTACACGCGCAGCCTGGGGCTCACCTACCCGGTCGAGTCGGTGCTGATCACCGGCGGCGCGCGGCCCCTGCTCTACGGCACGTACCGCACCGTGCTCGACCCGGGCGATCTCGTCGTCTACCCGGTGCCGTCGTGGAACAACAACCACTACGCCTATCTGTGCGGCGCGCGCGCCGCGGAGCTGCCGGTCGGCGCCCAGCACAACTTCTTTCCCACGCCGGAGCAGCTACGCCCGCTGCTCGCTGAGGCGCGCCTCTTGCTCATCAACTCGCCGCTCAACCCGACGGGGACGGTGATCGATCCCGAGGTCTTGCAGGAGATCTGCGAGCTGGTCGTCGAGGAGAACCGCCGGCGCGCCAAGGCCGGCGCCGACGGGCGCAAGGCGCTGTGGCTCTGCTACGACCAGGTCTATTTTCAGCTGGTCTACGGCGGCTCGGCGGCGGTGCAGGCGCGCCACGCGACGCCGCCCGAGGTCTGCCCCGACATCGCGCCCTACACGATCATGCTCGACGCCGCGTCGAAGACCTTCGCGGCGACCGGCATGCGCGTTGGCTGGGCGGTGATGCCGCCCGCGGCGCGCCAGCGAATGGCCGACATCCTCGGCCACGTCGGCGCCTGGGCGCCCAAGGCGGAGCAGGTGGCGATGGCGGCGCTGCTCGACGACGAGCGCGCGATCGCCGAGTACCACGCGGTCATGCGCACCGCGGTCCAGGCACGGCTCGACCGCCTGGCCGACGGCTTCGCACAGATGCGCCGCGACGGCCTGCCGGTCGAGGTGATCGCGCCGCAGGGGGCGATCTACCTGTCGGTGCGCGTGGTGATGCCGGGCAAGACCAACGAGCAGATCCGCAAGCACCTGCTCGACGCCGCCGGATTCGCGCTGGTTCCGTTTCAGGCGTTCGGGCTCAAAGAGGACAGCGGGTGGTTCCGCATCTCCGTCGGCGCGGTGTCGCTCGGCGAGATCGACGCCGCGCTGCCGCGCGTGCGGGCCGCGCTGGCCGTGCGCTGAAGTGACGGGCGGCGAGCCACCGGCCGGCGGCACCGGAACCGCCGGCGCGACCGCCGGCATCGGGCGATGCGCGCTCGCCGTCATCGCGCTGGCGCTGGTCGTGCGCGTGGGCCTGTTCCCGTTCGCCGAGAACAAGCACGGCGACGCGCCGATGCGGGCGCTCATCGCCGAGTGGATGAACCTGGACCCGCACGCCGCCGCCGACCCGCGCACCTATTGCCAGTTCGGGCCGCTGCACACCACGCTGATGCGGCCGTTCCTGGCGCTGGATCCAGTTGCGCCGCGCTCGTCGCGCTACCTGTCGCTGCTCGCCGGCGTCGCGGTCTTCTTTCCCTTCCTGCGCCTCGCGCGCCGGCTCGCGGCGCCGCGGTTCGCGCCGCTGGCGGCGCTCGCGCTCGCCGTGTCGCCGCTGCACATCCAGGCATCGATCACCGCGTCCAGCGAGGCGCTGTACCTGCTCCTCATGACCGCTTGCCTGGAACGCCTGCTCGCCGCGCTCGACGATGGGTCGCTGACGACGTTTGCGTTCGCGGGGCTGTTCGCGTCGCTGGCGGCGATCACACGCTACGACGCCTGGATCGACTTCCCGCTGGTCGTCGCCGCCGCGTGGCTGTGGAGCGCGCGGTCGACGCCAGGGCGCTGGCGCGGGCTGGTGGTCTTCGCGGCGGCCACCGCACTGCTGCCGATCGTCTGGATTGGCTGGAGCGCGCGGTCGACCAGCGATCCCTTCTTCTTCGCGCACTACATCAGCAACGACCACGCGCACCTCGCGGCGGCGATGACCGCACGATGGGGCGCGCTGGGCGCGCGGTTGCGGCAGGTCGGGATCTGGTCGCTGGCGTTCCTCGCGACGATGGGCCTGCCGTTGCTGGCGGGCGCGGTGATCGCGCTTCGGCGGTGGTTCCCCCGACCGGGGCAGCAACCGCTGCCGGCGGCGGCCAAGATCGCAATCGTCGCGGCGCTGGCGCCGCCGGCGCTGTACCTCGCCAAGGGGCTCTTGCTGCTCAGCTTCGAGCCTCTGCCCCGCTTCGCGCTGATCCCGGGCGCCCTGCTGCTGCCGATCGCCGCAGAGGCTGCCGGCACGCGCTGGTCGGCGCGCGCCTGTCGCGCGGCCACCGTCGCCAGCGCCGCGATCTTCAGCGCGGTCGTGCTCGTCGTCGCCTGGAGCGGCCACGCGCGCGTCTGGTCGGGCGCCGAATCCTTCGCGCCGATCACCCGCCTCGACAGCGAGGACCGCGCGCTCGCCGACTATCTACGAGCGCACCGGCAGCCGCGCGACCGCGTCCTCATCGAGCCGCTCGACTTCGCCGACATCGTGATCGCCCACGCCGCACGCATCCCCGCCCCGTTCACCGTGAGCCTGTCGATCACCCGCCAGCCCGAACCGACCCTCGCCGCGACGCTGTCGCGCACCGGCGCGGACTGGCTCGCCGTCTACGACGGTCCCAGTGGAACGTGGTTCCCCCGCTTCGCCAGCGACTGGCCGGCGAGCACGCTGGCCTTCGGTCACTGGCGGCTGCTGGGGACGGACTCAGAAATGCATCGAAAGGAAGTCCTCGACGAATAGCGGGTGCACTAAGGGCGAGGGGCTATCTGAAGTCGCGTACGTCACAAGACCTTGCATCCTGACGACGTCCCCAGCGCCCCTGTTTGGCCCGAGAACGATCTCCACCTTCGTGAGCCGGCCGACTCTAGCAGCGTCCTTCATGCAGCCGAGAATCTCGACGCGCGCCTGCGCATCACTCGGTGGGAAGCGATATCCGAGAAAAACTACTCGTTGCGCTTTCGAAAGCGCGTCCTTGGCCACGCGCCACAGATGACCGATGTTCCGGTGCTCGCGCCTCAACGAGGCTTTGCCGGGGCCAGGAATAGCCAACACCAAATCCGTGCCGCTCGCGGAGGTCGCTGCAAGATTCGGTGTGTCGTCTACGACGATCGCACCCTCTCTGGCGACCCAGTCAACGCTGCCGTGTAGCTTGAGCACAGGCGCACAGCCAAGCGCTTGCGTTTCTGAAAGGTGGTCCTCCCACCCGGGCCCGGGAATGATGACCCGAAAATCCGTACGGTAGCCATTGTCGAGGATCGAGCTTCGGTTTTCCTTAAGGACTTCGAAGACCCGATCGTAGTTGAAAGTCACGACCGTATCGCTGGCGCTCAAGCGATTGACCCACATCAGATACGGCAACCACCGTTCCGTCAGTGGATTTGCGCCACGGAGGAACTGCGAGCATTCGATCGCCAATGCTCGTCTCCCACGGTCAACGAGGAGCTCGACAGGTAGGCTCGTCACTCGTTGAATGAGCTCTTTGGCGCCACTCTGGGTCCTGGCCGACTCCACCAAGTCCAAAAACTCCTCGGGGTCGTGCCAAAGAAACCGCTCCGGCTCTCCTCCAGGAGCGCTCTTACGATATTGCGCCAATACATCAGGGATGCGGTCCGGTAGTGGCAAACCCGACGCCGTCACGTTCAGGTCGGTCTTGAAGAGGTCTCTGAACAGCGGGGCGCCCAGCGCTCGGCTGAACCCGGCCCCGAGAATCCAGACAGTGGCTTTCTCCTCGGCGGTTTGGGCAGTCATGACTTCTTCAACGCCCGCAGGACCCGCAGCGTGTCTCGCAAGACCGGGAGCTGTGCCAGGTCTTTCGGCCGGCCCGCTGCCTCTTTGGAGGCGATAATGTCTTCGAGCGACGCGACGACGGCGACGGCGTCGCCGAGGTCAACGCGGGCGCTTCGAGCTCGCAAACCCTGGAAGCCGAGGCCCCCGGGGATCTCATCGAAGAGGATGTCTAGATGCGCTTGGTGCGTCGTGATGCGCACGGCCGACGATAGCGGCGACAGGGCTATGGCCTTACCCCCCAAACGCTGCTCGAGGTCCTTGAGCTTGCTCCGATTCGCCGGCGTATCGCGAATGAGCACGTCCATGTCGTCGGTGGTCAACGGCGCTCCCTGCAAGAGCGCCGCGACGCTCCCGACGACGATCGCCTCGACTCCACTGTCGCGAAGCGCCGCCAAGACCTCCAGGACGAAAGCCTCGTCAGAAGACATTCGCACCCGAGGGCAGCCGGCGAATGAAGAATCGCCGTCCCATCCCCCACGGCCGAAAGATGGCGACGAGGATGGAGTTCAGGTCGCCCGGGTCGATGTCAGGTAGCAGCGGAGCGAGCCGGGCCTGCTCCTGTTGCACCTTCGCAATAAGGGCCTCGAGATCCGAAGGCGCAGGAGCGTCCGGCTGCACGATCTGATTTTACTCCAGATGGACCGGGCGGCAGCTCGCATCTGCTCGTCCCCGGGATTAGGTAAAGAGAGAGATGAAGGAGGACCGCTTCTTTTCCCGGACCGGTCTCGTGCTCTGGATCGGTGCCGTCATCGGCGTCGTGTGCGTCATGCCCTATGTCCTGGCGCTGGTTCCGAGCCAGGGCATCAAGACCGGTCACGCCGCGATCCCCACCCCTGCGTTGATCGCGCTCTCGATCGCCCAATCCGCGCTTTTCCTCGGCGTGATGACGTTTTCGGGCCTTTGGGCCGCGCGGCGATTGGGAATGGGCGCTCCCGTGGTGGATGCCTGGTTGCAGCGGCGCGCGCCGCCGGATGGGATCGGCCACGACATACGGGTCGCCGCCGCCTGGGGCCTAGGCGCCGGCATGACGTTGCTCGCGCTCGATCTGTGGGTGTTCGGGCCGATGTCACGCGACAGCGTCGGGCAGCTGCTCCGGCAGCGGCAGCCCCCGCCCTGGATGGGCCTCCTCGCGAGCGTCGAGGGCGGTGTGACCGAAGAGATCGAGCTACGGCTCTTCCTGCTGTCCTTCCTCGCGCTCGGCCTGCGCCGCCTGACGCGACGAACGGACAAATTGATCACGCCGCCGCGGGGCACGCCGCCGCGGGGCGGCGCCGTCTTCTGGACGGCGAACGTCCTCGCGGCCGTGCTGTTCGGCCTGGGCCACCTCCCTGTCACCGCGCGTCTGGTCACCTTGACGCCCGTCGTGATCGCGCGGGCCGTCGTCTTGAACGGCCTCGTCGGGTTGATCGCCGGCTGGCTCTTTCGCCGACGGGGCATCGAGTGCGCCATGGTGGCCCATTTCAGCGCCGACCTCGTGCTCCACGTCGGCGCGCCGCTGGGCCAAGCGTGGCTGCTCGGTCTCGCCGGCCTGAGCTGACGGACTACTTGTGCTTGAGGAGCTCGACCTCGAGCTCGATCGCGACCTCTTCGCCGACGAGCACGCCGCCGGCTTCCAGGCCGACATTCCAGCCCAGTCCCCACTCCTTGCGGTTGATCTTGGCGTGGGCGGTGGCGCCGCGCTTGGTGTTGCCCCAGGGATCGCCGACGGCGGGCGCCAGCGAATCGACGGCCAGCGTCACCGGGCGGGTCGTGCCGTGGATCGTGAGGTCGCCGGTCACGCGCAGCTCGTCGCCCGCGCCGCGCTCGACGCGCGTCGACTTGAACGTCACCGTCGGGTGGTTGGCGACGTCGAGGAAGTCGGCGCTGCGCAGGTGCTCGTCGCGCTTGTCGTCGCGGGTCGCGATCTTGCGCGCGTCGATCGATATGTCGACCCGCGACCGCGTGACGTCCTGATCGTCAATCCACACGGTGCCCGCGATCGGACCGAGCTCGCCGCGCACGTGCGAGACCATCAGATGGCGCACCTTGAAGTTGGCGCTGGAATGCGACGGATCGACGTCCCATGCCTGGACGGTGCCGGGCGCGTTCGAGGCTGACGAAGTGGAGCTGGTGGCATAACCTGAAGTAGTCGTTGAGCTCATGACGGTCTCCTTGGTTGGTCGCGGGGGTCCGGCGAAAAGGGAACCACGCCAGACACCCGACGCAAGATGGCCTCCTGGCCATCATTTGACAAATCGATGGTCATGATGAACTAAATCCATCCCGTGAATATCGCCGGCCTGAACATGAACCTGCTGCCGGTGCTCGACGCCTTGCTGTCCGAGAGGAGCGTCACACGGGCGGGCGCCCGACTGGGCTTGTCGCAGCCCGCGGTCAGCAACGCGCTGGCGCAGCTGCGCGCGCTGCTCGGCGACCCGCTGCTGGTGCGGGGCGCGCGCGGCATGGTGCCGACGGAGCGCGCGCTGGCGCTGGCGGCGCCGCTGCGCGCGGGGCTGGCGCAGCTTGAGCAGGGGCTGGGCACGCACGCGCCGTTCGATCCGCGCACATCGGATCGGCGCTTCACCATCATCACCAACGACTTCGTCGCGTTCGCCGTGCTGCCCAAGCTGCTGGCGCACCTCGAGCGCGAGGCGCCCGGCATCCGCCTGCAGGTGCGCGCGTGGCAGGAACACCACGTGCCGGGGGATCTGGAGCGCGGCGAGGCGGATCTCATGCTCGGGCTCTACCGCGAGCTGCCGGCCGGCCACCGCGAGATCCCCCTGTTCGAGGACCGGTTCGTCTGCGTCGTGCGGCGCGGCCACGCGCGCGTGCGCGGCAAGCTCTCGCTGGCGACCTACGTCAAGCTGCCGCACGTGCTGGTCTCGCATCAACCCGACGGGCGCGGCGTCGTCGACGATGTGCTCGCGCGCCAGGGCCTGACGCGCACGGTGGTGCTGCGGGTGTCGCACTTCCTGCTGGTGCCGGCGATCATCGCCGCCACCGACTACGTGGCGGCGCTCAGCGAGTTCGTGGCGCGCCCCTTCGCCAGGACCTGGCCGCTGCAGCTGCTACCGCCACCGCTGCAGCTGCCGGTCGGCAAGGTCAGCCTGGTGTGGCACGAGAGCACGCACGCCTCGCCGGCCCAGGCCTGGCTCCGCGACCGCATCGTCGAGGTCGCGCGCGGCTCGACGCCACGGGCGCGCGCGGTCTCCGGCTAGAATGCCCGACGTGCGCCGGTTTTCCAGGGTCGCCGTCGTTGCGCTCGCGATCGGGCTGCGCCTGGCATGGGTGCTGCTGGTGCCGACGCGCCCGGTGGGTGACTTCGCGATGTACCTGGAATCGGCGGCGCACCTCGTGTCGCACCACGCGCTCGACGGCGAGTTCATCTACATGCCCGGCTACGTGCTGCTGGTCGCGGCCCTGCAAGCGCTGGGTGGCGGGCTGCTGGCGGCGAAGTTGATCGGCGTCGCCGCCGGCGGCGTGGGCGCGTGGGCGGTCTTCGAGATCGCGGACCGTCTCTCGGGGCGCGCGACCGCGATCGTCGGCGGCCTGCTGTTCGCGCTGTGGCCCGCCGGCATCGCCGTCGCCAGCGTCACCGGCACCGACATGCCGGCCGCCGCGCTGCTCGCCGCGGCGGTCGCGACGCTGGTGCGGCAAGAAGGTCTCGATCGACCGTGGCGCGCGGCCGTGGGATTCGGCGTGTGGCTCGGGCTCGCCGCCTATGTGCGCGCGGTCGCGCTGCCGCTGGCGCTGCTCGCGTTTCCCTACTGGGTGGCGTCGCTGCCGACGCGCGACGGGATCAAGGCCGCGGCGCTGCGCACGGCGCTCGGCTGCGGCGTGGCGGCGCTGGTGCTGCTGCCGTGGGGCGTCCGCAACCAGCTGCGCTACGGCGAGTTCTTCCTGACCGACAGCCATGGCGGTCACACCGCGCTCGTCGGCGCCAACCCCGACACCGAGGGCGTGTACTCGCGATCGCTCAACCAGATGTTCCGGCTGGGCACCGGATACCGGCTCTTCGATCCGAAGCCGCGCGACGCGGACCGCGCGGCGTACGCGCTGGCGAAGTCGTGGGCGCGCTTCGAGCCCGCGTACGCCGTCGGGCTGGTCGCGGCCAAGGCGGATCGCCTGCTCACCAACGAACGCCCGCTCCTGTACTGGCCGCTCTATCGCGAGAGTGTGATTCGCGACCCGCTGCGCGCCTTCTTCGATCGCCATCGCGCTGGCATCGAGCAGCTCGTCGACGGGTTCTGGTACACGCTGGCGGCGGCGGCCATCGCGGGCGTGGTGATCGCGGCGGCGCGCCGCAACTGGCGGGCGCTGGCGATCCTGCCCTTCCCCATCGCGTTGATCGCGCTCTATGCGACGTTCTTTTCCGAAGTCCGCTATCACCTGGCGATCGCGATCTTCATGTTTCCCTATGCAGCGGGAGCGCTCGCGTGGCTGGCGAGGCCGGTGCGCGCGCGCTGGCCGCGCGAAGCCATCGCGGCCGCGCTGGCGGTGGCGGTCCTGTTGCTCGGGTGGCCGGCGCTGGTTCGCGCCGGGACGGCGCTGCGTGACCGCCATCGCTGGGCGGTCTGTGTCTGCGACGTCGGGGGGAAAACCACGCTCTGCAGCTGGCGCGCGGCCGCTCTGGCTCGCGGCGCGATCTCGCCGGTGCGCGGCGTCTGGAACGGCGTCGGGCTGCGCCTGCCGCCGATCGCGTCGGCCGCCGTCGGTACGGCGACGGAGATCGATCTGCCACCCGGCCGATATCGCATCACCGCGCGCGCCGATCGCTTGCCGGCGAACGCGGCGCACGTGGAGCTCGAGGCCGAGGGGCAGAGGATCGCCACGGCCGCGTGGACCTCCGCGGAACCTTCCGAGACGGTCCGTCTCGTCGACGGAGTCGTCGCTCACGAGGGGGGTTTCTTGCGCCTCGAGCTGCGCGCGGAAAGGCCGGCGGGTGGCGACGAGTCACTCGCGATTCCGTCGGAGGCGTCTCGCGGGTCGCAACCGACGAGCGTGTGGCTCTCGGATATTCGTATTGAGCCCGATCCACGATAGTGCTACTGCTACCAGCCATGACGGTTGGGACGACCCCCTCGCGCTGGCGCGCCGGCCGGGTCGCCGTTGTGCTGGTGCTCGTCGGTGTGGCCGGGGTGACAGCCGGTTGCGGCAACTCGACGGACGATCGCCCGCCGACCTGGTCATTCGTTTCGACCGCGATCCTGCAGCCTAACTGCGCGACCGCGAACTGCCACTCGGCGATCGCGCAACGCGCGTCGGTCGATCTGTCGACGCGCTCCTCTGGCTATAGCAGCCTGGTCGGTCGCCACTTCGTGATCACGCGAGCGAGCGTGGCCGTCGATGGCGGTGCGCCGCTTGTGACCGACGACCAGCGCGTCGAGCGCTCGCAGGTCATCAATCTGATGCACGCCCAGGGAAACCTGCGCATGCCGCCGGACATGCCGCTGCCCGAGACCGACATCCAGCTGGTCGCGAGCTGGATCCGCGCCGGAGCCGAGAACGATTGATGAGCGTGCGCCTCCTTCAACGAGCTGTGCAAGATCGGCGCACGTCTGGCCTGGCCGCGTTCGCGCTGCTCGCGCTGCTGCTGTTCGCGTCGCGTGACGCGGCGGCCTTCCCGCAGTTTCAGTTCAGCTCGGGAACGACCCGCTGTGGGCAGTGCCACTTCGCGCCCGCAGGCACCGGCCTCATCAGCGAGTGGGGCCGCGGCGAGGCCGGCGACACCATCAGCCGCGGCGGCGACGGGGCGTTCCTGCACGGGCTCTGGAAGCCGCCGTCATGGGTCGCGCTCGGCGGCGACTTCCGGCTCGCGTCACTGGCCAACGCCACAGGCGGGCCGGAGTCACCCGAGCTGGTGACGTTCCCGATGCAGGCCGACGCCTACGCGCACTTCGTCTTTCCCGAGGGGTTCTCGCTGAACCTGATCGTCGGCGATCGCGGCATCGTGCGGCCGACCGACGACTCGATCGGCGGGCGCATCACCTCGGCGACGGATCGCTTCATCTCGCGCGAGCACTATCTGATGTGGCGGCCGAGCGCGACCGGGCCTTACGCGCGCGTCGGGAGGTACTTCCCGGTCTATGGCCTGCGCCTCGTCGAGCACATCTTTTACAACCGGCGCTTCACCGGCAACGGGCTCTACGAGGAGCCGTACGCGCTGTCGGGCGGCTACATCGCCGAGGACTGGGAAGTGCACGCCAGCGGATTCACCGCGGTGCCGTCGTCATTCCCCGATTTCTTTCAGTCGATCGGCTACAAGGAATCGGGCGGCACGGCGTACGGTGAAATGCGCTTCGCGGGCATGGCGGCGCTCGCGGTCCAGGGGCGCGTCGGAATCGCCGACGAGGAGGCGCGCTACCAGGGCGGCGCCGACGCCAAGGTCTGGTTCGATCCGGCGAAGCTGATGTTCCTGGGCGAAGCCGACGTGATCCGCCAGCAGATCAAGGGCAGCATCGGCCAGACACAGTTCGTGTCGTTCACCGGGCTCACCTTCATGCCGATTCGCGGGCTGATGGGCACCCTGGCTTACGAGCGCTACCAGGAAGACCTGAACGTCAAGAACACCGGTCACAACGCCTACGACCTGGAGATCAACTTCTTCCCCTGGGCGCACATCGAGGTCCTCGGCCTCGGGCGCATCCAGCACAATGGCGACGGATCCAACGCGACGTTGGGTATGCTTCAATTCCACTACTACCTATGACGGTGGCGAATTTCAGATCGTTCGCGATCGGAGTGATCGCGCTCTCGGCGGCGGCGCTCGGCGCCGGGTGCAACCTGGAGCCGGGTGCGGCCGACAAGCCGACCTACGAAGCTGACGTGCGGCCGATCTTCCTGTCCCGCTGCGTGCGTTGCCACGGTGACCCGTCGTTCGGCGACCCGATGTCGCTGTCCGGTGCCGCGCCTCCGGCGTCGCCGCGGTTCGACGTGTACGGTGACACGAACTGCGACCCCGACGCCGGTAGCACCGCTGCTTGTATTCGCGGTGCGGCCTTCGCGGCCAAGGGGACCCTCTTCAAGCCGGTGCTGGTCGATCTCGATCAGAAGAGCGGCGGGATGCCGCCCGCTCCCGCTCCCGCCCTGACCTCGTACCAGCGGGACACGATCCTGAACTGGGAAGCCGAGGCCGCGAACGGCGGCATGCCGCTCGAGTAGTCGGCCGTGCCCGCCCGCGCGCGATGCGCGTGTTAGGCTCCCTCGGTGTCGCGACATCCGTACCTCGCCCCGATCGACAGCGGCAACAAGATCCGGCTCGATGACTACGATCCCTCCGATACCGGCGGCGCCGAAAAAGAGGACAGCGAGACCGAGCTCGACAAGCTCGGTCAGGAGTTCGCCGAGCTCGGAAATCTCCTGACCTATGCCGGCACGCACGCGCTGCTGATCGTGCTGCAGGGCCGCGACGCCGCGGGCAAGGACGGCGCGATCCGCAAGATCCTCGAGTTCTCGAACATCCAGAGCGCGTACGTGCACCCGTTCAAGGTGCCGACCGCCGAGGAGAATGCGCACGACTTTCTGTGGCGCGTCCACCGCGTGGCGCCGGCGCGCGGCCAGATCGCGCTCTTCAACCGCTCGCACTACGAGGACGTGATCGCGGCGCGCGTTCACCAGCTGGTTCCGGCGCGCGTCTGGAAGGCGCGCTTCGCGCAGATCAACGACTTCGAGCGCCTGCTCACGGCCAGCGACGTGATCGTGCTGAAGTTCTTCCTGCACGTCAGCCGCGAGGAGCAGGTGGAGCGGCTGCTCGACCGCGAGAAGGATCCGCGCACGGCGTGGAAGCTGAACCCAGCCGACTGGCGCGAGCTGCCGCTGTGGGACCAGGTCACCGAGGCGTACGAAGATCTCCTGAAGCGGTGCGGAACGCCCGAGGCGCCCTGGTATCTGGTGCCGGCGAACAAGAAGTGGTTTCGCAACCTCGCGATCCTCGAGCGGCTGGTGCTGACGCTGCGCCCCTATCGCTCGGCATGGATCGAGCACCTGAAAGAGCTGGGCCAGGAAGCGACCAAGGAGATCCGCGCGCTGCGCGAGCAGATGGCCAAGAAGGATCCGGATCTCTTCGAGCCGAAGAAGCGCAAACACCACCACGACTGAAAGGTCATCGCAGCGCCAGCGTGCCGGCGCGCCACGAGGCGGCGCTCCAGCGCTTGAACGAGAGCAGCTTGTCGGCGGTGCTGGCCTGTTTCTCGACGGTGAGCGCGGGCACCGACAGCATCTGAAAGCGGCGTGGCGGGTGGCCGATGCCGCGCGCCTCGCGCACGACCAGCAGATGCGCGCCGTCGGGTGAAAACCCGGCCGCCTCGACGTAGCCGGCTTCGGGCTCGACGGTGGCGGGTACGAGCGGCTCGATCGACCAGGCTGGCGCGGATGCCGGAGGCGTGCCGGGCGCCGTCGCGTTCGTGTTCGCTGGCGTGGGGCCGCGCTGGATCACCCACAGCTCGGTCCATGCCGGCAGCGGCTGCACGGCCATGGTCGCGATGTTCCCGGCGGGCGACCAGCGCAGCGAATTCAGCCAGACCACGCCGTACGTGCAGCGCTCGGCCAGCACGCGCGACGGGTTGCCGCTGACCTCGACCACGCGCACGCACGTCTCACCGTCGCCGCGCGCGCCGACGGTGATCGTCGTGCGGCGCGCCGCCGACGGTCTGGCCGGCCCGGCCTCGGCCGCGAAGCGCGACGCGCCGACGCGCACGGCGACGTCGTCGTAGGTCTCGAGGTCCTCGGGCGCGAGCAGGCCGCGATCGACCAGCGCCAGCTCGCGGATCGCCGCCGCCTCGGCGCGCGCCGCGGGTTCGCCCGCGCCCGCGCGGCGCGCCTCGTCGAATGCGCGCCAGGCCAGCGCCTCGGCGCGCCGCAACCGCACGCGCCCGCCCAAGGAGGGTGGAATGCTCGCCGGGATCCCCGGCGCCGCGGCGGGATCGACCGCGTCGAGCGCCTGCACGCGCCGATCGTTCCAGGCGCGGCGCTCGGCCGCCGGCAACGCCGGGTCCAGGCACTCGCCACCCGCGAAGAAGAGCGCCGCCCGCGCGCGCTCCAGCGGCGGCGCCGCCCGCGCGCTGAGCACGCGTTCCCACGCGTCGCCGTCGTAACAGAGCCGCGCGCGCCCACCGCCGAGCAGCGGGTCGACGCTGCGAAAGTGGACGCCGTAGCTCTCCGCGACCTCGATCTGCGCCGCGACCGTCGACGCCGCCGGCGACGCGCCCGGTAGCAGCACGTCGCGCCCATCGGCCCGGCGCGCCGACGCTCGCCGCGCCAGCCGCGACGCCATCGTGCCGATCGCAGCGAAGACCTCGCTCGGGTCATCACCCGCCGGCGCCGCGCGCAGGTAGAGCGCGGCGTAGCCGATGCCCAGCGATTCGCTGCCGCTCGCGTCGCGCAGAAAGCGCACCACCGCGCGCAACTCGGGCGCCGACGCTTCATCCAGCCGGTGCACGCGCACGATCGCAGGGCGGATGAAGCCGGGGCGTTCGTGCCGGTGGTCGTACACCTGAAGGAAGCCAGCCTTCTCGCCCCTCACTTCCAGCCAGTCCCCGCGCCACAGCGTCGCCTGCGGGGCCGCGTCGTCGCGCGGGGCGTTGCGCATCACCGCCGGATCCTCGGCGACGATCGCGACCAGCAAGATCGCGGCGGTCATGTTACTCGGCCTCCGCGCCGGCGCGGGCGTTCCCGTCGGCGTTGTCGTTGGCGGCGGACGCTTTCGAGCCCGACGCCGCCTGCGTGGCGCGCGCCGCCGCCTGCGTGCCGAGCAGGCCGCCCGCGAAGAAGCCGCCCGCGGCCGGTGGCGCGACGATGACCTGGATCTTGTCCGACAGCTTGTCGGCCAGGGTCTTCTGGATCAGCAGGGGGTTCTTCGCGATCAGCACCGAGTCACGCTCCATCTGCGCGGCGTTGGCCTTGCCGGTCACCTCGATGCGGTAGGCATCGGCGTCGGACAGCTTGCGGCGCGAGTCGGCCTCGGCCGCAGTCTCGATCTTGCGCGCCTCGGCGTCGCCCTCGGCGTCCTTCATGCGCTGCACCT
>CAZNCQ010000172.1:0-15280 GCA_964571275.1 uncultured Myxococcales bacterium
CCGCCATCTGGGTGAGGTAGCTCATCGTCGACTCGCCCGAGTACCCCTGCCAGTTGGTGTTGGTCGTGAAGCTGGCCGCGGTGTTGAACGCGGACGTCGGCTCGACCGGCCCGAAGTGCTGTGGATTGAAGGGCAGCACGTGCTGCAGCCGCTGGAAGAGGTACGTCACGAAGAGGCTGAACGCGCTGAACGCCAGCAGGGAGAACGTGTAACCCTGCCAGGTTTGTTCCTTCTCGGGATCGACGCCGGACAGCCGGTAGAGCAGGCGCTCGAACCCGCCGAACACGCGCGGAAAAGGAGCCCGTCCCTCTTCGAACACCCGAAACATGAAGACGCCCAGCGGGCGTGTGACCGCGATGATCGCGGCGAGGAAAACCAGGATTTGCAGCCAGCCGATGAAGGTCATGGAGGTCTCCTCAGAAACGTTCGGGACGAATCAGGGCGTAAACCAGGTACCCGCAAAGCAGCACGGACATGAATGCGCCAATTCCGTAGTCGAGAGTCATGGGTCGGCCCCCCTTAGAGGCGATCGAGCGATTTGGTGTAGAGCCAGCTCACCGCGAAGAACGCGACGGTGACGGCCAGGAAGATGATGTCCTTCATGGCCTCACGAGAGAGCATCGGGCGTGCCACCGTGAACCCGGGCCGTTTCGCGGGCGCAGCGGGTCAGGAGCTCGAGCACTTCGTTGCAGAACGAACGAAGGGGCAGTGAGATCCACCGCATCGTGAAATGGTCCACGACGCATCGGGGCGGTGCCGGCTCGGTCAGATGAGCGCGATCGGGCGCAGCGCTCGGCCATCCACGCACCTCGGGCGCAAAATTCGCGTGGCTGAGCATGCCGGCGACGGTGGCCCTCGATTTGCTGATCGCTGATTGATGTCCCCCCGTGGTTCATGCATGAAAGCGGGATCCCGACGACCGACCGCGGCCGTCTGGCTGGCCCTCCTGGTGATGATCGATCTCGCGGGTGGCTGCGCACGCCGCCCGCCCGACCCGAACGACGCGTACCGGGATCCCCGCATCGGCGTCGCCGACTGGCGCCGACTCTTCGAGAGCCCCGGCAGAGGCGAGATCTATGAAGCCCGCGCGGAGATCGTTCGGCTCGCGGCGGTGACGCCAGGAATGAGCGTCGCCGACGTCGGCGCCGGGACCGGCCTATTCACCATGATGTTGAGCGATGCCGTGGGACCGGACGGCCGCGTCTTCGCCGAGGAGGTCGTCGATCGGTTCACTCGCTACATCGCCGAGCGGGCCGAGTACGAGCGGCGCTTCAACGTCGTCAGCGTCGCCGGCACCGAGGTCGGGGTTGGACTGCCGCCGAGCTCGATCGATCTCGCGTTCCTGTGCGACGTCTATCATCACTTCGATCAACCGCAGGCGATGCTGGCCTCGATCCGGCGCGCGCTGCGCCCCGACGGGCAGCTCTTCCTGGTCGACTTCCGTCGTGAGCCCGGGCGCAGTCCATCCTGGGTGTTCGCGCACGTGCGCGCGACCGAGGCCGAGGTCATCGCCGAGATCGAACACGCCGGCTTCGTCGCGATAGCCGTGGATCACCACCTGCGGGACAGCTACGCGGTTCGGTTTCGTCGCGCCCGGGATTGACGTTGACGTCGGCGCGGATTCGCCATGTGAATTGCAACGCTATCCGCCGCCGAAACTTGCAATCTGGCCGACGGATCCGCCGGTCCCCCGCGCCGCGCGCCGCGCTGGATATGGCGCACGATCTGCATATTCCGTGGTCGCAACCGATCTCCGACGCGACACGCAGAGGAGCCTGTCATGGCACAGATGGCGAAGATTCTTTTCATCCCGGTTCACAACCGCAACGACGTCGGGCCCGACACCATCCATTCCAGCCAACGCGAGCGGCGCGCCCGCTGGATCTTGATCGCAGCGGTGATGGGCGGCCTTGGTCTGTTCTGGGCGGGCGCCACGCTCTCCCGGCGCGAAGAGACCGCGGGAATCCGGGCGTTGCCGGCGGAAACGCGACACACCCTGTACCTGCGCACGCTCGATGAGCTGTCGACCGTCTGTCGCGAGGAGGCGGCGGCCGTGGGTGAGCTGCGCGATCACTGCGTGGCGCAAGCTCACTTCATCATTGAGCTGCCCGAGTGCGGTGACGCCTGCACGCGGGCCATCGCCAGGGTTCTGCCGCACGCGCACCGCTGAGGCGGCGACCGCGCGCGGCACCTCACCGCGCCTTCACTGAACCTTGGCCGGCAAGATCACCATGGTCGCGCCCATCCAGTAGAGGCGCTTCTGGATCGCCATCGCGGTCTCGTTGTGCAGGATGCGCTGGAACCACCACTCGCGCGCGAACACCACCTTGCCGCCGATGAACGTGACCAGCGGGAACTCGGCCATGATCGTCGCGCACAGCTTCTCGGCCTCGAGCACGGCGTCGGTGCCGACCGCCATGCGATAGGTCGACGGGATGCCGAGCTCGGTCGCCAGCGACAGGTACTTCGCGAGCATCTCCCGGGTCGTGCTCTCCAGCTCTTCGACGCAGTCCGCGCCCTTGAATCCGCCCGAGTCGATCACGCCCACGGAGATGAACACCAGGTTCTTGAAGTGATTGGGAAACGCGCGAAAGACGTTGAGCACGGTGTGGATCCCCACGCCTCCGTAGCTGGGCACCAGCACGGCTGCCGTTGGCAGCTTGGTGTTGACGATCGGCAGCGGCGGGCTCAAGCCACGCTCGTCGATGCTGCGCACGCCGTGATAGAGCTGCGCCAGCCGCAGGCGCACCGTGCGGTAATGACGGTGGATGACGAAGCAAAGCCCGACCACCGCGCCGGTCACCAGGAGCGTGATCCAGCCCCCCTCGCTGAACTTCTCGACGGCGGTGATCACCAGGATCGTCGCGCACAGGGCGAACCCGATGACGAACAGCGCCGCCTTGCGAATCCAGCGCGGGGCGGTCTTGCGGTCGGCGATGCTCTTGCGCGCCATACCGAACATCGACAGCGAGAACGTCAGGAACACGTTGATGCTGTACATGACGACCAGCTTGCCAACATCGCCACCGGTGTAGAGCAGCGCCAGCAGCGACGCCGCGCCCATGAGCACGATGCCGTTCTGAGTGGTCAGGCGGTCCGACAGCGCCGCGAATCGGCGCGGCATCCAGTTGTCGACCGCCATGTTGGCCAGCACGCGCGGACCGTCGATGAAGCCGGCCTGAGCGGCGACGACCAGCAGGATCCCCTCGGAGAACAGCGTGACCACCGACAGGATCTTCCCGCCCGGCAGCGGCGCGGTCATGGTCTCGACGAGCACCGCGTTCAACGTCTTGCCGGGAACCGGGGTGATGTGCCAGAGCAGGTAGCAGACCAGCAACCCCGCGGCGGTGAACGCCAGCGATACGGCCATGTAGAGCATCGTTCGCTTTGCGGTGCGCACGCGCGGCTCGCGCATGATCGGTAGGCCGTTCGAGACCGCCTCGATGCCGGTGTAGGTACCGCCGCCCAGCGAGTAGGCGTGGATGAACAGCAGGAACATGCCGCCGATACCCAGCGTGCTCATGCCGCTGTGAAAGCCGGTGGTCATCTCGCGCACGGTGGCCGGGAATTCGTAGGCACGAGCGACGACGCCGCCCACGATCACGGCGACGTGCGTGATCACGAAGGTGAGGAAGATCGGCGCGAGCGCGATCGCCGACTCGCGCACACCGCGGATGTTCAGCGTGGTGAGGCCGAGGATGAAGAACACCTCGAGACCGAGCTTCATCCCCACCAGCGACGCGGGGAGAAAGCTGAAGATCACGTCGCCCGCCGCGGCGACGGACACGGTGACGGTCAAGACGTAGTCGACGAGCAACGCGCTACCCGACACGACGCCCGCGGGGCGCCCGAGCAGCTTGGTGGCGACGACGTAACCGCCACCGCCGTGGGGGAAGTCCTGGATGATCCCGCGGTACGCCGCGGAGATGATCAAGACGGTGACGCCGGTGAGCAACGCGAGCCCGACGGCGAGATAGGTGTGGGTGCCGAGCGTCTTGAACGCTTCTTCGGGACCGTATGACGACGACGACAGCCCGTCGGCTCCCAGGCCGACCCAGGCCAGGAACGGGATGAGCGAGATCTGGTGAAAGATCCGCTGGTCGTGGAGATCGCGTGCCTGCCCGAAGAGCGCTGCCTTGAGTCGCGCGAGTCGCCGCGGCGAGGGCAGCTCTCCGGCATTGGCGCCGGAGCCTTGATTCGGCGTCAGATCGTCATGGAGCTGCTCGCGTTCATCCTCGGCTGTTTTCTCAACGACTAAGTTCGGGGTCGACATACTCTTCTTTTCTCCGCAGGACCATCCTGCGCGGCCAGTCTCCACATGCGGCGGTTTCCCCGATGTAAATTCTCGACGGAGGGCGATGATTTTTGAATTAACGGTGCGCATCCATTGCGTTTCGCAATCCACGGCGCGCGACCATTGCAGAATGCGATCCGCTCGGACATCGCCCACCATGGCCCACCCGGTCAGACGGACGCGGCACGGGCTCGACCCAGCGCGGGCCATCGGGACGCCGCGATGAGCTCGGCTCCTCAGCGCGCGGAAGACTTCCTCGAGATCCTCCGCCGCGCGAAACGCGGGCGCCTGAAGCTTTACATCGGGTTCGCCGCCGGCGTCGGCAAGACCTACCGCATGCTGGAAGAGGCGCAGGCGCTCAAGCGGCGCGGCGTCGAGGTTGCGCTCGGGTTCATCGAGACGCACGGCCGCGCCGAGACCGCGGCGCTCGTCGAGGGATTGGAGCAGATCCCGCGCACGCGGATCGAGTACCGCGGTGTCGTGATCGAAGAGATGGACACGGCCGGGATCATCGCGCGCCGGCCCGACATCGTGGTCGTCGACGAGATCGCGCACACCAACGCGCCCGGGAGCCGCAACAAGCGGCGGTACCAGGACGTGCTCGAGATCCTCGACGCCGGCATCAGCGTGATCGGCGCGTTCAACATCCAGCACCTCGAGAGCCTGAACGATCTCGTCGAGCGGGTGACTCAGGTGAAGACGCGAGAGACCGTCCCCGATGGCTTCTTGCGCGAGGCCGACCAGATCGTGAATCTGGACCTGGCGGTGGAGGATCTCATCGAGCGCTTGAAAGGCGGCAAGATCTACGCCCCCGACAAGATCCCCTGGGCGCTGGAGAACTTCTTCATGAACGACAAGCTCGCGACGCTGCGCGAGCTGGCGCTGCGCGAGGTCGCCGAGAGCCTGGACCGCACCGGCACGCGAAACGCGCGCAAGGACGCGACCCGCGAAGGCGAGCGCGCCGTGAACGCCGCCAAGGGCCCCGAGCTCGGGCGGGTGATGGTCTGCATGTCGTCGTATCCACGGCGCGCGGCGGCGCTGCTGCGGCGCGGGTCGCGCCTGGCCGGCCGCCTGAACACCGACTGGTTCGTGGTCTACGTCGAGACGCCCGAGGAGGCACCGCACCTGATCGACGCCGAGGCGCAGCGGCATCTGCTGACCAACATCGAGCGCGCTCGCGAGCTGGGCGCCGAGGTGGTGCGGCTCAAGGGCGAGGACGCGGTCGCGGCGCTGCTCGACTTCGCGCGCTCGCACGGCGTGGGCCAGATCGTGCTCGGGCGCTCGCGCGACCACTGGTGGCGCCAGATCACCGGACGCACGGCGGTCGCGCGCATGCTCCACGAAGGCGCGGAGTTCGACATCTACGTGACCGCGCGCGACGAGGAGCACGAGCGATGACGCTGCGATCGAAGCTACTGCTGGCGCAGGCGCCCATGGCGATCGCACTCGCGATCGTCGGCGTGCTAGCCAGCGTCACCAACGGCAAGCTCGGACGGAGCTCGGAGCTGATCCTCAAGGACAACTACCGCAGCGTGCTCGCCGCGCAGCGCATGAAGGAGGCGATCGAACGCATCGACAGCGCCGCGCTGTTCGTCGTCGCCGGCGAGGACGAAGCCGGCGTGCGCCAGTCCGACGAGTACATTCCGCGCTTCGAGCGCGAGCTCGTGACCCAGGAGGGCAACGTCACCGAGGCCGGCGAACAAGCTGCGACGCGCGCGCTGCGCGCGCGATGGAACAAGTACCTCGGCCGCCTGCGCCTGTTCATGCTGCCGCGCGGCGGGGCGTCGCACCGGCGGCTCTACTTCGACCAGCTGCAGCCGTCGTTCATCGAGGTCAAGGAAGGCGCCGACATGATCCTGGTCATCAATCAGGACGCGATGGTGCGCAAGAGCGAG
Organism: uncultured Myxococcales bacterium; assembly: GCA_964571275.1. GTDB lineage: Bacteria > Myxococcota_A > Polyangia > Fen-1088 > Fen-1088 > DASRQZ01. The sequence continues at coordinate 6,190 of CAZNCQ010000172.1, forward strand.
CAGGCGCGCAAGATGGCGCGGCAGCTCGACGCGGTGATGATCGCGGCCGCGGTCGCCGCGTGCGTGCTCGGTCTCCTGGCGTCGGTCGCGCTGACGACGCGCATCCTCCGTCCGCTCGGCGTGCTGCGCTCCGCGGCGCGCCGGCTGGGCGAGGGCGATCCCAAGGCGCGCGCGCGCGTGCACGGCCGCGACGAGATCGCCGAGGTCGCGACCGAGTTCAACACCATGGCCGACCGGCTGGCCCAGTACCGGGCGAGCTCGCTCGGCGAGCTGCTGGCGGCCGAACAGCAGGCGCAGGCGGTGATCGACAGCTTGCCGGACCCGGTGCTGGTGTTCGATCCCGGGGGGCGCCTGATCGCGGTCAACCGCGCCACCGAGATCAACCTGCGCGTGCAGGTCGCCGACGGCGCCTCCGAGCCGCTGGCGCCCGCGCCGCCCGAGGTGCGCGCGCTCATCGAGCGCGTGCGCACGCACGTCATGGCCGGGCGCGGGTCGTATCAATCGAAGGGTCTGGAGGAGGCGCTGCGCACGACGCTGGGCGACCAGGAGGCGTTCGTGCTTCCGCGCGCGACCGCGGTGTCGACCGAGGGCGGTGCGATCATCGGCGTCGCGATCCTGCTCCAGGACGTCACGCGCCTCATGCGCTTCGACGAGCTGAAGACCAACCTGGTGGCGACCGTCGCACACGAGTTCCGCACGCCGCTCACGTCGCTGCGCATGGCGCTGCACCTGTGCCTGGAGCAGGCCGTCGGGCCCATCACCGAGAAGCAGGCCGATCTGCTCTACGTCGCGCGCCAGGACACCGAGCGGCTGCAGCAGATCGTCGACGATCTGCTGGATCTGTCGCGCATCCAGTCGGGCCGCATCGAGCTGCACCAGCGGCCCGTCGACGCGGCGACCATCGCGCGCGACGCCGCGCAGGCCTTCCGCGCGCCCGCCGACGCCAAGGGGATCGAGCTCCGCCTCGAGCTGCTGCCGAGCCTGGGCATGGTGATCGCCGATCCGGAGCGCATCGACCTCGCGTTCGCGAACCTCGTCGGCAACGCGGTGAAGTACACGCCGGCTGGCGGCCGCATCGCGATCTCGGCGGAGCGCCACGAGGATGTGGTGCGCTACTCGATCACCGACAGCGGCCCCGGCGTGCCGCCCGAGCTGCGCCAGGCGATCTTCGAGAAGTTCTTCCGCCGCCCGGGCGCGACCACGCCGGGCGCGGGGCTGGGGCTGTTCATCGCCAAGGAGATCGTCGAGGCGCACAGCGGCCGGATCGGCGTCGAGGGCCAGCCCGGCGCAGGAAGCACCTTCTGGATCGAGCTGCCGGCGGCGGACTGACTCTACCCGGTAGTCGTCCTCGTCGCCGTTCTCGCGCTCGCCGGCTCACTCGTAGCGCTTGCGCTTGCGCCACAGCGTCGACGTGTCGATCTTCAAGATCTCGGCCGCCTCTTCGAGCTTGGACGTTCTCCCGGTGACGCGCAGGATGTGCTCGCGCTCGATGTCGTCCAGCGAGAAGTCGCCGCCCACGAACGGCCGCACCGGGAACAGGCTGGCGACGCGATCCGGGAAGGCCTCGCGCGAGATCACGTCCGCGGGCCACAGGATCGCCGCGCGCTCGATCGCGTTGCGCAGCTCGCGCACATTGCCCGGCCAGCGATAGGACAGCATCATCGCCTCGGCCTCTTTCGACAGCTCGGGCACCGAGCGCCCGATGCTGGCGGCGAAGAATGCGAGGAAACGGCGCGCGAGGCGCAGGATGTCCTCGGGGCGCTCGCGCAGCGCCGGCACGCGGATCTCGATGACATTCAGCCGGTAGAACAGATCCTCGCGAAAATGGCCGGCCTGGATGTCGGCCTCGATGTCGCGGTTGGTGGCGGTGATGATGTGGACGTCGGCGGTGCGGGTCTCGCTCTCGCCCACGCGCTCGTACTGCTTGTCTTGCAGGAAGCGCAGGAGCTTGGCCTGCAGCGCCACCGGCATCTCGCCGATCTCGTCGAGGAACAGCGTGCCTCCGTCGGCGGCGTCGACGCGGCCCGGCTGGTCCTTCACCGCGCCGGTGAACGCGCCGCGCGCGTGGCCGAAGAGCTCGCTCGCCAGCAAGTCGGCCGACAAGGTCGGGCAGTTGACCACCGCGAACGGGCGGTCGCGGCGCGCGCTCTCGTCGTGCAGCAGGCGCGCCAGCGCGGTCTTGCCGGTGCCGGTCTCGCCGCGAAACAGCACCTGCGCGTCGGTCTTGGCGGCGCGCGCGATCAGGTCGTAGACCTGCCGCATCGCCGGGCTCTCCGAGGACGTGTCCAGGGCCGGCTGCGCCCGGGCGAGGCGGCTCTCGAGGTCGGCGACCTGCTGAGTCAGCTCGCGCCGCTCGCGCGCGCGTGTCACCAGCTGCCGGATCTGCTCGGGCGTGTAGGGCTTGGGTAGGTAGTCCCAGGCGCCGCGCCGGAGCGTGTCGACCGCGGTTTCGATCGTGGCGTAGGCGGTGAAGACGACGATCGGCAGCGACGGGCAGATCGCGAGGAGCTTGGGGATCAGCTCCTCGCCGCGTTCGGTGCCGAGGCGCAGGTCGAGAAAGGCCAGCTCCATCGACTGACGCGCGAGCGCGGAGATCGCGGCCTCGCTCGAGCTGGCCAGTTGCACCTCACAGCCGAGCTTCTCCAGGAACATGCCCAGCGTCTGGCGGATGTTCTTCTCGTCGTCGATGACGAGCACGCGCAGCTTCTCCTCGAGGGTGGTGGGACCGGCGGCAGCCATCGCAGTTGCCCAGCTTAGCAGGAATGATCCGGCACGATGTAGGCGCGGGATCGCCGAAGCGCTTGCGGCGATGCGCCAAGTCTCGGTATCGTGGAGCGCCATGAATCATTCGCATCGCACGCGGCCGGCTGCGCCGGCTGTCTTCACCTCCCTTGCTGTCATCGCCATCTCGGGCGCGCTCGCCAGCCTGGGCACCACGCCGGCGCGCGCGCTGGACTTCGGCAGCCTGGCCAACAAGGCGGGCGGCGCCGCCCGCGACAAGGCGGTCAAGGAAGTGAACGCCAAGCTGCTGGCCGAGGGCCGCAAGAATCAGTGCAGCTTCAAGGTCGACAGCGACCAGCTGATGCCCGGCTGTGACTCGAAGATAAAGAAGCTGGCCGACGCGCTGGTCGACGCCAAGAAGCATCTGAACGTCGCCGGCGTGACCTCGTTCAAGTTCGAGGTCTCGGGTCACACCGACTCGAGCGGCAAGCCGGAGCACAACAAGGAGCTATCGGGCAAGCGCGCCGCGGTGATCGAGCGCGAGCTGGTCGCGCGTGGGATCCCCAAGAGCGAGATCACCTCGATCGGAATGGCGGCGGAACGGCCGCTGGTCACGCCCGACAACACGCCGGCGAAGAAGGCGAAGAACCGCCGCTACGAGATCCAAGTCCGGTTCTAGCGTCCGGTTCTAGCGTCCGGTTCTGGCGTCCGGTTCTGGCGTCCGGTTCTGGCGTCGTTCGCGTCAGCCGAGCTGGGCGCGCGGGCTTTCTGCGCTCTGGCCGTCGAGCTTGCGCAGCTTGTAGCCCATGCCGCGCACCGCCTCCAGCAGCTCGCCGGCGGGGCCGAGCTTGCCGCGCAGGTTCAGGATGTGCGTGTCGACGGTGCGCACGCGCCCGACGTGGCGGTAGCCCCAGACGCGCGACAGCAGCTCCTCGCGCGTGAAGACCCGACCCGCGCGCTCGACGAGAAACTTGAGCAACTGGAACTCGTACGGCGTGAGCTTGAGCGACTGCCCGGCCGAGAATGCCTGCAGCGAGGTGGTATCCAGGATGATGTCGCCGTAGCGGCTGCGTCCGGCCGGATTCTGCGCCGTGCCCCGCCACTTGAGCTGGCGCAGCCGCGCCGCCAGCTCGTCGGCGGCCAGCGGCATGAGGATGAAGTCATCGGCGCCCATCTGCACGTCGAGGCCGGCCACGCGCGTCACGTCCACGCAGATCAGGATGCCGGTGCCGGCCAGCTCTTCGCGATCGCGCAGGCGCTTGATCGCGTCCTTGCCGATCTCGAGATGCGAGCCGGCCTCGACGACGATCAGGTCGGCGGCGACGCGGCGGCCCGCCAGCTCCGCGAAGTCATATCCGACGACGACGACCTGGTGTCCTAGACTACGCAGCAGGACGGCCGGCGCGTCAGGTCGGACGTCGTTCAGCGCGTGGTCCAACGTGACAACGATCGTCTGCAATACCGTTGAAGATGCACCCATTGCTTGAGTCGTTCTGGCTCGACGCGAGAACGTAAACGACTCTAGCGGAGTGTGAGTTAATCCGCGGTTTCCGGATCGTACATTTGTTGTAACTTGGCCCGAGAGCTGAGGCGACTGACGCCGTCAGGGCAGCGCGGTGATCTCCGCGGCGGTGAGCGCGCGGGAATAAATACGGAAATCGTCGATGAGACCGTCGAACAGGGGATCGGCCGTCGAGAACTGCGACCGCCCGATCCAGTTGTTGGAGGTGCTGCCCAGATTCGACGGGCGCAGGGTCATCGCCGTGTTGGTCCCGGCCACCATCTTGTCGATGTAGAGCGTCCCGGTATACGTGGCGCCGGCGCCGAGCACGACCGCAATGTGGTGCCACGTATTGGTCGACAGCACCGCGGGCGTGGTCATGTTGATCATCTGCTCGGCAGTGTTTCCGGTCATCGAGATCGCGAAGCGCGGCGAGTTCGGCGTGGTCTGCGCCTGCGCGGTGGACAGGAACATGTACCCCGTCGTCTGGCTGTTACCGAAGTCGAAGATCCGTTCCCAGGCGCGCTCGGTGCGGACGTTGACCCAGCAGCTGATGGTGATCGCCGTGGTCGCGCCCATCGTCTGCATGCTGGCCGGAACGACGGCGAAGCCGCCGACGGTCGCGCTGCTGCTTGCCAGGTTCATCGACCCGGTCCCAACCTGATGGGTGGTTGAAAACGCCGCGGTGCCGCCGCCGAGCGGCGTCAGCGTGGCGTTGCGCCCGTGTCCCGAACCGTCCACGGCGGTGGTGCCGCTGCCGTCGTCCATCTGGTACCAGGCGACGAGCGCGGAGTCGATCACCGCGCCGCCCACGCCGCCGACGCCCGCACCGCCCATGCCCGCGCCCCCGACACTCGCCCCGCCCACGCCGGAGCCACCCATGCCCGCGCCCCCCAGGCCGGACCCGCCCAGCCCCGTGCCGCCGGCGCCTGTACCGCCCAGGCCAGACCCGCCCAGCCCCGCGCCACCGCTGCCGGTCTTGCCGCCGCTGCCGGAGCCACCCGTCCCCGACCCGCCGTCGGTGCCGGGGGCGCCGCCGCTGGCGTTCGCGCCACCGGTGCCCAGCATGCCGCCCGTGCCCGACGTGCCGCCGCTGCCCCTGTCACCCCCGCCGCCGGTGCTGCCGCCGTTGCCGCCCACGCCCGGGCCGTTACAATCGCCGCAGGTTTCCGGAGGCGCGAAGCAACCGGCGCCGACGAGACCGAGCGCCGCCGCCACGGCGAGCGAGAGCGCGAGCGAGCGGCTCCGCCACCCCTGCGGCGACGACAACGAATGAGACGATGACGAGGCGGTGCGCATGCGGCTCATGGCTCTCAAAGCTCGACGGCGATCCCGCCGCCCACGTCGAGGTGGAAGGTGAAGGCCGACACGCCGACGAGCGCGCTGGCGCCGAGCGTGAGCGCAAAATGACGCCCGAGCTCGTACATGAATCCGCCGCCCGGCCCCAGCAGCACCGGGCCGGCCGCTGCGGTGTCGACACACGCGACCGGGTGTGCGGGATCGGTGCCGCAGTTGTTGCGGTCCGGGAGCGAGACCACGTGGCGGATCTGTCCAACGCCCAGGGCGCCGCTCACGTATGGCCGAAACCCGCTCGGCGCGAAGAACAGCGTCGCCTTCGCGAACAGCGCGGTCGCGCCGTGACTGGGCGAGCAGACTTGATCGGAGCCGCAGGCGGTGCCGCCCGGATCGCGCTCGGGCGTCGCGCCCGAGATGAACTGAATGCGCCCCTGCAACGAGAGCAGTAGATCCGGACGCACGAAGTAGCCGATCTCCGGCGCGAGGTGAATCACCGACGACGGCTCGAAGCCCGAGGGCAGGTGCAGGTCGCTCACCTCGCCGGTGCCGCTGGTCCACCCGATGCCGCTGCCGACGCCGAAGCCGATGAACCAGCGCGCGTGCTCGCCGCCCTCGGTCTCGTCGGCGCTGGCTTCGACGTCGGCGTCGGCGTTTCCGTCTCCGTCGCCGTGGCCTTCGTGCGCGGCGGGGCGGCGCGCGTCGGTGGCGCCGGTCGCCGGCGCGGGGGCGCGCGGGACCTGCGCGGCGCGGGCGGCGGCCTGGGCCTCCGCGAAGGCCTGCTGCACCTCGGGGTTGGCGACGCGCTCCGGAAGGTGAATGTCGGCCTGGATCTGGATCGCGCGCCGGAAATTGGCGACCGCGACGTCGCGGTGTTGCGCATCGGCGGCGAGCAGCACGACACCCAGGTTCAAGTAGGCCTGCGCACGCACCGGATCGCTGCCCAGGCCGTTGCGGTCGCAAAGCGCGAGCGCCTCCTTGAGCGCCGCCTTCGCGTCGTCGAAGTTGAGGTTGTCATAGGCTTCGAGCGCCTTGCGATTGAGCTCTGTCACCGAGGCGGCCGCAGAAGCCGAGTTGGAGCTGTCAGTGGCGTCGCCATCGGCGCGCGCGACCAGCGGTCGCGCCGCGAGCGCGACCGCCACCACGAAAAATACGCGCCAAAACCTGCGAATGTGCCAGTTAGCGCGAATGTTGACGATGGACATCAGCGGCCTCGCTTCACGACATCCGTCTACAAGGATCAGCGTATCACGTACCCATCACCTTCCCGCGGGGCCCCCGGCAAGTGGGGACGCAGTGAGCCACCGGCGTGATAGTGGCCGCAGCGCGGCTCTTTGGCTCAAGAAAACGGATTGGCCAACGAGCCCAATACACCGGCCCGCTAATACACCGGCCAGCGCTGCGGCATGAAATACTCTTCGTACACCCGCAGCGCGTAGCGGTCGGTCATGCCGGTGATGAAGTCGGCGATTGCGCGCGACAGGCCGTCGGATTCGGGCACGCCCTTGGGCCAGTGCTTGGCGTGAAACTCGTCGGGGTGTGCGTGGAAGTAGGCCCACAGCTCCGAAATGATTCGCTGCGCCTTTTCGAATTCGCCGCGGATCTCGGCGCGCTCGTAGACCGCTTCATAAAGGAAATCGCGCAGCGCGATGAGCGCGCCCAGGATCTCCTCGCTCATACGAATCTGGCGTTTCTCGTCGAGCCGCGAGGCGCTGACCATGTCGCCGACCATGCGCGCGATGCGATCGCCGTGGGTCGCGCCCAGCGCGTCGAGCAGCCCGCGCGGCACGTCCTCCGGATTGACGACACGCCCGCGAACGGCGTCGTCGAGATCGTGGTTCACGTAAGCAACGATGTCGCTGATGCGCACGATTTGCCCCTCGAGCGTCATCGCCATCAGGTTCGGGTTGTCCGAGATGATGTGGCCCTTGCCCTTCGAGTGCTTGAGGATCCCGTCCCGGACCTCCTGGCTGAGATTGAGCCCGCGGCCCTCGCGCTCCAGCACCTCGACCACGCGCAACGATTGCTTCACGTGATGAAAACCGTCGGGCATCAACCTGGCCAGCACCTTTTCGCCGGCGTGGCCGAACGGCGTGTGGCCGAGGTCGTGGCCCATGACGATCGCCTCGGTCAGCGACTCGTTGAGCCGTAGCGCGCGCGTCACCGTGCGCGCGATCTGCGCGACCTCGAGCGTGTGAGTGATGCGCGTGCGGTAGTGATCGCCCTCGGGCGCCAGGAATACCTGCGTCTTGCCGGCCAGGCGGCGAAACGCCTTGGAGTGAATGATCCGATCGCGATCGTGCTGAAAGATCGGCCGCACCGGATCCGGCGGCTCGGGCCGACTGCGGCCGCGGCTGGCGCTGCTCTTCTGCGCGTGGGGCGACAGGACCGCCTCTTCGTCGGCCTCGAGCTGCTCGCGGATCGTCATCGCCATCGCGGTTGAACGCAGTCTATCGCCGAGCGGTCATTTGCGCTTCTTGCCGATGCCCGTGATCTTGCCTTTGCCCTTGGCGCGCGTTGCCTTGACCTTGGCGTGAGTTCGCGCGCGGTCGCGCGCGCGCTTCTCTTCTTCGCGCGACCCCTTGCGCTTGCCGCGCGCGCCCGCATCATCGCCGGCGCGCCTGACCGCGCGGTCGGTCGTCACGCCGTCGTGCGCACGCCGGCGGTCGCGATTCCCGCGCCCGGACCCACGCCCATCCGAGGGATCGTGCGCGCGTTGACGCGCGCGGTGCTCGTGCAGCGCAAAGTCGATCTTGCGGCGCACGACGCTGACCGTCTGCACCTCGACCTTGACCGTGTCGCCGAGCGCGAACGTGCGCCCCGAGCGCCGCCCGACCAGGCGGCTCGCCGTCTCGTCGAAGACGTAGTAGTCGTCGGACAGCGCCTCGAGCCGCACGAGGCCCTCGACGAACGGCTCGTCGATCACCACGAAGAAGCCGAAGCCCATCACGCCGGAGATCGTGCCGTCGAAGACGTCGCCGATCCGATCGCGCAGGAAGAACGCGCGATAGAGATCGACGACCTCGCGCTCGACCTCCATCGCCTGGCGCTCGGAGAACGACGCGTCGGCCGCCATCTTCTGCAGCGCCGTGCGATCCGGCGGCGGCTCGACCGACGGCGGCTTGAAGCCGCCCGCCGGCTTGCCCTGGCCCGCGAGCCGGCTCTTGAGCAAGCGATGGTCGATCAGATCCGGGTAGCGCCGGATCGGCGAGGTGAAGTGCAGGTAGTCCGACGACGCCAGCCCGAAGTGGCCGAGGTTGACCACGTCGTACGTCGCCTGCTTGAGCGAGCGCAGCATCTGGAACGACAGCGCCTTCTCGGCCGGGAGGCCCTTCAGGCGCTCGAGCACGCGCTTCAACCCCTGGGGCGTGCGCGCGTCGTCGATGTCGATCGTGATGCCGTAGTTCCCCGCCAGCACCGCGAACTCCTCCATTCGCCCGCGATCCGGCGCGTCGTGGATGCGCCACAGAGTGTCCTCGCCGCGCTCGCGGAAGCTGGTCGCGACCGCCTCGTTGGCGGCGAGCATGAACTCCTCGATCATCGAGTACGCCTGACGCTCGCCGGGATCGCGCCGCG
>CAZNCQ010000173.1:0-15170 GCA_964571275.1 uncultured Myxococcales bacterium
GGCGGTCGCTACGCCCCTGGCACTTCCCAGTGGCCGCTCGTCGCGGAACGCGCCAGCGCGTCGAGCACCGCCATGTTCTTCACGCTGTCCTCGAGCGGCAGCGGCGCCTTGGCGCCGCTCCTCGCCGCCTGCGAGAAACCCTCGGCCAGCAGCGTGTACTGGTTGCACGGCTCGAAGGCGACCGACTCGACCATCGGCTCTTCCAGCTGTTCGCTGCGGTCGATCACGAGACGCGTGGGCCGATCGGTGTACGGGCTCCAGGGCACGTCGAAGCTGATGCGCCCCTTGCTCCCCATCAGCGCGACCTGCTGCGAGGGTGACAGCTGCATGCCGCAGCTGAAGATCGAGTGGCCGGTCGGGAACTCGAGCATCGCCGCCGCCAGGATGTCGACGCCGGTCTCGCGGTCGGTGGTCAGCGACGCGAGGACGCGCGCCGGCTCGGTGCCGAAGCAAAAGCGCGAGATGCTGACCGGGTAGAAGCCGACGTCCAGCAGCGTGCCGCCGCCCATCTCGCGCCGGTAACGCACGTTCTCGCGCTGGCGCAGGTGGTAGCCAAAGCTGCTGACGATCGAGCGCAGCTCGCCGATCTTGCCGGCGCTGCCCTTGGCAAGCTCGGCGCGGGTCGCGAGCCAGCGCGGGTGCACGCGGATCATCGCCGCCTCTTGAATCAGCACGCCGGTGCGATCGCGCGCCGCCAGCAACGACCGCGCCTCGGCGGCGTTGAGCGCGATCGGCTTCTCGCACAGCACGTGCTTGCCGGCCTCGGCCGCCTTGATCGAGTAGGGGACGTGCAGGTGATTGGGCAGCGGGATGTAGACCGCGTCGATCTCGGGATCGGCGAGCAACTCCTCGTACGAGCCGTAGGCGCGCGCGATGCCGAGCTCGCGCGCCGCCTTGTCGGCCTTGTCCTTCGAGCGTGACGCGATCGCTGCGACGGTGATGTCGCGCCCGCGCTGCATCGCCGGCACCATGCGGCGCGTGGCGAACATCGAGACGCCCAGGATCCCCCAGCGCATCAGATCACCGTTCCGTCGGGGATGATGCCGTTCTTGGCGACGATCACGATGCCCTCGCGGATGAAGTAGCCGTTGCCATCTTTTTCCTTCGTGCCGTCGCGGTTGACGATGCGAACGCCGCGGCCGATGCGCGCGTTCTTGTCGACGATCGCGTTCTCGACGACCGACTCGGCGCCGATGCCGATGGGCGGGATCCCTTTGCTCTGCATCGTCTCCATGTCGTGCAGGGTCTCGTAGCCGTCCGCGCCGATGAGCAAGCTGCTGCGGATCTGCGTCCCCGCGCCGATGCGGGTGCGGATGCCGATCACGGCGCGGTCGATGTGCGCGCCTTGCATGATGCAGCCCTCGGAGATGAGCGCGTTCTTGATCATGCAGTTCGCGACCTTCGACGCGGGCAGGAAGCGGGGGTTGGTGTAGATCGGGTGCGCGTCGTAAAAATCGAACGGCGGGATTGGCTCGCACAGCGCCAGATTCGCCTGGAAGTACGACTGGATCGTTCCCACGTCCTCCCAGTAGCCGCGGTGCACGTGCGCCTGCACGCGCTGGCGCGGCACGGCGTCCGGGATCACGTGGCGTCCGAAGTCGACCAGCTTGGGATCGGACAGCGAGTGCTCCAGCGCCTCGCGCGCAAAGGCGTAGATGCCCATTGACGCGAGGTAGCCGCGTCCGACGCCCGGGATGTCGGAGATCAGCGCGGGCAGGCGATCCGCCGACGGCTTCTCCTCGAAGTGCACGATGCGGCCGCTGGTGTCCATCTTGAGAATGCCGAACTGCGACGCCTGCGCGGCGTCGACCGGGATGACGCCCACCGTGGCGTCGGCCTTGTTCTCGACGTGCGTCTTGAGCATCTGGCGATAGTCCATCTGGTACAGCTGATCGCCCGAGAGGATCAGTACGTTCTTCGCTTCCTGACGCCGCATGTGGCGCAGGCTCTGGCGAACGGCGTCGGCCGTCCCCTGGAACCAGCTGTCGCCATCTTCGGTCTGTTCGGCGGCCAGCACCGAGACGAAGCCCGACGAGAAGATGTCGAACTTGTACGTGAGGCTCAGATGTCGGTTCAGGCTCTCCGAGTTGAACTGCGTCAGCACGAAGATCCGCCTCACGTTCGAGTTGAGGCAGTTGCTGATCGGGATGTCGATCAGCCGATATTTCCCGCCGATCGGCACCGCCGGCTTCGACCGGCGCAGCGTGAGCGGAAAAAGCCGTGTGCCGCGCCCACCGCCGAGAATGATTGCGAGAACGTCGTCCATGGGGCGCTCATTGTCACATGGGAAGGGAGCGGCGGAAACCTCAAAGGAGTCCTGATTTTGAGCCCGCCGCGGGATCATCCTATGCATGATTCCTTCGTCCACCAGTCTCTCCGCCACCAGTCTCTCCGCCCCCGGGCTTCGCCACGCCGTCTCCGTTACCAGGTGACCGATTCGCAGGTCGCGGGGAATCCGACGGGCGCGCCTTCGACCGTCAGGCCCTCCCGGTATTCACCGTCAGCCACCTTGCGTCCGTCGGGGGCCCACTGCGTCCAGCGTCCGACCTTGAGGCCGTTTTCGTATCGGCCCTCGAGCCAGCGCTCGCCGCCGGGGTGGAAGGCCTGATACACCCCCGACGGTTTACCGGCCGAGAACGGGCACACCTGGCGCCGTGCCCCGTTCGGGTGTAGGTCGACGAAGGCGGCGCGGCTGCTGTCGGTCGGGTTCACACAGAACGCGGTCTGGCCTGGCCTCGAGCGTTGCGCGTCGATGCGCATGTCGCCGGGGCAGAGCGGCTTGCCGCACCCACCGGCGCCCAGGACTGCGCCCAGCACCAGCGCCGCGACGAGGGCGGGCTGGCTGCGGCAGATCATCCCGAGCGTGACGCGTGCCATTTCCATGCGTGCTCCACGATGGTGAGAAGGTCGGGATATCGCGGCTGGAAATTGAGCAGCGTCTGCGCGAGCCGCGCGTCGGCGACCAGCGAGGGCGCGTCGCCGGGGCGGCGGCCCACTTCGCGGCGCGGGACGGTGCGGCCGCTCACACGTTCGACGGCGGCGATCACCTCGCGCACCGAGTGGCCAACGCCGGTGCCGATATTGGCGGCGACGCTCGGTTTGCCGGCCGCCAGGTGATCGAGCGCGAGCAGGTGCGCCTGCGCGAGATCCACGACGTGGATGTAGTCGCGTACCGCGGTGCCGTCGGGCGTCGGGTAGTCGGTGCCGAAGACCTGCAGCTCGCCGCGCTGGCCGAGCGCGGCCTTGATCGCCAGGGGGATGAGGTGGCTCTCGGGCGCGTGGTCCTCGCCAATCTCGCCTGAGGGATCGGCGCCGGCGGCGTTGAAATAGCGCAAGGCTGCCCAGCGCAGGCCGTAGGCTTCGCCGTACCAGCGCAGTGTGCGCTCGACGAACAGCTTCGACTCGCCGTAGGGGTTCACGGGCAGCATCCGGTGGTCCTCGGGGATCGGCACGGTCAGCGGATCGCCGTACACCGCCGCGGTCGACGAAAAGACGATCTGCTTGACGCCCTTGTCGACCATGGCGTCGAGCAGGTTCAGCGTGTTGACCAGGTTGTTGCGGAAGTACTTGCGCGGGTTGCGCACCGATTCGCCGACCTCGATGTGCGCGGCGAAGTCGATCACCGCCTCGACGTCGTGGCGCTCGAGCGTGCGATCGATCGCGGCGCGGTCGGCGAGGTCGCCTTCTTCGAAGACACCCCAGCGCAGCGCCCAGCGGTGCCCCGAGCTGAGGTTGTCGAACACCACCGGCGTGTGTCCGGCGGCGGCGACGAGCTTGGCGGTGTGGCTGCCGATGAACCCGGCGCCGCCAACGATCAGAATCGCCGACAAGTCGCGTGGTCCTGGTGGGTGAGCATCAGCCAGTGATATTGCAGGATTCTTGCGGTGACGCGCAAAATTGCGCCGGTCCGCGAAAAAATGACCGCGCCCCGCGGATCGGGCGAGAGGTCGGCGCCGCAGCGCCGGGAGAGGGGCGCGGCGCTGTTCGGGCTACTGCTTCCCGAGCACCGTGACCTCGTTCTTGTTGTGCAGCAGCTGCTTCGTGCGCGCGAACCGCCACCCGGCGGCAGCGAACAGCGGCTCCGCCTCGGAGAGCACGCCGTAGCCGTCGCGGCCCTTGAACTTGACCGTGACCACCAGCCGGCGGCACCAGCGCTGTTCCAGCCAGCGCGCGATCAGCTTCAACGTGCGCGCCGGTTCGCACACCACGTCGCACAGCAGCCAGTCGACCGGCTTCGCCGGCTCGTAGGTGAACGCGTTGCCGATGATCGCGGTCAGATGCGGGTGGCCGGCGGCCGGCGGCTCCAGCGGCGCGCGGTCGACGGCGGTGACGCGCGCGCCGCGCTTGAGTGCGGTGAGGGCCCAGCCGCCCGGCGCGCCGCCGAGGTCGACGCAGGTCTGTCCCGCCGTCGGCGCCGCTCCCAGCCAGGCGAACGCCTCTTCGAGCTTTTGGTACGCGCGCGACGGTGGCGCCTTGTCGAGCGCGATCGGGGCGCTGCCCGCCAGCCACGGCGCGAGATCGGTGCCGCCACGCGGGAGCGCGCGCGCCGCCGCCACCGACACCAGCAGGCGCTCGCGGTCGAGCGCGACCAGCTGCACGAGCCGCACGCCCGGCGCCCAGACGTCCGGGATCTCCGCGGGCGCGCGGTAGGAACGAAACGCGCGTCGCCGCCGCTGCTTCAGCAGCTCCAACAGCTGCCGCTCCACGAGCCCGACGCGGCTGCCCAGCATCGGATCGGCGATGGCCGGGAACGCGTGCAGCGTGAACGGCGTGTCGCCGGCGTCGAGCGCCGCCTCGATCGCCTGGTACGCCGCCTCGGCGAGCCGCTGCACCGACGGCGCCTGCGCTTCGACGGCCCCGGGCACGCATTGCCGAGCAAAGACGAGATCGCGCGCGGCGGCGCTCCCGGCCCGCGCCTCGGCAAGCACCAGCCCGGGCACGGGTGACTCGGGCGCGCTCCAGTTCCCCTTCATGTCGGCAATGAGCGCAGCCTCGAACCCCGCGGTCGTCACGAACGCGTCGCGAGGAAGGTGTGACCGGGTTGTGACAAGGGAATGGTCCGACCGTGACGGACTCAAGGCTAGTCTCGATACCATGCAGTCATCCGATCGCCAGGCTTCGAGCGACGCCAAGCCTGATTCCAAGGGCTATTTTCGCGCAACGTCGGTGGCGTTCTGGGGCGTTCACGTCGCCGCGATCGCGGGCGTGGCGTACCTGGGATTGTCATGGCGGGGCGTGGCCCTGGCGATCGGAGTCTACTTCGCCCGCATGGTCGTCGTGACCGCGGGGTACCATCGCTATTTCGCGCACCGCAGCTTCAAGACGTCGCGCGTCGGACAATTCCTGCTGGCGCTCGGCGCGCAGAGCGCGGCGCAGCGGGGTGTGCTCTGGTGGGCCAACCACCACCGCTGGCATCACAAGTATTCCGACCAGGTCGAGGACGTCCATTCGCCGCGCCGCCGCGGGTTCTGGTACTCGCACATCGGTTGGGTCATGAGCCCCACCTGGGACGATACCGATCCCGCGATGGTTTCGGACCTGGCCAAGTACCCCGAGCTTCGCTTCTTGAACCGCGACCTCGTGCACATGCTGCCGACCGTCGCGCTGGCGCTGGCGTTTCTGTGCTTCGGGGGTCTCCACGGTTTGGTCTGGGGGTACTTCGTGACCACGGTGCTGGTGTGGCACGGCTCGTTCTCGGTCAATTCGCTGTCCCATCTCTTCGGCAAGCGGCGCTACGCCACCACGGATGATTCGCGCAACAGCATGCTGCTGGCGTTGGTCACCACCGGCGAAGGATGGCACAACAACCACCATCACTATCAGAGCTCGGCCAACCAGGGCTTCCGCTGGTGGGAGATCGACCTCACCTACCGCGTCCTGCAGCTGGCGTCGGTGTTCGGCCTGGTCTGGGACCTGCGCCGTCCGCCAAGGGAAGTCGTCTTCGGCGCGCCCGCCTGACGCGGTTTCCCAGCCTCCGAGGCCCTGCCTTTTTCGATTCGCCGTCGGCCTTCTCCGTTATAGAGTGGCCGACGCGCTCGTCTTTTTAGGAAGGACCTCGCCTATGACTACTCGCTTCCCGACGCTTCGCTCGACGTCTGTCTCGTCTGTCTCGTCTGTCTCGTCTGTCTTCGTCGCCTGTGCTCTTTCCCTCGCGCTCGGGTGCGCCAAGGTCGCGCCCACCGCCCAGGGCAGTGGCGGCAACAGCGGCGGGACGGGGAACAGCAGCGGTACGGGCAACCACGGGTCGGGCGGTAGCGGCGTCATCCCCGACTCGGGGACGGGCGACGGCGCCTGCCAGATGGCGAACTATCAGTTCGCGCCGAAGGTCCCCAATGTGCTCGTGCTCGTCGACGGCTCGGGCAGCATGTTCCAGACCGGCGCGAACCTGCCCAACGGCGCCTGGGGCGCGCTGCGCACGGCGGTGCTGCCGGTGATCCAGACCCTGCAGCTGACGCCCGACGGCCAGCCGCAGGTCGACTTCGGGCTGGGCGTCTTCACCGGGGTCGCGCCGTCGATGTGCCCGATCTTCCAGAAGGTGCCGATCGCGCCCAGCAACTATCCCGCGATCTCGGCGATGTATCCGACCGGCCCTCTCAGCACGATGAAGCTCGAGACGCCGGTGACGCAGGTGTTGCCGATGCTGCCACCGCTGTTCACGGGCGCGCCCGGCAACGGTGGCAACTTCGTCCTGTTCGTCACCGACGGCGAGCCCGACTTCTGCAACGACGGCAATACCACGTGCGCCGTCGACGCGACGGTCGCCGAGCTCAAACAACTCAACGGGATGGGGATCTCGACCTACGTCCTCGGGTTGTCGTCGAACTTCAACACCGGCACGTGCCCGGGCGTGTTGCAGGCCTACGCCAACGCGGGGGTGAACCAGCCGATCGCCACTCCCTGCCCGGGGCACAACGTCTACGACGAATGCCACGCGGATCCCAACAGTGCTCCGTGGGCGACCCTCGCCACGCAATTGGGGCGCACCACGGGCCAGGCCCTGGTCGACTACGCGACGACCGGCGGCAACGGGATGGTGTTCGCCCCCGACGTCACCGATCAGCAGGCGCTCACCAACACGCTCGCCGGATTGTTCTCGGGCGTGAAGAGCTGCATCTTCGATCTCAACAACCTCGATCCCGGGAAGCCAGCGATCCACGTGAACACCAGCCTGCTCAGCGAGGCGCAGATTCTGATCGAGACCACGCCGGTTCCGCTCGACCCCAACAACGGCTGGCGCGTCAATTGCGTTCCGACGGGCGATCCCAACTGCAAGCCGACACAGATCGAGCTCACGGGCACGGCGTGCGCCAGCTGGCACCTGGCGACCAACAAGAACATCACGTTCGACTTTCCCTGCGACGTCATCGTCCCGGGCTGACGGCGGCGCGGGTTCAGGCCAGCGCGCGCTGGTAATCGAGCGAGAGCATGGTGCTGACCAGCTCGCGTGCGGAGAGCGTGCGCAGCAGCTCGCGCCGGCGCATGGGCGTGAACGCTTCGCCGTGCGCGGACAGCGGATCCTGGCTCGCGATCGCCTCCAGCGCCTCGAGCGGCTGCTTCGCCGCGAGCAGCGCCAGCATGCCGCTGCCTTCGATCTCCTGAGGCTCGAGTGTGCGCGCCGGCCCGAGCGCGGCCAGCGCCGCCGCCGCCGAGTCGGTCGGATCGACGAAGACCAGCACGCTGTACAGACCGCGCGCCGCCGCTGTCCAGCCGCCGCGCTCGGCGGCGCGCGCCAGCACGCGCACGGCGCCCATGCTCGCGTTCGCCGGATCTTCCTGCACCAGGTCCTCGAGCGCGCGGTAAAACCCGCTCGCCGGGCCCTGGGATGCGTCGGCGTCGCCGCCGGCGTCGCCGCCCTCGTTGGCGAGCGCGTCGAGCGCCGCATCGAGATCGCGCGCCGGCCGCGCGCCCAGGAACGCCGCCGCCTCGGCCAGCACGCGCGCGCGGCGCGCGACGTCGCCCGCCGGCTCGTTGAAGGGCGGCACCAGTGCGGCTGATTCAGCGTCGCCCGGAACGAGCCGCGTCGCGACCGCCAGGCGAACCGGCAGATCCAGGTCTTCGTCATCGGGTGTGTAACGGCCGCCGCTGAGCTCCGGCGCCAGCTCGGCGACCTCGTCGAAGTCGCCGCAGCGCCAGGCCACGTCGGCCAGGCGCGCCAGCGCGGGCGCGAACTGCGGATCGAGATCCGATGCGCGCAGGTACGCGTCGATCGCGCCCGATTCGTCCTCGAGAGATCGCCGCAGGATCTCGCCCTGCCGGAACAGGATCTCGGCGCGCCGTCGCGGCCCCGTGTGCAGCCGCGCGAGCCGGCTACACGCCTCGGCTGCCTCGCGGTACGCCGACAGGCGCAGGTAGACGTCGATCAGGATCTCCAGCGGCACGGTGCGCGTCGGCTCCTGCGCCAGCACCAGCTCCAGGTAGTAGCGCGCCGACGTCCAATCTTGAAGCTGCAGGTAGACGCCGCCCAGCCGCTGGCGCACGTCGAGCAGCCGGTCGAGCGCATCGAGCGGCAGGAGCCGCAGCACTTCCTCCAGGCGCAGCGCTGCGCCCCCGAAGTCGGCGCGCCGGAGCGCGATGTCGGCCAGCGCCTCTCGCGCCTCGACGTGGCGCGAGTTCAGGATCGCGACCTCGCGGAAGTGGTTCTCGGCCTCGGACTCCTCGCCGATCGCCTGCGCGATCTGCGCCCGCCG
Source organism: uncultured Myxococcales bacterium (assembly GCA_964571275.1). Lineage (GTDB taxonomy): Bacteria > Myxococcota_A > Polyangia > Fen-1088 > Fen-1088 > DASRQZ01. The sequence goes on from CAZNCQ010000173.1 coordinate 8,688, forward strand.
GTAGATCAGCAGCTCGCGCGAGATCACCTCGGCGGCGCCGGGCGACGCCGCCAGCGACGCGTAGATCTGCCGCGCGCGCGCCCAGTCCGCCAGCCGGAACGCGAGATCGCCGAGGAGCGCCAGCGCGCCCGCGTGATCGGGGACGCGGCCGAGCGCCTCCTCGAGGTCGCTGATCGCGGTCTCCGTCTCGCCGCGCGCGAGCAGCACGCGCGCATGCGACACCAGAAAGCCTGCGCGCTGCGCGGGCTCGGCCTCGATCGTGGCCGCGCGGTAGTAGGCCTGCTCGGCGCGGTCCAGATCGCCGATGGCCTCGGCGCTCTCACCGACGCTGGCGTAGATCGCCTTGCGCCGTTCAGGCGTCAGCCCCAGCGCGCGCCGGAGCAGGCTCGACAGCGCCTCGGAGCGCGCCTGCGGCTCTGCGATGAGCGCGTAGATCTCGGCCAACCCCTCGGCGGCGGCGGCGTCGGTCGGGTTGGCGCCGAGCAGGCGCTCGAGCTCCTCCGTCGAGACCGCCGGCGCGCCGCCAGGCGTCTCGCGTGGACGAAGGTCGCCTGGCCGAGCGGAATCCTTCGCCGGAGGATCCGGGAACCCCTCGAGGGTTCCCGGCTCGATGTCCGGCTCGGGGTGCGCAAGGCGCGTACGCGCCTGCAGCTCCGACACGCGCTCTTCGTAGCGGCGCGATGCCTCCTCGTCGCCGGCGCGCCGCGCGCGCGCCGCGAGCTCGTCGAGCGCCGGCACCGCGTCGTCGGAGCTCATCTGCCGCTCGCCGAGATCCGCGCGCAGCTCCAGTGCGTCGCGGCTCGCGGCGTCGAGCGCCATGTCGCGCAGCACGGCCAGCGCGCCGGGTCCGCCGTCGGGCGCCAGCAAGCGCGTGCGCGCGCGTTCGAGCGCCAGCAGATCGCGCGTCGGCTCGTCGCCCGCCAGGGCCAGCCGCGATTCGAAGATCCGATCCGCCTCGGCCAGCTGTCCCTTGGCGATCAAGCGATCGCCCAGCACCTGCAACATGCGCGCGGTCTCGCCGCCCGCGTGCGCCGGCATGGTCGCCAGCACCTGCTCGGTCAAGCGATAGGCGCGGTCGGTCTTGTCGGCGCGCAGCCACTGCTCGGCGGCCGCGAGGCGCGCGATGATCACATCTTCGTCGTCGTTGCGCCGGCGCGCGATGGTCGCGATCTGCTCGTAGGTGTCGGCGGCCAGCGCGGGATCGCCCCGCTCGGCAGCCGCGACCGCGCGCACCAGCAGCGGGAGCGGCGCCTCGGGCTGGCGCGTCAGGATCTCGCCCGCCAGCTCGTCGGCTTCTTCGAGGTGCGCGGCGCTCGACACCAGGATCTCCAGCACGCGCGTCGCGGCCGGCCCGTCGGGCGCGCGCCCGAGCACGCGCCGGTAGGCGTCGAGCGCGCCGCGGTGGTCGCCGCGCGCGAGCAGCCCGTCGGCCTCGTCGAGCTCCGGGGCGACGGTTGCCCCGGTGGCCGCGGTGGACGCGAGCGTCGCTGCCGCGACCACCGCCGAGATCGGCGCGTCGTCGTCGCGCGCCTGTCCGTCGTCGTCATTGTCATCATGGCCGCCGCTCCAGCCGAGCGCGATGCGGCTCGACGAGATCTCTATCGTCTTCAGGCGGGTCGCGCCGACGTCGGGCAAGCGCCAGCCGCTGGCGGCAAAGGTCTCGAGCAACGCCATCTCCAGCGGGTCGAAGTCGATCCACCAGCGCGTCCCCGGCCGTGCCTGCACCAGGCTCGAGAGGATCGCGCGCGCGACGACCGGCGCCGGTACCGGCAGGAAGCCGTAGATGCGCAGGTCCTCGATCGACAGGCGGATGCGCGCGCCCTCGGCCGCAGTCGGCGGCAGGACGCCCTTGCGCCGCGGCGAGCTGCGATGAAGATCGAGCTCGGAACCCTGAGAGGGTTCCGAACCTCCCGCGATGGGCTGCGGCGGCCGAGCCGCCTTCGCCCCACTCGATATCCGGGCGCGCGCCGTGAAGGCCGCCTCGCGATCGCCCATCGCGGCGCGCCCCACCAGGTGAAACGCCCCTTCGGCCAGGCCGACCCGGACGTCGGAGATGCCGGCCGCGGCCAGGCGCGCGCGCACGCCGGGGCGTTCGAGCTCGCGCGCGATGCGTGCGAGGTCGGTGGTGACCGTCGCGGCGAGCAGCCGCCCGCGGCGGTTGCGCGCCCGCTCCGGCGGCAAAGGGCCGGGCGGGTCCGCTGCCGCCGCCGGGATCTCGACGGCCACGTCCTCGAGTCGCGCGATGCCGGCCAGCGGCCAGGCCGCGAGCGACAGCATCGTCCGGCCGTCGCCCGGTGCCAGCGAAAACGGAGGCCCCGCCTCGGCCTCGACGATCTCGCCAGGCGCGGCGGTGATCGGTCGGGGTGCGCGGATCGGCACCTCCTCGGACGAGTCTAAAGGCCCCATTCGGAGCACACGATTTTACCCGAGAGAGGGGGAGCGCGGTGGCCCGAGCTCACCTGCGCAGGGGCGGACGCGTCGGCGACAGCCCGTAAAGTGCGCGACCCCGGCGTCCGCCGAAGTAGGAGATGAGCAACAGCGACCCGAGAATTCCCAGGATGGCCGTGGCGATCGGCACACCCACGAAGACGGTGTGCATGAAGGCGGCGACGGCTTCGGGGCGAGGCGGCGGCTCGCTCGCGGGCGCCGGTGTCACGGTCGCCGCGGCAGCCCCGTCGCCCGACGTCGCGGCGGGTTCGCTGGACTCTTTGCGGGCCAGCGCGGCGCCGGCCTCCGCGACCATCGTCCCGGCGTCGGCGGCGAGAACGGGCAGGTCAGCCGCGGCCATGCGCGCCAGGATGGGGGTGCTGGTGGCCGCGTAATCGTTGGCGATCGGGATCAGCACTGGCAAGCCGCCGAGCTGGTAGGCGATGCCGAGCCAGGCTGCGGTGAGCGTCGCGGTGCGGCCATGCCGGTCGCGCGACAGCGCCGCAGCCGCCGAATAGAGCATGATCAGCGCCAGCACCATCGACGCCGCGGCGCGCCCGCGGAGCGCACCTGAATGACGCGCGACGATGGCCGTGTTCACGTCGACCAGCTCGCGCATCAACTCCTCTTCCTGGGGCGCGAGCGGCCGCGCGATCGGCAGCTTGGCGGCCGCCGTCGGGTTGCGCAGGTCGCGCAGCCCGGAGATCAGCAAGAGTCCGCCGTAGATCAGCGTGATCGACGACAGCACGAGCAGCCACATGGGCCGGTGGGTCGGCGCGGTCGGCCCGTGGACTCCCCCCGTGCCGAACGGGCCTGCGCCGATCGCCACCGGGTCAGCCTCCGAACATGCGCCGCGGCATGCAAGGTTCGTAGGGCGGCGGCTCGGCGCTGTCTTCGTAGCGGAGGACGTCGCGGTTGATCTGGATCCGCTTGGCGTCGCGCGCCTCCACGCATCGGTCGTGCGACCAATCCGTGAGCACTTCCATCCACTTGTTCAGCTCGGCGTCGCGCTGCAGATCGAGCTTCTTCTTCTCATACTCCGCCAGGTCGGGCTCCTTGCGCTCTTTGAGGCGCACGACGACCCAGCTGCCGGCGATCTCGAACGGGCCGGCCAGGGGCGCATCCGGCTTCAGCTCGAACGCCGCCTTGCTGAGGGCGTTCGAGACCCCGAGCCCTTCGACGATCGCGCCGTCGCGGCTGCCCCGGCGCGAGAAGAGGCCGGTCTCCTCGGCGCGCGGTGCGTCCTCGTCCGCCGGAGGCAACCTGGCGAGCTTGTTCGGCTTGGCGTCGGGTTTGTCCTCAGCCGTCTTGTCGGATTTGGAAGGAAACAGCTCTTTCAGCGACTTGCCCGCGCCCGCCTTGGCCTTGGCCAGCGCCGTCTCGGCGTCGGCCTTGGCCAGGGCTCCCGCGCGCTCCTCGCGAATCTTCTCGTCGGCCAGGTCGAGTTTGACCTTGTCGAACGGCAGGTCGCCCTCGCGGCTCCCCTCGGTCAGCAGCAGCGCCGCGCCGCCGTCCTTGGTCTTGAACGGCCCGAGCACCTCACCGGCCTTGGCACCGAGGACCTTGTCGTCGTCGGCCGACTCCAGGCCCAGCGCCCCCTTGCGGCGCCAGCCGAGGTCGCCGCCCTTGGCCTTGCTCGCGGCGTCGTCGGACGACTCCTTGGCAGCCTGCGCGAAGCTCGCGCTTGTCTTGGCGGCGTCCCCGCCCTTGATCTTCGCGGCCAGCTGCTCGGCCTTGTGCTGCGCCTTGGCGGCGTCGCCGGCGGCGCCGCCCTTGACCAGGATCTCGCGCACGCGGACCTCTTTCGGCACCTTCTCGTACATGAACTTCTTTTGTTCATAGAGCTCGCGGAGCTTGGCCTCGTTCTTCGACGCGTAGGCCGTGCGCTCGGCATCCGTGATCGCGACCGCCGACTCGTATTTCCGGTTGGAGAAGCGCAGGTATTCCAGGTTGACCTGCAGCCCGGTGCGTTCGAAGTCGGCCTTGACCTCGTCGAGCGACACCTTGACGCCGGCCCGCATCAGGTTGCGTACGCGCAACGCCAGCAGCTCGCGCCGTTGCTCCTCGATGAAGGTTTTCGGATTCAACCCGAGCTCGTACTGGACGAAGGTCTTGAAGGCCTCGTAATTGAACTTGCCGTTCTTCTGGATGCGGCCGACCGTCAGCGGCTCGCCGAGGGCGACCATCTTCGATTCGGCGACCAGGTCCTCGACCTCCTCGTCGGTGACGACGTAACCGAGGCGCTCGGCCTCCTGCGCCAGCAGCTCGCGCTCGATCAGCTTGTCCATCACCATCTCTTTCAGCCGCCGCTGCTTGGCGATCTGGGCCGGAGCCTGCGCGCCGCCCATGATCAGAAATCCGTAGCGGAAGGCGTTGGTCGACACGATGTCGCCCGACACCCTGGCCGCGTAGTGATCGTTTCCGCCGACCACCGCCTCGCAGGTCGTGCCCCGCGATTGGGGGCCGAAGCTGATGATGAAGATGACGATCAGGAGGCTGAACAACAGATAGATGAGCAGCGACTGCGATGACTTACGCATCTGCTCGAGCATGCGAGGAACCTTTCGTGAGAGGGGGGGGCCGAGGACGGTTCGGAAGACGATTCGGAAGACGATTCGGAAGACGGTTCGGAAGACGTCAACGTCCGCCGGGAAACGTCCGGGATAAAAACCGCGCGGAATCTACCACAATCATTCGTGTTGGCCCCTATCGGTCGCAGTCTGTTTGTGCTAAGAGACTTCATCCGTTTAGGTGTGCCCAGGAGCGCGGGGCAGGGCGCTGGACCTGGGTTCACCTCGGCGAGCACACTCCATGCTTCTTGACTGGGTCTATGGACTGTTTTCGAATGATCTCGCCATTGATCTGGGCACGGCGAATACGCTGACGTTCGTCCGGGGCAAGGGGATCGTGTCGAACGAGCCGTCCGTCGTGGCGGTGCAGCGTGCCGGCAACGGAACCAAGAAGGTGCTCGCGGTCGGCAAGGAAGCGAAAGAGATGCTCGGCCGTACGCCGGGCAACATCGTCGCGGTTCGCCCCATGAAGGACGGCGTCATCGCCGACTTCGAGGTGACCGAGGCCATGCTGCGTTACTTCATCACCAAGGTTCACAACCGCCGCACGCTGGTCAAGCCGCGCATCATCATCGGCGTGCCGTCGGGCATCACCGAGGTCGAGAAGCGCGCGGTGCGCGATTCGGCGCTGGCCGCCGGCGCGCGCGAGGTGTACCTCATCGAGGAGCCGATGGCGGCCGCGATCGGCGCCGGCCTGCCGGTGACCGAGCCGTCGGGCAACATGGTCGTCGACATCGGCGGCGGCACGACCGAGGTCGCCGTCATTTCGCTGGCCGGCATCGTCGTCGCCAAGTCGATCCGCGTCGCCGGCGACAAGATGGACGAGGCGATCGTTGCCTACATCAAGCGCAAGTACAACCTGCTGGTCGGCGAGCGCACGGCCGAGCTGATCAAGAAGCAGATTGGCAACGCGTACGCGGTCGACGAAGTCATGACCATGGAGATCAAGGGGCGCGACCTTGTGGCCGGCGTTCCCAAGACCCTGATCATGAACAGTGACGAAGTGCGCGAAGCTCTTGCGGAGCCGGTGAATCAGATCGTCGAGGCGGTGCGCTCGGTGCTGGAGCGGACGCCGCCCGAGCTGGCCGCCGACATCGTCGATCGCGGGATCGTGCTCACGGGCGGCGGATCGCAGCTGCGAAACCTGGACGTTCTGCTGCGCGAGGAGACCGGCCTGCCGGTGATGGTCTCCGATACGCCCGAGTGCGCCGTCGTGCTCGGGACCGGCCGGGCCCTCGACGAGCTGAACCTGCTCAGGGAAGTCGCGCTGCAGTAGCAATCACAACCGGGGCCGCCGTCTCCGGCGCGCGGTCGTTGTTTGGCCATGACGGGGAGTCGCAGAGTTCGTGAGGGTGTTTTTGTCGCTGGCGTGCTGCTGCTGGCGATCATCGCGATGCGCATGAGCGCGCGGGCGCCCGGCGATCTGTCGACGCTCGACCGAGGCATCCTGCGCATCGTGTCGCCGGCGCAGTCGGCGATGTCGTCG
>CAZNCQ010000174.1:0-15163 GCA_964571275.1 uncultured Myxococcales bacterium
CCTGCTTGAAGCCGGCGTAGTCGGTGATCGCGAACAGGTTCTCCGTCGTCACCTGATTCCACAGCGCGGCGACCTCGTGCTGTGTCGCCGGCTCCATCTCGAGATCGTCGACGCGGATGCGCCCTTCACCGTCGAGGCGCGGCGTGCGCCCGGGACCCAGGTGGTCGCGGAAGAGCCGCGCGATCTGCTCGGCGGTTCCTTCGTGCGTGCCCTTGGCCTTCATGATCTTGTAGAGAATGCTGATGTAGAGGGGCACGACCGGGATCGCGCTCGACGCCTGCGTGGTCAGCGCCTTGTTGACGCTGACGTAGGCGCCGCCGCTCAGCCCCTCGCGCAGCCGCGCGTCGAGAGCGCGCGCGGTCGCCTCCAGGTGCTCCTTGGCGCGGCCGATCGTGCCCGAGCGGTAGATCGGGTAGGTCAGCTCTGGGCCGATGTAGCTGTACGCGACGGTGCGGCAGCCGGGCGCGAGCACGCCGGCGTCGAGCAGCGCCGCGATCCAGAGCTCCCAGTCCTCGCCGCCCATCACCTTGCGCGTCGCCTCGATGTCGGCGTCGGTGGCCGGTTGCAGCTCGACGGTGGTGATCTGGTCGCTGCCAAGCGCGATGCTCTGGCTGCGATAAGGCGCTCCCACAGGCTTCAGCACCGACGTCCAGCTGACGCCGGTCGTGGGGTCGGTGCGCTTGGGGCTCGCCAGGCTGTAGACCACGGAGTCGAGCCTGGCGCCGCTCGCCTTCAAGTGCGCGACGACCTGGTCCTTGATCTCGCGTGAGTAGGCGTCGCCGTTGAACGTCGTGACCGGTCGGCCCGCCTCACGGGCCAGGCGGTGCACCTCGGCCAGGTTGTACCACCCGGCCGAAGCCGTCTTGTCCCCGTGCGGTGGCCGCTCGAGACAGACGCTGGTCGCGCGCGCGCCGTAGCCGAAGACGGCGGTGATCAGGCTCGACAGACCGTAACCGGTGCTGGATCCGATCACCAGCGCACTTCGTAGCGGCGGCGCGCCCGAGGTCGGGGCTCCCGCGGAGGAGGCCGCCGGCGCCGCGAGCACGCGGCCGACGGTGTCGATCTGGCGGCGCACGTTGGCGGCGCAACCGACGGGATGAGCATTGAGGCACAGGAAGCCGCGGATACGCGCGTTGACGGTTTGCAAGGGCATGGAACCTCCTTTCCTGCCGCAGGCTGCGCGCCCCGTCAAGAGACGGCGCGGCGATGCAAACCTGCGATTCGGCGGTGATTCTCCACCGACGCGCTTGCGAAATCTCTGGATGGTGCCTAACTTCACGCCATCATGGACCCCCGCGCCGTGAAGAGGATCCTGGTGCCGACCGACTTCTCCGAGCTGTCGGGCGAAGCCGTGCAGACCGCGGTCGCGTTCGCCAAGGTTTTCGGCGCCACCCTCGAGCTGGTCCACGTGTTCGTCGAGCCCGCGTACGTGCTGCCGCCGCCGATCGACATGGCGTCGTTTCCGTTCGACCTGGCGCAGATCCTCGAGCGTGTGCAAAACGGCCTCGACGCCGAGCGCGACCGCGTACAGGCCTCGGGCGTCACGGTGACGACGACGACGCTGTCCGGGCGCGCCGCGCCCGAGATCGTCGCGCACGCCAAGAAGATCCACGCCGACATGATCGTGATGGGGACGCACGGACGCAGCGGATTCCAGCACGCATTGCTCGGCAGCGTCGCCGAGCGCGTGGTGCACCACTCGCCGTGCCCGGTGCTGGTCGTGCCGATGCGGCAGCAGCCACCGGCATAGATCGAGAGCCGCCATGGTGCCAGGGACGCCTGCGACGCCTTGCCGGGATCGAGACGGGGCGGCGCCTAGGCGAGCTCGATGACCGTCACGCCATCTCCGCCCTGGCCTTTTTCGCCCGGCGCCCAGCGGCGCACATAGGGCGAATGCACCATCAGCTCGCGCACGATCTTCCGTAGCGCGCCCGTGCCGTGGCCGTGAATGACGAACACCGGCGAGCGTCCCTCGAGCGCCGCGCGATCGAGGTAGGCGACGACCTCGTCCTCGACGTCGTCAGCGCGGTGACCGCGCAGGTCGAGCGTATTGGCCGCGCTAGGCCGCGTGACCGCGAGCAGATCGGCCGCGGGCGCGTCAACACCCCCGGTGGTGGCGCGCCCGCGCGACGTCGACGAAGACCGTGGGTTCCGGCGCTCCGGCGCCGCGGCCGGCGACGTCGACGTCCCGCCGAGCTCCGCGACGTCGACGTCCAGCGTGAGCGCGCCGACCGTGACCTTGACCCGCCCGCGCGCGTCGGGGGCGTGCAGCACGCGGCCCTCGGCCGACATCGATGGCACGAACACGCGCGCGCCCGGCTGCAGCGCCGGCGCCGGTGGTGTCGCTGGCGCCACCGGCACGGGGAACGCCTCCAGCGCTGCGCGCGCCGTCTCGTCGAGCCGCGCGCGCGCCGCTTCGGCCGCGCGCGCCGAGCCCGCTTGCTGCGCCTCGCGCACGACCGCGCGGATCGCCTCGCGCGCTTCGCGGACCGCGAGATCGATCGCCTCGCGCGCGTGGCGCCCGAGCTCGCGTTCGCGCTTCTCGAGTGCCTGCACGACGACGCGCTGCTGCTCGTCGCGTTCGGCCAGCGTCGCGCGCGCCTCGGACAGCTCCTCGGTCGCGCGCGCGAGCTCGCTCTCGCGCTGCTCCAGCGACGCGATCACCTCTTCGAGCCCAACGTGCGCGCCGCCGGCCAGCGCTCGTGCCCGCTCGAGCAGCGCCTCCGGCAAGCCCATGCGCGTCGCGATGTCGAGCGCGTACGAACGCCCGGGCATGCCGTCGCGCAGCCGGAACGTCGGACGCAGCCGTTCGGGGTCGTACTCCATGCCGGCGTTGCGGAAACGCGGATCGGCCTGCGCCAGCGCCTTGAGCGCGTCGTAGTGCGTGGTGATCACCGCCAGGCCAGCGCGCTCGGCCAGCGCCTCCGTGGTCGCGCGCGCCAGCGCCGCGCCCTGGTCGGGGTTGGTGCCCGCCATGATCTCATCGAGCAAGACCAGCGCCGCGCCGCCGTGCGCCTGATACCGCAGGATCGCGCTCAGGTTCGCCAGGTGCGCCGAGAACGTCGACAGATCGCCGAGCACCGACTGCTGGTCGCCGATATCGGCCAGCACCGCCGTGAAGAAACCGACGCGGCCGCCGGCGTCGGCAGGCACCAGCATGCCGGCGCGCGCGAGCAGCGCGGCCAGCCCCAGTGACTTCAGCAGCACGGTCTTGCCGCCGGCGTTGGGCCCGCTGATCACCAGCACCTTGGCCGGCTGGCCGTCGAGCGCGACGTCGTTGTCGACGACGCGAAAACCTTCGCGCGCCGCGCGCAGCGTGAGCAGCGGATGCCGGGCCGCGCGCAATGAGATGACCGGCTCGTCCGTGATCTCCAAGGCTTCGCCTCGATAGCCGACGCCGAGACGCGCCTTGGCCGCGACGACGTCCAGCGTGGCGAGCATCTCCAAATTGGCGCGCAGCGCGGGCGCGGCGCGCGCGACGTCGCCGGTCAGCTCCTCGAGGATGCGGCGCACCTCGCGCTCGATCTGCAGCTCGGCGAGCTTGAGCCGGTTGTTGAGCCCCACGACCACGGTCGGTTCGACGAACACCGTCTCGCCGGTGCGCGACGTGTCGTGCACGATCCCGAGGCCCAGCGACTTCGCCGACGCCCGCAGCGGCAGCACGTAGCGGTCCTCGCGCACGGTCCAGAAGCGGTCTTGCAACACCGACGCGTAGTCCTCGGACTGCATCAGGTTTTCGATCTCGCTACGCACGTGCGCCGACAGCGCCTCGCGCTCGCGGCGGAGCCGCGCCAGCTCGGGCGACACGCTGTCGCGAACGGCGCCCGACGAGTCGAACGTCTCCCGGATGCGCGTGACCAGTGGGCGGCAGGGATCGAGCGCCGCCATCATGGCTGCCACGCGCGGCGCGAGCTCCGCCGGAGCGCCCGCCGCCGCGCGCGAGTCTTGAGCCAGATCGGCTCCGCGTGCAAAGAACCGCGCCACCGATCCCGCGATCTCCCCCAGCTCGGCGACCGGGCGTAGCTCGTCGGGCCCCAGCGTCAGGCTGCGCTCCGCAGCGTCGAGAAATGGCTCGGCTTCGGGGAACGCCAGGCCCGGCAGCGCGTGGCCCGCGCGCAGCAGGCGCGCGACCTCGGCGACTTCTTCCAGCGCGGCGCGCGCCTCGTCCGGCGTCGCGTAAAGCGGCAGCGCTGCGCAGGCCGCCCGCCCGCGCTCGGACCGCGCCTCGCCCGCCAGGCGCGCCAGCACCTCGGGCCAGTCGAGGAAGCCGCGCGAACGTGCCTCCAGCGCGGAGCCAGGCGCTTCGCCGTCGAGATCGCGCGGCGCGGGCGCCGGCTCGGAGTTCACCATCGAAATTCCCGCAGAAGTCTATGAACGCCGCGCGCGCTGGGCGCCAGCTTCAGCTCACTCAGGCGCCCTGCTCGAGCAGGCCGCGAACATACTGCAGGAAACCGTCGGCCGGTTGAAACATGAACGCGTAGCGCCCGAGGGTGACGATCTCGCCGCCCTTGAGCCGCGTCCCCTTCTTGGGCTCCAGCTTCTGTCCGTCGAGCAGCGTGCCGTTGGTCGAGCCGCAGTCGAAGATCGAGATCTCGCCCGGCTGAAACTCGAAGAAGCAGTGCCGCTTGGAGATCGAGTACTCGGGGATCGCGACGTCGTTGTCGCCGGTGCGGCCCACCAGCACCGGACCGCGCGGCGAGAACGGCGCCTTCACGATCGGGAACACGCGATGCATGAGCGCGAGCGACTTGACGTCGCCGCCGCCCGGCTTCGACAACATCGTCACTTCGCGCGACTGCCGCTCGCCCACCAACTCCGCGGCGCGGCCAGTCACAATCAGCACGGGCGCGGAGTAGCGCCTGCGGAAAACCACCTCGCCGACGCGTTTCAATTCCTGCGCGTAATCCGTTAGGTAGACCGAAGCCACTCTCTCCATGAGTAACATTTTTCGGTCCCCACCGACAGGTCCCACCAGGCCTACAGCGGCGCCGGCCACGGTCGAGGTATGCACCGCTAGCGCGCTGGCGGCGGAGCGGCGGCACGGTGGCAAGCCAACGCGCGTTCGATGGCCCAGAGCAGCTCGTCGGCGTCGATCGGCTTCACCAGGCACTCGACCGCTCCGTATCCGCCAGCACGGGTGCACAGGTCGCGGGTCTCCATACCGGTCACCAAGATCACCGGCGGCGCCTTCTCGCGCGCCTGGATGCAGCGAATCAACTCCAGACCGTCCATCACCGGCATCTGCAGATCCGTCAAGACCAGATCCGGCCCCACGCCCGCTTGGTCCAGCCGCGCCAGCGCACGTGCGCCGTTGCCGGCCGCCTCGACGGCGAAGCCCGACTCTTCGAGCAAACCGCCCAGCGCCTGGCACGCGTCGCTGTCGTCGTCGACGACCAGGATTGTGTCACGATGTCTCATCACGAGCAGGGAGGCAGCAAGAACGAAACCAACTCCCCGTCAGCGTCGGCGCGTAGGGGCCGCCGGTTAGGGTTACACGCGGGTAACCGCGGTGAGACGGCGGTTACTGAGGCTCGTCGGTGCCGTCGTCGGTCTGCTCGAGCTCCTCGGCTTCTTCCTGCTCGGCGATCTGCTTGCGCACGTCATCCATGTCCAGCGCGCGCGCGTTGGCGATGATCTCGTCGAGCGCCGCACCGGGCAGCGCGCCCGCTCGCGCGAAGACCAGCACCTGGTCGCGGAACACCATGAGCGTCGGGATCGCCTGGATCTGAAACGTGCCGGCGAGGTCGGGCTGCTCTTCGGTGTTAATCTTTCCAAACGTCACGTCGGCGTGCGCCTCTGAGGCCTTGTCATAGATGGGTCCGAACGTGCGGCACGGCCCGCACCAGGGCGCCCACCAATCGATCACGAGTACGCCGTCCTTCTCGACATATTGGTTGAAGTTTTCCGCGGTCAACGCAACGGTCGCCATTTCTTGCCTCCGGAATCAAGTATACAAGGAGGCTAGCGATTTCGCGTCCGCCCCGCTCGAGGCGCCCTTGATTGACGTAAAGAATCTATCCAAGAGCTACCGAGTTCACCGTCGGGCGCCCGGCCTGGGCGCAGCGCTGCGCTCCGTGATCAGCCGCCGTTACGAGGTGGTGAAGGCGGTCGAGGATCTCTCGTTCCACATCAACGAAGGCGAGCGCGTCGGCTTCCTCGGGCCCAACGGCGCGGGCAAGACCACGACGCTGAAGATCCTGTCGGGGTTGCTCTACCCGACCGCGGGCTCGGTGCGCGTCGGCCCGTTCGTGCCGCAGCAGCGCGACCCGCGCTTCCTGCAGCTCATCACGCTGGTGATGGGGCAGAAGCAACAGCTGCTCTGGGATCTACCGCCGGCCGAGACCTACGCGATGAACCGCGCGATCTACGATCTGCCGCGCGCGCAGGCGGATGAGACGCAGAAGACGCTGGTCGAGCTCCTGGACATCGGCGACCTGATCACCAAGCCGACGCGCCAGCTGTCGCTGGGCGAGCGCATGAAGTGCGAGCTGGTCGCGGCGCTGCTGCACCGGCCGCGCGTGCTGTTCCTCGACGAGCCGACCATCGGGCTCGACGTGTCGATGCAGGCCAAGATGCGCGAGTTCATCCGCGACTACAACCAGCGCTTCGGCGCCGCGGTGCTCCTGACCAGCCACTACATGGATGACGTGACCGCGCTGTGCCCGCGCGTGATCGTCATCGACCGCGGCCACCTGATCTACGACGGCGACTTGCAGCAGCTGGTGCGGCGCGTGCGGCCCGACAAGCGCGTGTCGATCCGCCTGTCGGCGGCGATCGATCGCGCGCAGCTCGACAAGCTGGGCGCGGTCGTGTCGGTCGACGCAGCCCAGGTCGTGCTGTCGGTACCGGCGGTCAAGGTCAACGTGGTCGTGCGCGACGCGCTGGCGACGTTGCCGGTCGTCGATCTCACCATCGAGGATCCGCCGCTGGAAGAGGTCATGCGCGAGATCTTCAGCGCGCAGCGCGAGACGCGCGACCGAGCGGTGCCGTGACCCTCCGCCGCGCGATCCGCGCCTACCCGACGCTGTTGCGTGTCGGGCTGTCCGAGGTCGTAGCCTACCGCGCGGAGTTCCTGGTCTGGATCCTCACCACCAACATGCCGCTCGTCATGCTGGCGATCTGGCACGCGGTCGCCAAGGACGGCGCGGTGGGACGCTTCGACCAGAAGGAGTTCACCGCGTACTACCTGGCGGTGCAGGCGGTGCGGCTGCTCACCAGCACCTGGGTGGTCTGGCAGATGTCGATGGAGATCCGCGACGGCACGCTGGCGGCCAAGCTGCTGCGCCCGGTGCACCCGTTGTTTGCCTACAGCGCCGAGCACCTGGCCGCCGTGCCGCTGCGCGCGCTGGTGGTATCGCCGATCTTCGCGATCTTGTATTTCACGGCCGGTGACCGGCTCGCGATCCACGATCCGATGCTGCTGGCGATCGCCCTCGCCTCGCTCGTCGGCGCGTGGATGCTGATCTTCTTCACGATGGTGCTGCTGGGCGCGCTGGCGTTCTACATGGAGAGCGCGCTCGGCCTCTTCGAGCTGTGGCTGGGCATCCACGCGATCTTCTCGGGCTACCTCATCCCGCTCGAAGTCTTGCCGCCGTGGATCCGCGGCGCGACGCGCGTGCTGCCGTTCCGCTACATGCTCGGCTTCCCCGTCGAGACGCTGGTCGGGCTCGAAACGCACGCGAGCGCGCTGCGCGAGCTCGCCGTGCAGTGGGGCTACGTCGGCTTCTTCTTCGCCGTGAGCTTGCTGGTCTGGCGCGCGGGCGTGCGGCGGTTCGCCGCGTACGGGGGATGAGCGCGCGATGACCCTCTCGATGCTCGCCGATGCCCGACACGTGGTCCGCCGCTATCTGCGCCTGCTGCGCGTGCAGGTGCGCACGGCGACGATCGGCGCCATGCAGTACCGCGCCGACTTCGTGGTGCGCGGCTTCATCGCGCTCATCTGGATGGGCGTGGCGCTCGCGCCGTTGATCGTCGTCTTCGGCGCGCGCCAGCAAGTCGCCGGCTGGACGTTCGCGGAAGCGCTGGTGGTGGTGGCCTGGTTCACGCTGCTCAAGGCGGTGCTCGAAGGCGCGGTCAGCCCCAGCCTGACCGCGGTCGTCGAGCACGTGCGCAACGGCACGCTCGACTTCGTGCTGCTGAAGCCGGCCGACGCGCAGTTCTTGGTCTCGACGGCGAAGTTCGAACCGTGGCGCATCATCGATCTGCTGGGCGCGCTGGGAATCTTCGTCTACGCGTTCCGGCTGCTCGGACGCTGGCCGCACCCGGCGCAGCTGCTGCTGGCGCTGGTGTTCCTGGTGCTGGCGACGACGACGCTCTACTCGATCTGGATCCTGGTCGTCAGCGCCGCGTTCTGGGTGGTCAAGGTCGACAACCTGAGCTACCTCTTCGGGTCGCTGTTCGACGCCGGGCGCTGGCCGATCGACGTGTTCCGCGGCGTCTTCCGCGGCGCGCTGCGCTTCGCGTTCACGTTCATCTTCCCGCTGGCCCTGATGACCACCTACCCGGCGCAGGCCTTGCTCGGCAAGCTTGCGACCTCGACCGCCCTGTTCGCGCTCGGGGGCGGCGTGGTCTTCGCGACGGTCTCGCGCCAGGTCTGGAAGCGCGCGCTGAGAATGTACACGTCGGCCAGCTCCTAGCGGATCGATGCTGGTTGGCGCTGGCCGGCTTGAAGCGAAAGGGCACGCCTCTACGGATGAGCGGCGCTCTGAGGCGCCGAACATGGCGATTTTTGTGTTATGCTTAGCGAATGAAGTCGAAGGTGATGACTTCGCTAGGACGGCGAGGAGGCGTCGCGCGCGCACAAAAGCTCGACGACGCACGCCGCAAAGAGATCGCCAGCACCGCCGCTAGGAAGCGCTGGCAAGGTCCCGCCCTGGTGATCGACGCCGATCCTCGCGACAGTGGAGAGCTACTCAACTTCGTCGCCAACTACGGGGCGAAGGTTTCTAAGAAGACAGCTTCATGCGACCTCATCGGTGCAACGATGCGGGCGCTTCGTGTCAGCCGCGAAGATCCGTTCCTGTCCCGGATGTTGCCTGTGTTTCTCTGGCGCGTTCGCAATGAGATCAGCGTGGACGATCTCGTCACTCGCTCGAGAGCCGCAAGACTCGGTCCGGTTCTTGGTTACTTCCTCGAGTTGACCGCAAGGGTGAGTGGCTTCGGCGGATTCGCCGAAGCCATCTCAGGACTCAGAAGAGACTCAGTGGGTGTCCGGCCGACGTACTTCTACAAGCGGACAGGAGAAAGTCCGTTCGAAGCGATGGCGGCCGACGAGTGGACTCCTTCATTCGCCAAACGATGGGGCCTCCTCACCGGGACCTCGGTGGAGAGCTTCGCCTCGTACTTCAAAAAAGTCCGCGATCTGTGACGAGGTTCGGCCGCGCTCAGCTCGTGGCGTTTCTCCGGGCCATCGACCGGAACTTGACCGCGGACGTCGAGATCCTGGTGGTGGGCGGCGCGGCCGTCGTGGTCGGGTACGGCGCCGAGGCGATGACTTCCGATATCGACGTGCTCAAGATGGTCGGTTCCAAGGAGGCTTTCGGGGAAGCCGTCCACAACGCTCGGCAAGAGACGGGGCTTGCCGTCGGTGTCTCGGGCGCCACGGTCTTCACCTCGCCGGATGGCTTCGAGGAGCGCGTTCGGTCGGCTCGAGGCCTCCACATGGAGCGCCTCACGTTCAAGGTTCCGGAAAAGTACGACCTGGCGCTGTCGAAGATCGCCGCTTCCGGACAGCGTCCTCACGATCTCGAAGCCGTGGAACGCATGCACGTAAAACATCCTCTCTCAAGAATGACCTTGGTCGAGCGGTTCGAGCGGGAGATGCGGAACGTGTCCGTTTCGGACTCGAGACAGCTATCTCTCACGGTGGCGATCGCGGTGGCCAGGCTCTATGGCTACGAGGAAGGAAAGGAACTGGCGAGGAAGTACGGCGTGCCCGTTCCTCGCCTCAAGAAGTAGAGGCCGCCCCACCGCCTCCGGCTACCGGGACACCTCTCGGCCGCGATCTCGAACTGGAGATTCGGCGCGCGCTCTGGCAACGTGGGACACGCAGGCAACTGAAATTGGACGCGGTCGAAAACCAGAGCGTTGTGAGCGCCGAGACCCCGGGCGGACAGCCCACCGCGTACGCATCCGCGGGCGACCTGGAGACCGAGATCGCGATCCTGCAAGCGCGCTGGCGCGGCGGTAATCCGGTCGATCCGGCCCTGCGCGCCTACTGCGCCGAACGGCTGGAACGGCTGCGCCAGGCCTGGCGCGCGCGGCCCGAATCGTTCGCGCCCGCCTGGCTGAGCTTGCTCAAGGAGATCTCACAGGCGCTGAAGCTGCGCGCCGAGCAAGTGTCGCTGCGCCTGCCGCGGACACGGGCGGTGGTCGGCGATCCGCTCGACGTGCTGCGTACGACGTTCGGCTACGAGTCGTTCCGGGCCGGCCAGGAGGAGATCATCCGCGCCGTGCTCGCCGGGCGCGACTGCGTCGGCATCATGCCGACCGGCGCCGGGAAGTCGCTGACGTATCAGATCCCGGCGCGGCTGCTCGGCGGCACGACGCTGGTGGTCTCGCCGCTGATCGCGCTCATGAAGGATCAGGTCGACTCGATCACCGAGGTCGGGCTACGCGCGACCTACCTGAACTCCAGCCTGGATCTCGAGGAGCGGCGACGCCGCGTCGCCGGGCTCGCCTCGGGTGCGTACGAGCTGTGCTACGCGGCGCCCGAAGGGATCGAGGCGTCGGTCGGCAACGCGCTGGCGCGCATGGACCTGCGCCTGATCGCCGTCGACGAAGCTCACTGCATCAGCCAGTGGGGCCACGACTTCCGTCCGGCGTACCGCAACCTGGCGGGGCTCAAGCGCCGCTTCGGCGGCGTGCCGGTGCTGGCGCTGACCGCGACCGCGACCCCCGCGGTCACCAGCGACATCATCGAGCAGCTGGCGATGGTCAAGCCGCTCGCCTTCCGCGGCAGCTTCTTCCGCCCCAATTTGATGATCTCGATCTATCGCAAGGGCGGCGAGCGCGGCGACGGCGCCGGCGAAGTGCCGCGCGTACGCGAGGCGATCCTGCGCCTGGTGCGCGCGCGCGCCGGCCAGAGCGGGATCATCTATTGCCTCTCGCGCAAGTCGGTGGAGACGACCGCTGAGTACCTGAAAGATCAGGGTGTGCGCGCGGTCGCCTATCACGCGGGAATGGAATCCGAGCAGCGCAACCGCGCGCAAGAGGCGTTCCGTCGCGACGACGCCGACGTGGTGGTCGCCACGGTCGCCTTCGGCATGGGCATCGACAAGTCCAATGTGCGCTACGTGATCCACCGCGACATGCCGCGATCGATCGAGGGCTACTATCAGGAGATCGGTCGCGCCGGCCGCGACGGCATGCCGAGCGACTGCGTGCTCTTTTACTCGTGGGCCGACGTGATGAGCTACGACCGCTTCAGCGACGACGGCGACGGCGACGCCAACGTGGCCGCGCGCCAGCGCGCTCAGGTGCGCGAGATGTTCCGCTTCGCGTCCGCGCCCGGCTGCCGCCACCAGGCGGTCACGCGGTACCTGGGCGAGGAGCGAGGGGCCTGCGGCACGTCGTGCGATTCCTGCATCGGCGGCGACGTGCTCGCGGTCGCTGCGGTGGTCACGCCGGCGCGCCCGCGACGCGCGCCCGGGGCCTCGTCGCTACCGGGCGTCAGCGCCGAGATGGACGCCAAGACCGGCGAGCGCTTCGAGCGCCTGCGCAAGCTCCGCAAGCGAATCGCCGACGAGCGGTCGGTGCCAGCGTACGTGGTGTTCAGCGACGCGACGCTGCTGGCGATGGCCGATCGGCGGCCGACGACCGAGGCGGACATGCGCGGGATCTCGGGCGTGGGGCCGAAGAAGCTGGAGCAGTACGGTGAGGCGTTCCTGGCCGAGCTCGCGGCAGAGCCCGGCTAAGATCGACTCGCGTGGGCGCCCGGCCCCGTCCCCATGCCGCCGGTCACGCCCGCCGTCCCCACCCCGGTGGTATGCTGCCGCGGGACATGAACCAAGCTCGTTCGAGCTGGAATTGACGTGCGGCTTGCGATCGTCGTCGGCGTCGTGAGGCGGATCTCGAGACCCAGTCCCGCGCGCATCATCGCGCGCAGCCGGGCGCCGGCGCTGGCGATCGTGCTCGCGGCCACGCTCCTCGCGCCGCCCGCCGCCGCGGCCGAGCCAGCGCAACCAGCGAACGCAACACCCGGCGCGACGGCCGCCCCGACGACGCCAGCGCCCCGCGACGCGCCTCCCGAGTTCCCGCCCGACACCACGCCCCCCGAAACGCCGCCGCCGCTGCGCGAAGACGCGGCGCCGGAGCCCAACCTCCCCTCGTTCGAGCCCGGCTTCGGCCCGCGCTACCACATCGAGCAGATCGTCGTCTCGGGCAATCACAAGACCAAGACCGAGGTCATCTTGCGCGAGATCGGCATCGCGCCCGGCGATGTCATCAGCGCCTCCGACCAGCGCGTCGAGGCCGCGCGCTTCCGCCTGCTCTCGCGCGGCTTCTTCCTGGACGTGCGGCTGTCGCTGACGCGCGGCAAGAAACGCGGCGGAGCGGTCCTGCTGGTCGAGGTCGAGGAGCGCGGCACGATCGTCATCAACGAGCTCTATCCCAGCACCAGCGCGGCGACGACGTTCTGGGGCGGCATCGACGTCTCCGAGACCAACTTCCTCGGCCGCGGCATCAACCTGGGTGGCGCGTTCGTCGTCTCGACCACGCCCAAGGTGCCGCAGTCGCGCCGCGGCGTCGGCCTGCGGTTGCACGGCTCGCTGCCCGAGATCCCCAGCCTGGGCGTGAGCCTGTCGCTGACCGGGCTCTACAACGACGGTAGCGAGTTCTACCGCGTCATCGGCGCTGACACCGATCCCAACCCGGCCAACTTCATCGGCGTGCGCACGCGCCGCGCGGGCGGCATCCTGGGCGCGGGCAAGCCGCTCGGCCGCTACCTGCGCGTCTTCGCCGACCTGCGCGAGGAGGCGGTCAACGGCCAGCTGCCGATGGTGCGCGACCGCATCTACGAATCTGGCATCGTCAAACCGATCGACTTCGACGTCGATGAAGGGAACAGCCGCGTCGGCTCGTTCACGCTCACGCTCGACTACGACACGCGCCAGGACCCGGTCCTGCCGCGCTCGGGCGGCCGCTTCGTCGCCTCGATCGAGGGGGCGCACGGCGTGCTCGGATCGACCTACGACTTCGCCAAGGCGGTCGTGCAGGCGTCGGTCTACACGCGCATGCCGCACGGCCACGCGCTGGGCTTTCACCTCTTGCTGGGCGGGATCGTGGGCGACGCGCCCTACTTCGATCGCTTCTTCGTCGGCGACCTGAATCTACTCCTGCCCCGGCGCGCGCTCGGCATCAACTTCTCGACGCTGGCGTCGCGCAACCTGCTCGGCACCGGCATCGCCGGCCACCGCTACGACGACTACGCCGCGCGCATCCTGATCGAGTACGCGATCCCGATCTGGCGCCGCCACGGCTTCGTCTACGGCGGCGACGCGTTCGCCGCCATCGGCATGTTCGGCCTCGCCAGCGAGGTCGACTTCCGGCCACCCGACGACTTCGGCTGGAACAACCTCCCCATCGACATGACCGCGGACCTCGGCCTGCGCCTGGATACCTACGTCGGCGTCTTCACGATCTCGATCGCGAACGCCCTCGGTCGAAGCTCGTTCTGATGACTCCGCGCCGCCTCATCCTCCGCGCCTGCGCCGCCGCCGCCCTCGGGCTGATTCTCGCCCGCGGCGGCGCCGCGCGCGCGGCCGACCCGCTGCCGACGCGGGTCACCGGGATCGAGACGGCGGGCGGCAAGCTGCTGGTCAGCGTCGGGCTGCAAGACCTGATCGGAACTGTTGAGCGCCAGCGCCTGCGCTCCGGCTTCGCCACGCGCATCCTGGTGCGTGTCTACCTGCACGAGGACGGCGTCGACGAGCCGGTCTCGGTCGCGTTCCAGCGCGGCGAGATCGTCTACGACCTGTGGGACGAGCGCTTCCGCGTGCGCGTCACGCACGACTCGGGCCCCGACGCGCAGTCCGACGCGCGCACGCCCGATGAGGCGATCTGGCGCACCTGCGCGCTCTGGCACTTCCCGGTCGCCGACCTGCGCCGGCTGCGGCCCGGCACGCGCTACTTCCTGGCCTTCCGCGCCGACCTGAATCCGATCTCCGAGGAGCTGCTCGCCGACGTGCGGCGCTGGCTGGTGCAGCCACCCAACGGCCAGCGCCGCGTGGGCGCGGGCGACAGCGTGTTCGGCTCGTTCGTGAGCATCTTCGTGAACCCGCGCGTCGAGGACAGCGAGCGCCAGCTGCGCTTCCTGTCGCAACCGTTCATGATCAACCCGACTCCCGGAGGAAAATGAAGATTCGCCTGCCGGGCCGGTTCGAGTGGAAGATCCTGATCGCGCTGTTCATCATCGCTTCCCTGCCGCTCGGCGCGGCGGCCTACCTGCTGTCGGTGACGCTGGGCCGCATCTCCGACATCACCGACCAGCACCAGAAAGAGGTGCGCAACTCGCTGGGCGGCGCCGTCGAGGTCTACCGCGCCTACTTCGCGCAGATGAAGGACGGGTTTCGCGAGCGCGCGGCCGAGATCGCGGCGACGCCGTTCGAGCACGCGTCGGACCTGGCCGCGGTCCCCGAGCTCCTGCGCGCACGTGTGCTCGAAGGCGATCAGGTCATCGACGAGTGGGCGGTCGCGCCGGAGATCTTCGAGCATGCGCGCGAGGCGCCGCCGAACCTGGTCGAGCTACCCGATTCCAAGTCGGGCGTGCCGCGCCTCCTCGAGCTGACGTTCGGGATCTCGCGCGAGATGTACAGCAACTTTCTCACGCTGCGCGAGGCGATGAACCGGGAGGATGACCTCGACCGCGCATTTCCGCTGATTTTTCCCATGATTTTTCGCGGATTGGGCATCGCGCTCGTGATCATCCTGGCGCTGGCGACGGTGCTGGGGCTGTTCGTCGCGCGGCGCGCGACCGGGCGCGTGGCGACGCTGCGCGCGGCGGCGCGCCGGGTCGGCGAGGGTGACCTGACGGTTCGGGTCTCTCCGCGCGGCAAGGACGAGCTGGACGAGCTCGGGCGCGCGTTCGATCGCATGGTGGCCGAGCTCGGCGAGACGCGCTCGCGCCTCGAGTATCTGCAGAAGGTGTCGGCGTGGCAGGAGGTGG
>CAZNCQ010000175.1:0-15154 GCA_964571275.1 uncultured Myxococcales bacterium
AGCTGCTCGAGCAGATCGCGTCGATGACCGGCGGGACGCCCTATCTCGCGACCGACACGCGTGCGCTGGCTGAACGGTTCCAGAAGATCCTCGAGGATCTGGAGAAATCGAGCATCAAGGACCGCGGCATCCTGTACGCCGAGCTCTATCAGCGGTTCTTGCTCGGCGCGTTCGTGCTGCTGGTGCTCGAGACCATCCTGCGCCTCACGCGCTTTCGCCGTCTGCCCTGACCCCCATGCGCATCGCCCATCCCCATTTTCTCTGGTTGCTGCTCGCGGTCCCGATCGCGGTGCTGGCGTACGCCGTCACGTTCGCGCAGCGGCGGCGGTTGCTCGACAAGCTCGGCAACGGGCCGATGATCCAGCGCATGGTGGCGTCGACCTCGGTCGCGCGCAAGGTGGTACGCGCGGTCGAGGTGGTTGCGGCGCTGGCGTTGATCGCGCTGGCGCTGGCGCGGCCCCAGGTGGGCGGGCGCGCGAAGCTGACCAAGCAACCGGGCCTGGACATGGTGGTCGCGCTCGATTTCTCGCGCTCGATGCTGGCCAAGGACGTCTATCCGTCGCGGCTCGAGCGCGCCAAGCGCGAGCTCGAGCGCCTCATGGATCGGCTGGGCGGCGATCGCATCGGCCTGGTCGCGTTCGCGGGCGAGACGCTGACCTACCCGCCGACGACCGACTACGCGGCGCTGAAGCTCTTCTGGCGTGATCTCTACCCGTGGGACATGCCGGTCGGCGGCACGGCGATCGGACGCGCGATGCGCTCCGGGCTGGATTTGCTGACGCGCATTCGCGCGCAGGGCGGCGCGACGCGCGCGCAGGTGATGTTGCTGCTCACCGACGGCGAGGACAACGACAGCGAGCCGCTGGAGGTCGCCGACGAGGCGTCGAAGCTGGGCGTCAAGGTCTTCACCGTCGGCGTCGGCTCGCGCTCGGGCGAGCTCATCCCGGAGTTCGACGAGAAGGGGCAGATCACCGGCTACCTGAAGGATAGCGACGGCAAGTACGTGACGTCGCGGCTCGACGAGGCGACGCTGACCAAGATCGCCGAGAAGACGGGGGGCGAGTACTTCCACGCCGACCCCAAGCATTTCGGTGTCGAGGAGGTCGAGAGCGCGCTGGCCGGGCTCAAGCGCTCGGAGAACGAAGCGCGCGTCGTGAAGCAGTACGACGAGGTCTACGAGATCCTGCTCCTGCCGGCGTTTCTGCTGCTGGTCGGCGAGGCGTGCAGCAGCGATCGGCGTCGCCGGCGCGCGGCCGAGCGCGAAGCCGAGCTGCGCGAAGCCGAGCGGGGCGACGCGAAGGGGGCGCGGCCATGAGAAGGGCGACGGTGTGGTTGCTGCTGCCGCTGCTGCCGTTCCTGATGGCGTTCGACCCGCTCACGAGCAACAACAAGGACGTCGAGCAGGGCAACCTCCGCATGAAGGCGGGCAAGGCCGAGGAAGCGCTGGGCTTCTACGACAAGGCGGTCGCGAAGCTGCCCAACGACCCGGGCGTTCACTTCGATCGGGGCACGGCGCTGTTTGCGCTGTCGCGCTTCGAAGAGGCGGGCCAGGAGTTCCTGCGCGCCACCGAGGCCAAGGACGGGGCGCTCAAGGCGTCGGCCTTCTACAACCTCGGCAACGCCTTCTTCAAGAAGGACAAGTTCAAGGAAGCGGTCGAAGCCTACAAGCGCGCGCTGACGCTGGATCCCCGCGATGCGCGCGCGAAGTGGAATGAAGAGATCGCGCTGCAGAAGCTGAAGGAAGAGGAAAAGAAGAAGAAGGACGACAAGGACAAAAAGGACAAGGACAACAAGAAGGACGACAAGAAGGACGACAAGAAGGACGACAAGAAGGACCAAAAGAAGGACGACAAGAAGGACGACAAGAAGGACCAAAAGAAGAACGACGACGGAAAGGACAAGGATAAGGACAAGAAGGATCAGCCCAAGAACGATCAGCAGGACAAGGACCAGAACAAAGACAAAGACAAGCAGGACCAGAAAGACCAGAAGAACGCCGGGGAGCAGCCCCCGCCGCCCAGGGCCGACGAACAGGAGATCGGCGCCGTGCTCGACAGCCTGGAGCGTGATCCCAAGGATCTGGAGAAAGAGCGCGCGAGGCTGCGCGCCGTGCGCCGGCGTCCGCCGGCAAAAGACTGGTAGAAGCCGATAGCGATGGCGACATGAACGTTCCTCGGCTCAAGACGACTCTCCCCGCGACGCTGGCCGCGCTGATGGCGCTGTCCGCGCGGCGCGTCCATGCCGAGCCACCAGCTTTTCTCGCCGAGGTCGACCGCAACGTGGTCTCGCCCGGCGACGTCTTCGTCTACGAGGTGACCGTCAACACCAGTGGCGAGCGCGTCGACAACTACCACGCGCCCGACTTCAAAGGCCTGACCGTGGTCAACGCACCCCGTGGCCCCAACCAATCGACGCAGATGTCGATGGGCGCCGGCGGCACGTTCATCCAGACCAGCTATAGCTGGCACTACGAGCTGGCAGCGGCCGCGGGACAAAGAGGCGTCATCGCGATCGGGCCGGCGCACATCCGCGTCGACGGGCGCGAGATGCGCTCGAACGTCGTCAACGTCCGCGTGGGCGCGGGCGCAGCGCCGCCGGCGGGCGCGCCGGGCAGCGGCGCCGGGGCCGCGCCGACGCCGCAGGAAGAAGCGCCGCCACCCGCGTCGGCCGGCGACTCGAGCTTCATCCGCGCCGCGCCCGACAAGACCAAGGCCTACGTCGGCGAGCAGGTGACGGTGACGTGGTCGCTGTATCTCACGCAGCGCCAGGACAAGTACGAGACGATCACCGAGTCGCGCACCGACGGGTTCTGGAGCGAGGACGTCTCGCCGCCCTCGCGCAACCAGCTTTCGCTCACGCAGGAGATCCTGGGCGGACGGGCTTACCAGGTCGCGACGCTATTCAAGCGCGCGCTGTTTCCGTTGCAGCCCGGCAAGCTGGCGATCTCGCCAATGGAGTCGGAGATCGCGCAGGTCGACTTCTTCGGTTCCAAGGTGCGCCGCCAGCGCCTGAAGACCGAACCGGTCGAGATCGAGGCGGTTCCGCTGCCCAAAGCCGGCCAACCGGATGGGTTCGAGTCGACCAACGTGGGCAAGTTCACCATCGCGGCGCGCACCGACCGCGCCACGATCGCCGTGGGCGAAGCGCTGACGCTGACCATCGACATCGCGGGCCAGGGCAACCTGCGCAACGTGCGCGCGCCGGCGCTGCCGCGCCTCGACGGCTGGAAGACCTACGAGCCCAAGATCACGGTGAACATCGACCCGGGCGAGACGGTCTCGGGGAAGAAGACCATCGAGTACCTGATCCTGCCCGAGCGCGCGGGCACGACCATGTTTCCCTCGTTCGAGCTCGCATATTTCGATCCGGCGACGAAGTCGTACGCCGTCACCAAGAGCGATCCGCTGCGCGTCGAGGTCACCGGCGGCAGTGGCGGCGACAAGGCGGTGGTGGCCGGCCCCGGGCCTCACGCCACGGGCGGCGCCGGCCCGGTCGAGAACGTGATCTCGACGGAGATTCGCCCGATTCGCGCGCGCGCCACGCTGAACCGCGACCTGGGCGCGACGTTCTATCGATCGCGGCCCTTCCTGGGCGTGCTGTTCTTGCCGCCGCTCGGGCTGGTGCTGGGCCGCTTCGTCGCGCGCGTGCGCGCGCGGCTGGCGCAGGACTCCCAGCGCAACCGCCGCCGCCGCGTGCGTCAGATGGTGCGCCAGCGCCTGGGCGCCGCCGAGGCGCACCGCGACTCCGGAAGGCGCTCGGAGTTCTACATCGAGATCGACCGCGTGGTGCGCGACGTGCTGGCCGCGCGCCTGCGCCGTCCGGTCGCCGGCCTGCGCATGGACGAGCTGCGCGACTTGCTGCTCGCGCGCGGGATGCCCGCGGACGAAGCGCGCCGCGTGATCGCCGAGCTCGAGAGCTGCGACCTCGGGCGCTTCGCACCCGCCGAGACGGGAGGGACGGCGCCGCGCGAGCAGATGAACGCCGCGCTCGAGCGCGCCGGCGAGCTGATCGTCGCGATCGACAAGGTGCCGCTGCGCGAGGAGGCCTCGGCGTGAAGCGCGCCTCGGGGTGGCGCGCCTGGTTTCGCCGCGCGGTGCTGGCGCTGGCGCTGCTGCAGGCGGGCGCCGCGCGCGCGGACCGAACCGACGAGGCCTGGCGGCGCGGCAACGACGCCTACCTGCACGGCGACTACGCCGGCGCGGTTGCGGCGTACGAAGAGCTCGATCGCCAGGCGTTGGTGTCGTCGGACCTCTACTTCAACCTCGGCGACGCTTACTACCGGCAAGGCAACCTGGGCCGCGCGATCTGGTCGTTCGAGCGCGCCGCCGCCGTCGATCCCGACGACGACGACGCGCGCTACAACTTGACCCAGGCGCGCAAGATCGCCGACCGGCGCGCGCACGACAAGATCGAGGGCGCCGACCGCGAGCCGTTCTGGATGCGGGTGGTGGCGAGCCTGGCGCCCGCGACGGAGACCTGGCTGTTCACCGCGTTCTACCTGGCGTTCTTCGCGGTGTTCGCCGCGCTGTGGCTGCGCCGGCGCCCGACGGCGCAACCGCGCGCGCTGCTGGGCGCGAGCGCATCGATCCTCGGCGCCGCCGCGCTGCTGACCGGCGTCCTGCTCGCCGGGCGCGCCTATCTGGATCGCGTGCCGTCGGGGGTGATCCTGCCCGACGCGGTGGCGGTCAAGGAGGGAGCCGACACCAACTACCGCACCAGCTTCGAGCTGCACGCCGGCCTGCGCGTGCGCCTGCTCGACCGCGACCAGGATTGGCTGCGCATCCGGTTGCCGAATGGGCTCGAGGGATGGATCCGCGAGCAGGACGTGGGCCGGCTCTAGACGGCCTCTAGACGAGCTCTACCCGAACCTCCTCACCCCGACCCTCTCCTCCACGCGGACGTGGAGGAGAGGGAGAACTGACATCTTTCCCCGTCCGCACCCGTCTGCGACGAGGCTGAACGGGTCTTCCGAAATCCCTCTCCCCTGTCCGCCCATGCGGACGTGGAGGAGAGGCTGAACGGGTCTTCCGAAATCCCTCTCCCCTGTCCGCGGGGGAGAGGGTTTGGGTGAGGGGGTCCGACGCGAACCTAGTTAGTGCGCCTCGCAAAACCCGGCGTGGCACGCCGGGAATGCCGGATCCGTACACTCGCTTGCCGTCATGCACGGCGCGCAGCCGGCCGGCGGCGCGGCGTCGGGGCCATTGAGCCGCGCCTCGAAGTGGCAACCGCACATCACGGGCGGCGCGTACGCCGACACCGCTCCGAGGTCGGTCGATCGTTGCACGCTCATCGCGCAGCTCGGAACCAGGCCCGCGTCGATGTAGGCGTCCAGCAGATCCGGCTCCGGCTCGGGCTCCGCGACCACCGAGACGAACGCTTGCGCCGCCGGTGAGATCGGAATCCCCTGGGCGGTGTTCGCGAAGAAGTGCAGCGGCCCCCAGATCGGATAGTGCCCGTCGCGCACGTTGCGCTTGTCGGTCTTGAACGCGGTGGAATCGGGCAGATACCCGCACAGCTGATCGGGCGCCTGGAACGCGAGCGCGGTCAGGTTGCCTCGGTCGGCGTCGTAGTAGTCGTTGGAGAGGATCCCGATCGCCTGCTCGGCGCTCACGTGGTCGGCGCCCGACGACAGCACGGTCAGCAGCGACGCGACGCTCTTCGCGCTCCCTCGATCCACACCCCAGAATTGTTCGGCCGGCACGTCGATCGCGTGCGCGATCATCTGCTGGGTGCCGGTGTTCGGGTTGCGCACGAAGTAGAGCGCCGGGTTGACCCACGGCTGCGTCAATCCCTGCGCGCCGCCGCGCCCGAACACCGCGCGCGCCATTTCGGCGGAGATCGCCTTCTGCGACGACGTGCTCGGCACGACGAAGAGCATCGCCTGGATCGGGCCCAGGTATTCGCCCACGTCGCCCGACGGCGGGCCGTAGCCGGCGCACGTGGTCGAGAAGATGTCGGACTCGCCGACGTCGACGCGCACGCCGCCCGGGCCGGTCCCACCCAGCGAGCACGGCACCAGGTTGCCCGTCGGGGTGACGTAGGTCGCGGCCGGGTTCGTCGTGCCGGTCGGTGGATCGGCGATGAAGTGATCCTTCGCCTGCGTGCTGAAGATCGACTTCACGCCGTCGCAGGAGCTCGACACCTGGTAGACCGGCGTGTAGCCGGTGTTCTTGATGATCAGCGGCCCCAGCTTGGCGAGCAACACCGGGAAATTGCTCGAGCCGGTGAGATAGATCACCTGCGGTCGCGCCACCGGATCCGCGCAGGCGGGCAGCGACGGCCCCGCAGCGTCGGCGGGTGCGCCGGCGTCGGCCGCGGCGGGCGCGCCCGCGTCGGGCGGAGTCAGGTCTGCGGAAGCCCCGTCGCCGCACAGGCCGTGCGCGCAATTGTCGAACGGGATGCAGGTCGAGGTCGTGCACGCGTTGAGAAACTCGTCGGGCGTGTGCGGTGTCCCGAAGAAGCAGCCCGACGGCCCGAGCCCAGACGAGATGCAGACGCCGTTCTGGCAGATCGGGTGGTTCGCGAACTTGGCGCAATCTGCATCGGAGCCGCATTGATCGGCCCGGTGATCGACGAAGATGCTGCAGGCTCCGATCCCGACCGCGATCAGCGCGAACGCAGCGAAGATGACCGCTCGCGCGGCCAAGATCAAAACGGCACGTTGAGCGTCATCGAACCCAACCCCACGCCCACGCCGACTTGCGGCGGCGGCGACGCCGCCGCTTCGCGGCTCCCTCGTGCCGAGGTGCTGAGCAGGATCGCCCCGACGGCGACGGCTGCCGCCCCCAGCACATCGGCGGCCAGCGAATAGGTGCGCGTGCGGTTCGACAATCGATCCAGCCGGCTCCGCTTGTCGACTGCGTATCCCGCGCTCATGTCGTCCTGATAAGCATCGCGCTCGGATTTCAATGTGTCACCTTCGTGAATCGCGAGCAGGCCCATCGCGACGGCTCCCGCACCGAGCACGCCGGCGCTCACCCAACCGATCGTGCGCAACGACCCGCCGTTGCGGGCGGCGCGCGCTCCGTCACCGCTCCCGCCCGCGGCCACGGGCGCCGGCTTCGCGCTCGGCACCGGCGCCAGCTGCAACAGCACGGTGAGCTCGTCCTCAGCCGCGACGTCGACCTCGCGGCTGGCGGGCTGGCGGCCAGCCAGCGTCGCGCTCACGCGGACGTGCCCGACGCCGACGACGACAGCCGTGTCGAAGGGCGTCTTGCCGATCACGTGGTCGTCGACGCTGACCTCGGCGCCGCGTGGAATCGTGTTGATCGTCAGCCGGCCCACGCGCGCTCGCAGCTCGCGGATGTTCGACTCCACCTCGGCGCGATGGCTGTCGGCGCTGCCGGACTCGATCAGGTACCGCTCGAACGTCGTGAGCGCACCGGCGTAGTCGCGCAGCTGATACTCCGTCTCGCCGATGTTGTAGAGCACCGAGCCGTTGGGCGCGATCTCGTAGGCGCGACGGAACTCGACCAGCGCGCCGCGGTAGTCGGTTTCGCTGTACAGCGTGACGCCGCGCTGAAAGTGTTCGCCCGCCGCGCGAATCGCATCGTCGCTCGGCTGCACTGCCAGCGCCGCGGCGGGCGCGCAGATCCATAGCAGCAGCGCGGCCAGCAGACGGCCGCTCACGCCGCCCGCACGCCCGGTCATCGCGTGTCGTAAGGGCTGGTCGTCTGGATCGGGTGAATCGGCGCGTGCCCGCCGGCTGGGCTGATGATCGTTTGCGCCGAGGTCGACGGCGTGCCGGCGGACGCTGACGCCCCTGCGGGTGCCGGCGCCACCCGCGGCGCCGGCGGAAGGTCGGGCTCCGAGCCCAGATCCCCGGCGGGTGCGGCGCGCGCCACGCGCCGCGACTCGGACGTGCGGCGCACCGCCACGCCGCGCGCGGGAGGAGGCCAGGGCGCCTTCTTCCTGTCGAGCGATAGCGTCACCACCAGATCCTTGGCGAGCACGACGCGCTGGGTCTTCGCGTCGTATCCGGCTGCCGACGCGCCGACCTCGTGTACCAGATCCTTGCGGTAGTGGCCGGTGTGCGGATTGCCGTCGACCGGCAGCCCGTCGATGGTGATCTGCGCCGTCTGCGGCGTCACCACCACGACCAGCTCGCCCAGCGCGGGCTGCGCCGGCTTGGCGGGCGCCGGGATGGCACGCGCCGGCGCGACGGCGATCTCCTCGCGTGGCGGAGCGTCTCGACGCGAGCGCACGACCGCGAGCGCCACGACCGCCACCACCAACCCGAGCGCGGCGATGAGCGGCACGATCCGGTTGAGCGCGTTGAGCCCCGACCAGGCACCGCGCCGATCGACGGGCAAGCTGCCCCCGGGCGGCGTCATCGGAGGCAGGTTCAGCGGATGCGTGTTCAGGCGCGAGAGCGCCGTCTCGCCGCTGGGCTGCATCGGCATCAACCGACCGGAATAAGACGAATCGACGCGGTCGGCCGCGAAGACGATGCGCCCGCTGTGGCCGGTGGCGATCCGGCTCGGCGCATAACCGACGTCGATCTGGAACAGGTCCTCGAGCGCCTCGAGGAAGCTCTTCACGTCGGGGAATCGCTGATCCATGTCGCGCGCGAGCGCGCGGTGCACGATCGCCTCCAGCGCGGGCGGCACGTTGGGCTGGATGCTCGACAGCCGCGGTGGATCGGTGGTCGCGATCTCGATCATCAGCGCCGAGTAGATCTGCCCGTCGAACGGCCGGCGCCCCGCGAGCATCTGGTAGAGCACTACGCCCAGCGCGTAGACGTCCGTGCGCGCGTCGGCCGCGATGTTGCCGCGAATCTGCTCCGGCGCCATGTACGCCGGTGTGCCGACCGCGTGGCCGAGGCCGGTGATGCCGACCTGGTCGGCCGCCTCGTCGGCGAGCTTGGAGACGCCGAAGTCCAGCACCTTGGCCTCGCGCGGTTTCCCGTCGGCGGAGCGGCAGATGAAGATGTTGTCGGGCGTGAGATCGCGGTGAATCACGCCGTGCGCGTGCGCGGCGGCGACGCCGCGGATCGCGGGGATCAGCAGCTGAACCGCGGGCTCCGACTCCATGTAGCCGACGCGGTTGAGGATCTCCGACAGCGGATCGCCTTCGAGCAGCTCCATCACCAGCCAGGTCGACGACAGGTGCTCGACGACGTCGAACACGGTCACGACGTTGGGATGGTTGATGCGGCCCGCGGCGAGCGCCTCACGACGGAAGCGCGACAGCGCCTCTTTCGTCGTCGCCAGCGCGGGGCTGATCCATTTGAGCGCGACTCGCTTGCCGGTCCGGATGTTGAGACCGGCATAGACCTCCGCCATCCCGCCCTGACCGATGAATCTCTCGATCTGGTACTTGTCCGCGATGAGATCGCCAGGCTTGGGTCGACTCAGCGAACCCTGGCCATTCTCTGTGATTGAGCCGCCCAAGTGCGGCTATTCAAGCGCACCCGCTCTGGTGCTGCAAGCCCCAACCAGTCTCGAAAACTGCAAATTAACCGTGTCGAGACACGCCGGCAGCGCGGCATAAATCGTGCGCGAATCAGTAACGCGCCGAGAGCAACCACCGTGACGGCCCGCGCTGACACCCGACGTCGCCCGCCCGCTCAAGGCTCAGGTGCGGACCCGGGCGCTGGCCGTCGGGCTCGCGCGCCGGCCGGCGCGCGGTATAACCCACGAAATGGCTGAACCGCACTACGAGCGTCATGTTTTCGTCTGCACCAACCGGCGCGATCCCGGTAATCCCAAGGGTTGCTGCGCCGACAAGGGCGCCGACGCCGTCCGTGACGAGTTCAAGCGCCTGTTGCACGAAAAGGGCCTGAAGGGGAAGATCCGCGCCAACGCGGCCGGCTGCCTGGATCAGTGCTCCCGGGGCGTCAGCGTCGTTGTCTACCCGGAACAGGTCTGGTACGGCGGCGTCAAAGCGGAGGATGTCGCCGAGATCGTGGAACGCCACCTAATGGGCGGCGTTCCCGTCGAACGGCTGCGCATGAAATAGCGCGTTCAACCGCGCGCGTCGATGGGACCGCTGTCTGGTCCGCTCGCGTCGGAGGGCGCGCCGCCGTCTGCAGGGGCGTCGCTGGCGCCGGCGTCGTCAGCCGCGCGCGGCGAGGTGTAGAGCCGCTGCCGCGTGAACGACTTGTTCGACGGCATGCCCCAGTCGAGCGTGTCGAGCGACACGCTGGTCGACGTTTCCGAGCCAATGAGACGCCCGAACTGTCCGTCGATCGGCAAGTCGTTCGACTCGCTGTCGACGAACGTGGTCACGGCCTGGTTGGGGTCGAAGCCGATCGCGTAGAAACGGCCCACCTCGAGAGAAATTCCCAGCGGGCCCGTGCCGACCCAGCCGACGCAGGGCGGAACGTCGACCAGCACGTTGGCCAGGCGCTGGAAGGTCATGTTGCGCGCCGGGGCTTCGTAGACTGCGATGGTCAGGCGGGTGCCGGCGAGATCCGTGCGCAGGTAGAGATCGACCCATTCGAGCGTGCGCGGCGTCGTCACCTCGTAGACGTCGAGCTGGCCGAGCGCCGACGCCGACGAACCGGCCTTGGCGTTGGGACCGAAGTCGTCGGCAGACCCGGCGGCCGCGACCGATGCGGCGTCCGCAACCGCGCCGTCGCCGCCGTCGGTTGCGCCCGACGATGCGACGGCGGTGCACGCGGCCAGACCGGCGTCGGCGGTTGCCCCGTCGCCGGCGTCGGTCGCGCTGCTCGAGCTGCTCTTGCTGCAACCCGAGACCACCAACGCCGTCGAGAGGAAGGTGACCAGCCCTGCGATCGTGCCCCACATGCTCTGTCCGACGAGAATCGGCAGACGGCGCCGGAAGCTGAACCGACCCCGGCTCCGCTGCGGCGCGAGGGCCAGAACCAGCGGCGGGCCGGCCGCGAATGCGGTAGGGTCGCGGTCCGGCCGTGAACATCCAGATCTTCGGCACCAAGAAGTGCGCCGACAGCCGCAAGAGCGAGCGCTTCTTCAAGGAGCGCGGCATCCGCTTTCAGGCGATCGATCTCGCGCAAAAGGGGATGTCGGCCGGCGAGCTGCGCGGGGTGGCGGCGCGCGTGGGCGGCATCGAACGGCTGATCGACCGCGAGGGCAAGCGCTACCTCGAACGCGGCCTCAAATACGCAGCTCCGACGGGCCCGCGCATCGAGCAGATCCTGGTCGACGACCCGCTGCTGATCCGCACGCCGGTGGTGCGCGACGGCGCGCGCGCCACGATCGGATTCTGCCCCGACGTCTGGCAGCAGTGGATCGCGGAGACGCATTGAGCCGGGTACCCCTGTCGGGATCTCCGCTAGAATCGCGGTCCGCGACCTTGAGTATTCCGCCCCAGCCCCAGTCCGGCGACCCGCCGCCGCCCGCGACGCCGCCGGCGCGCTGGACCGTGCTCGAGCTCCTGCGCTGGACCACCACGCGCTTCAGCCAGCGCGGCCTGTCGTCGCCGCGGCTCGACGCGGAGATCTTGGCGGCGCACGCGCTCGGCATCAGCCGCGTGCAGCTCTACGTGCAATTCGACCGCCCGCTCGAGGCGGCGGAGCTGGCCGGCATGCGCGAGCTGGTCAAGCGCCGCCAGGCCGGCGAGTCGGTGGCGTACATCATCGGCAAGAAGGAGTTCTTCGGCATCGAGCTCGACGTCGACGCGCGCGTGCTGGTTCCGCGGCCCGACACCGAGACGCTGGTCGACGAAGCGCTCGCGCGGCTCGGCGCGGTGGCCGAGCTCGGTGAGCCGCCGCGCGCGCTACGCATCGCCGACGTCGGCACCGGCTCGGGCGCCGTCGCGATCGCCATCGCCAAGAATACGGGGCGCCCGAGCGCCGAGCCCCGGCCGCCGCTCGAGGTGTTCGCGAGCGACGTCTCGCCGGGCGCGCTCGCGGTGGCGCGCGGCAACGCCGAGCGCCATGGTGTCGCGATCACCTTCGTGGAAGGCGACCTCGACGCGCCGATCGCCGCGCACGCGCCGTTCGACGTCATCGCCGCCAACCTGCCCTACGTGGCCAGCGCCGACATCGAGGGCCTGGCGCCCGAGGTCCGCGCGGAGCCGCGGCTGGCCCTCGACGGCGGCGCTGACGGGTTGGCGCTGGTGCGGCGACTGGCCGCGGCGGCGCCCGCGCTGCTGCGCGCGGGCGGCGCGCTGGCGCTGGAGATCGGCGCGGGCCAGGCGGCGGCGACGGCCGAGCTGCTGGCGGCGGCGGGATTCAGCGACATAAGGCGGCGGCGAGATCTCGGCGAAATCGAACGTGTCGTCTCAGGAGTGAAAGTATGAACAGTCCCACACCGGGCATCGACATCGCGACGAAAGCCGGACCCGACACCGACACGAACACCAGCAGCGAGGGCGTCGAGGCGGGCCGCGGCGCGCTGTTCATCGGCTTCGCGAAGATCTACTTCATGTTCACCGGGTCGCTGCAGCGGTTCGCGCTGCCGCACCTGATCGGCGACGCCGCCGGCTACGGCGCCTTCGGCGTGGTCAACAACCTGATCTCGATCGTCAACAACACGGTCGTGCAGGCGACGATCCCCGCGATCTCAAAGTTCACCGCCGAGGACAATCGCCGCGCCGACGCGGTCAAGCGCGCGGGACTGCGCATGCAGGTGGTGGTCGGCGGCATCCCGGCGCTGATCTTCCTGCTGGGCGCGCCGCTGCTCGCGCGCTTCGAGAAGGCGCCCGACTACGTCGGCTACTTCCGCATCGCCGCCGCCATCCCGTTCCTGTACGCGCTCTACGCGCTGTTCGTCGGCTCCGCCAACGGGCTCAAGCGGTTCCGCACGCAGGCCAGCTTCGACGTCGGTTTCTCGACGGTGAAGACGATCCTGCTGCTGGGCCTGGCGGTCGCGTGGCGCGTGACCGGCGCCTTCATCGGCTTCGCCGCCGCCGCCGTGGTGATCCTGATCGTCGCCGCGCGCGTGATGGGCCTGCCGCGCCCCAAGGCGCAGGACGAAGCGGCGATATCCCCGTGGCGCCTCGTGGGCTTCATGAGCGCCATGGTCGCGTACACGCTGCTGCTCAACGTCGCGCTCAACTACGACCAGCCGCTGCTGCGCCGCCTGGCCGGCGACGCGGCCGACGCCTACCGCGCCGGACTGCTCGCGGGCCACTACGACGGGCTTCGCACGCTCGCGCTCTTGCCATACCAGGCGCTGCTGGTGATCACCTTCGTCGTCTTTCCGCTGATCTCGCGCTCCACCTTCGTGAATGATCGCGAGGCCACGCGCATCTACATCAACCAGACGCTGCGCTACGCCTCGATGCTGGTCGCGGCGATGGGCGTCTGCCTGGCGGCGCGCCCGGGCACGCTGCTGGCGATCGCCTACCCGCGCGACTACGGCGAGGGCGCGGCGGCGCTGCCGATCCTCGTCCTCGGTGAGTGCTGCCTGGCCATGCTCGCCGTCTCGTGCGCGATTCTCAACGCCGCCGGCCGCGCGGCGGCGGCGATCGCGCTCATCGCGGTGACCGTGGTCGTGGGCATCGGCGCCGCCTACGTGCTGGTGCCGCGCGCGACGCCGGGGCCGGCGATGCTCATGGCCGCCGCGACAGCGACGGCGCTGGGCACGGTGGCGGGATTCCTTGGCGCGATCGTCTACGTGCGGCGCGGGCTGGGCGGCGGGCTGCCGCCGGCGAGCGCCGTACGTGTCGGCATCAGCGTCGCGATCGCCGTGGCTGTCGGTCACTTCCTGCCGGCGCACGGCAAGATCCTGGGCCTGCTGGCGATCGCCGCCGTCGCCGTGGTCTATGTGCTGGGTCTGCTGGCGACCGGCGAGCTTGGCCCCGCCGACCGCGCGAAGCTGCTGCGGATCTTGCGACGACGGTGAACCGGCGTAGCGTGATGAGCGTGAGCGCGCGCGTGAGCCTGCTGAGATGGGTGGCGGTCGCGCCGGTCGTGCTGGCGGCTGTCGCCTGCATGTCGCCGGGGCAGCGGCGCGAGGAGTCGCTGCAGCGGTGGGCACACGAGTTCAACGACGGTCTGCGCTGGAATCAACAGGATCGGGTCCTGCGCTGCCTGCCGCCCGGTGAGGCGCAGCTGATGCGCGCGCGGCGCGCCGATCTGGGCGACGACTTCGTGGTCGCCGACCACGAGGTCACGTCGATCCTGATGGGGGCCGGCGCCGACAAGGCGACCGTGATCGCCGAGTTCTCATGGTTCAATCAGCGACAGGGCGTGGTGAAGAAGTCGACCATCGAACAGAAGTGGGAATTTCTCGACAGCCATTGGGTCGTGACATCGCAGCGCCGCCTCTCCGGCGAGCGCTTCCCGCTGCTCCCCGAGCACCAGGAACCGCGTCACCCGACTCCCTGAGCCGCGGCGAACGGAACGTCAGTGCTGGGGTGCGCTCGTCGGCGCGGCGCCCGCGGAGTGACCGCCCCGGCGCGCGACGACGGCCGCCATGGTGACGCCCAGGAGCAAGAGCCCGATCGCGGCGCCGATGAGGAAACTGCGGCGCGCTTTCGCCGTCTCGGGCCGCGGCGCCGGTGCGGGCGCGGCCACCGGCGGCACCCCCGGCTCGAGCACGTTGGCCAGCGACTCGGGCCCCGGCGTCGGTCCGGTGAGACCGGGCGCCGGCGAGGGCGCAAACGGCATCGCCGACCGCGTGACCACGGTGTCGCGCGCCTCCATCGCCTGCTGCACGATCGAGCCGTTGTCGGCGACGGTGTCGCGACGGTCGAGCCCCTCGATCTGGTCGATGCCGACGACCGGAGTCATGCGCTCGCTGGCCCAGGCGCGCGGATCGATGAAATCCCCGCCGCCGCCGCCACCCATGCCGTAGCCCGGCTCGGAACCGGAAGGTGACGGCGACAGATCGTCGGGAGACAGCGGGCGCGCACCCGGGTCTTCGAAGTCGACCGACGTGAACTTGACGATCTCGTTCTGCAGGATCGTATCGATGATGCTGCCCGCCGGCTTCTTTCCCTCGACGGTACGCGGGCGAGCCTCGTCGAGACACTGGCGCACCAGCTCGGCGATGTCGCGCGAGATGACTTTGAGCCCACGCGAGTAGCTGTAGTGCGCGAGCGCGTCCTGCAAGTCGATCGCGCTGGCGTAGCGATCCTCGGCCCGTCGCGCCAGCGCCTTGCGCACGACGTCTTCCAGCTCGGGCTCGACCTGCGGGTTCTGCGGCCGCAGCGGCGGGATCTTCGCGTTGCGCACGAGCTCGACGGTCTGGTAGTCGGTCTCGCCGTAGAAGAGCCGCTTCCC
>CAZNCQ010000176.1:0-15023 GCA_964571275.1 uncultured Myxococcales bacterium
TCCCGTCGGTGATCTTCAGCGATCCGGAGATCGCGTCGGCCGGCATCACCGCCGAGGAGGCCGAGAAGAAGGGCCACAAGATCAAGATCGGCAAGTTCCCGTTCGCGGCGCTCGGCCGTGCGATCGCCAACGCCGACACCGACGGGTTCGTGAAGGTGGTGATCGACGCCGACAGCAAGGAGGTGCTGGGCATCCACGTGGTGGGCAACGGCGCGTCGGACATCATCGCCGAGGCGGCGCTGGCCATCGAGATGGGCGCGCTCGCCGACGACATCAGCCTGACGATCCACGCCCACCCGACGCTGCCCGAGGCGATCATGGAGGCGGCGAAGGCGTCGCTCGGCGAGGCGATCCACATCCAGAATCGGTAGCGGGGCCGCCGGCGGCTCGACCGCCGCTCGTCGGCTATGCTCACACGGCCATGTCCACCATCGTCCCCGCGCGCGTCGTCGATCTCGGGCACCGCGAGTACGGCGAAGTCTGGGCACTGCAGCGGGAGATGGTGGCGTCGCGCCAGCGCGACGAGATTCCCGACACGCTGATCCTGGTCGAACACCCGAACGTGATCACGCTCGGGCGCGGCACCCACCGCGAGAACGTCCTCGCGCCGGGCGACATCCCGATGTTCGAGATCGAGCGCGGGGGTGACGTCACCTATCACGGCCCCGGCCAGCTGGTCGGTTACCCGATCTTTCTCCTGCGCGAGCCCGAGCGCGATCTGCGCGTCTACCTGCGCAACCTGGAAGAGGCGCTGATCCAGACCGTCGAGGCGTTCGGTCTCCCCGCGGGCCGGCGCGAAAGCTGGACCGGCGTGTGGAACCGCGGCGCCGACCGCAAGCTGGCCTCGATCGGCGTCGCCGTGAAACGCTGGGTCACGCTGCATGGGTTCGCGCTCAACGTCTCGACGGATCTGTCGCACTTCGCCGCGATCAATCCCTGCGGCCTGGAGGCGACGGTGATGGCGTCGATGTCGTCGCTGCTCGGGCGCACGGTCGCGCTCGCCGACGTCAAGCCGATCGTCGAGCAGAAGATGGCCGCGATCTTCGGCCGCGAATTCGAGCGCGCCGCCGCCTGACGATCAGTCGCTGGTATCGTCGCCGGCTTCGACCGCCGCGTCCGTGTCCGCGTCGACGGGTGCATCGATCGAAGCCGATGCGTCATCGGCGTCGCTCGCGCCGGCATCGCTCACACCCCCGTCGCTCGCGCCTCCGTCGGTCCCGGGATGGTTCGGCGGCGCGCAGATATGCACGCCCGCGTCCTCGCTCACGAGCTGGCAGGCGATGAACGACGCGGTCGCCTCCGTGCCCAGGACAGCTCCGTAGATGTCGGGCAAATCGGCGGAGACAGTCACGTCGAGCTGCGCGCCGCTGTCCCAGATCTGAATGCTGCCCGGCTGAAGCAGGATCAGCGTCGGATCGGACGCTGACGGCTGCAAAAGATACTGTCCGGCCGCCAGCACCACGCCGTTCTGCCGCACCTGCACGTACTGGCCGAGCTGGGTCGCGGGATCGACGGGGATGTTGTTGAACTGCAGCGGCACCCAGAAGTTCGTCGGCACGTAGGTGGGCGTCGTCCCGGCGGGCGCCGTCGTCCCGGCGGGCGGCGGATTGATCGCCACCGAGAATGGCGCGGTCGTGATCGTAATCCCCGTCAGGGGCTTTCCCGACGCACCGTCAACCGAACAGTCGCTCGACATCCCCGCCGGCAGCGGCGCCATGGGCTCGCCGTACTCGCTGGTGATGCCGTTCGGGTCGATGCAGATCGAGATCGCCGTGTTCGACGGGTAGCTCGGCAGCTCGCGGCCGTAGACGTAGGCGGTATTCGCCGGGGCGATCGGAAGGTGGATGCTGTTGTACCAGACGGCCAAGCTGTAGGGCTGCACCGGCAGTTCGGCCTGCAACTTGGCAAGTGCCGTCTCCATGTCGGGCCAGGTCACCACGACCGGCGACATCCCCATCGTCAAGGCCGCAGGCGGCATTCCCGTCGGCTTGGAATGCTGGGTCGAGATGCCGTTCACGGTCACCGTGTCCTCGATCTTGCTGCCGTCGATGACCCGATCGAGCACCAGGTCGAACTGTGTCGCCGCGGGCGACACCAGGGTCGCGACCTCGGCGTCGGCCGGAACCGAGGTCCAGGCCAGCGTCTGCACGCCACCGCGCGTCTCCCAGTAGACCTGTTGCAGGACCGGCGGCCCGTGCGGCGCCGAGTTGCCGCAACCGCCGGTTCCCACCAGGGCGACCGCGCCCAGGATCGCGATCAGCCAGCGGACCAACGACGCCCGCGCCGGGGCCGCGGCAGAGGTGAGGGTTGCGTCTCGTCGCACGTCGCGCGCAATCATCGCGTCCTGCTTTTAGCACGGCGCACGCGCTTTTTTTGTACTCTCCCCGATGTGGCGGTGGCGATCACGACGGCCGAAGATCCCCGGATCGCCGACTACCGGCAGGTCAAGGAACGGCACCTCAACGCCGCAGGCAACCGCTTCATCGCCGAGAGCGAGCGCGTGGTGCGCCGCCTGTTCGCCAGCGACCTCCGGGTGCATTCGGTATTGATCACGCCGCCGCGGCTCGCCGCCATGGCCGACCTGCTCGGTGACGAGACCCGCTGTCCGGTGTACATCGCCGGCCAGACCGTGATGGACGGCATCGCCGGCTTTCACGTGCACCGTGGCTGTCTGGCGATCGGCGAGCGCCCGCCGCGGCGGCCGGTCCCTGATGGCGCGCGGCTGGTCGTCGCCGTCGAGGACCTGGTCGACGTCGACAACCTGGGCGCGATCGTGCGCAACGCGGTCGCGTTCGGCGCCGCGGCGCTGCTGCTGTCGCCCCGCTCGGCCGATCCGTTCTATCGCAAGGCGATCCGCGTCTCGCTGGGCGGCGTCTTCGCCTTGCCGGTGATCCGCCTCGAGCGCTGGCCCGACGAGCTGGTCGAGCTACGCATGACCCGCGGCTTCTCGATCGTCGGCGCCGTGGTCGACGCCGCTGCGACCCCCCTCTCCGCGTTCGCGCCGCCGGAGAGGACCGTGCTCCTGCTCGGCGCCGAGGGCCCGGGACTGTCGCCGGCGGCGAAGGCCGCGTGCGACCAACTGGTGACGATCCCGATGTCGCCGACGGCGGGCGCCGATTCGCTCAACGTCGCGACCGCGGGCGCCATCTGCCTCTATCACTTTGGTGGGCGTGGCTAGCGCACCCCTCTACGCCTTTTCCTTCGGCTTCGAGAGGTTGCTCCAGTCGACGAACAGCTTGCGCTCGGTCGGCTGGCACTTGGGGCAGAAGCAGGCGTCGCCGTCGCCGACGCGCACGGCGCGGATCTTGGTCCCGCAGCGCGGGCACGGCTTGCCGTCGCGGCCGCGCACCGACAGGAAGTCACGCAGCTTCTCGTCGAGGGGCGGGTCGCGGCGCGCGATCTCGTCGATCGCGTGGCGCAGCACCGACGGAATCGCGGCGTAGAGCGCGTCGGCCTCGGCCGGGCCGAGCTTGTTGCAGAACGTCTTCGGGTGGATGCCCGCGGCGAACAGGATCTCGTCGGCGTAGGCGTTGCCGATCGACGCCAGCGCGCGCTTGTCCATCAGGAACATCCGGGTCTGGTCGCGGCGCTTGCGCAGGATCGCGCCGAACGCCTCGCGCGTGAACGCCGGCGACGTCACGTCGATCCCAAGCTGGCCGTAGACCGGGATCTGCCTCTCGTCGGCAGCGCGCGCGAGGTAGACCTTGCCCATGCGCTTGTCATCGACGTAGTGCAGCTCGGTGCCAGTCGCCAGCACCAGCGCCAGACCGAGCGCGCGCGGATCCTTCTTGCCCTCGAGCTCGGCCGGCGCGAGCAAGCGATACTTTCCGACCAGCATCGCGTTGATGACGATCACGCGGTCGCCCTCGATGCCGAAACGCATGAAGTGCCCGCGCCGATCGACGCTGGTGATGTGCCGCCCGCGCAGCGCGGCACCGAGCGGCTCGTCGATCATGATGCGCAAGACCGTCGGGTCGCCCGTGCGCGCGTCGGCGATCTCCTGCCCGACCAGCGCGGGCCGCAGCTTGGCTTCGATGTGGGCGAGGTCCGGAAGCTCCGGCACGGTCCGCATAGTCTAGCGGACTGGCTTTCGGGCGTGGGCCAGCTCAAACTGATGGCATGCCGCTGCCCGTGGCCGTCATTGTCGGCGTAGTCGCGATCGGCGTCGTGATCTTCTGGGCCAACCAGATCCGTGCCCTGCGCCGCCGCCGCCGCAATCTGCAGCATTGGG
Organism: uncultured Myxococcales bacterium; assembly: GCA_964571275.1. Taxonomy (GTDB): domain Bacteria; phylum Myxococcota_A; class Polyangia; order Fen-1088; family Fen-1088; genus DASRQZ01. Next base: position 4,232 of record CAZNCQ010000176.1, read on the forward strand.
AGCGCGACGAACCCCTCGAAGGCGTCGACGACTGGAGCTGAAAACCCGGCGCGGGGCGGGCTACTCGGTCACGCCCGAGTTCTTGAGAAAGTCGATATAGTAAGCGGCGTCGCGGCGCTCCTCGAGCTCGCCGCGCTCGACGGCGTCCTGACACAGCTTGCGGATGTCGCCCACGCGGCGCGACGGTGGCAGCTTGAACGCCTCCATGATCGCGTTGCCGAGGCCGGCCGGCAGCGGCGGAATGCGCGCGTCGAGATCGCGGAGCGCCAGGATGCGCTCTTTCAACGCGTGAATATTCGCCACCGCCTCCTGGCGGCGGCCGGGGCGGCGCGACGTCACGTCGGCACGCGACAGGTCGAGCAGGTCTTCCAGATGGTCGCCCATCTCGTGGTCGAAGCGGCGCACGGCCGCGTCGGTCCAGCCGGGCTCGTAAGCGTTGCCGCGCAGGTGGTGCAAGATCAGGAAGCGAATCTTGTGACGTTCGGTGCGGTCGAACCCCAGCCGCCGGCTGACGCTGTCGAACATGCGCGCGCCGACCTCGGCGTGGCGGTGGAACGTGACGCGCCCGTCGGGCAGCATCACGCGCGTCGGCACCTTGCCGATGTCATGCAGCAGCGCGGCCCAGCGCACCAGCGGCTTCGGCACCGACTGCCGGACCACCTGTTTGGTGTGCTCCCACACGTCTTTGTGCCGGCGTCCCGCCTCCTGAGAGAAGTCGACCGTCGCCTCCAGCTCGGGCAGCAGCACCGCGAGCAGCCCGGCGTCGTGCATCCACTGGAGCGAGACCTCGAGCGAACGGCCGAGGATCACCGCCTCGAGCGCGCCGCGCACCTTGACGGCCTCGATGTGCGAGATCGCGGGCGCCGACGCGCGCGCCGCCTCCGTCAGGGTCTCGGGCGGCAGGCGCCCCTCGCCGTTCTCGGCGATGGCGACGGCCACGTCGAGCAACGTCTCCGGAGAGGCGCCGAACGGCGCGGCGGATGAACCGGACAAAACCATGAAACGACGTCGAGCGGACTTAGGACGGAATCTTCCTGCGGTCCTGATCGCGCTTGCGACTCAGATGATCGATGAAAGGCTGCGCCTGTTTCACGCGCCCCGCCAGCGATTTCTCGGTGATGGGGTATTCCGTGCCGAAGCGCAGTCCTTCGTCATACAGGAAAGTCCCGACCTCCTCGTCGTCGACGAACATCGAGACCTTCTTTTTGGCGTAGACCGCCTTGAGCAAGGCGCCCCAGCGGCTGTCGATCCAATCGACGATATCGCTGCCAAAGCTGTCGCGGAACAGCTGGAGCTCCTCGTCGAGCCGGCCGTAGTTTTCCGCGAAGCGCTCGCGGAAGGCCTGGGCCCCCTCGCCGCCCTCGGCGGCGATCTTCACCAGCGCCAGCCGCAATAGCACAGCGTCCTCGGCGTGGCGAACCGGCGCATCCACATTGCCCTCCTTGGGCGTGATGATGTGGATGACCGTCGCTGCGGCGGTTTCACGGACGGCGTGTTCGAGATCGGGATCCGACACGGCCTCCAGAAGCACCTTGACGTCGAAGGGGAGTGAAACGAGAGCCCGTGAAAGCGTCTCTAGAAAACTGCGCTCGAGATCCTTGTCCATGGCCGCGGAATCAACGGTGGAAATCCTTTTCCCAGCCGCGATGGGCGGATACTACCTGATTCGTACCGGATTCATAGTGAGAGCTTCATCGAGCGCGGCGCGGCAGCGGTCGCGGAAGCCGTCGAGCGGGCCCGGAGGCAGCTCCAACGTGAGAATTGGTAAGCCGCGATCGATCCCGAACCAGCTGCCCAACGACCCCGGCGTCGGATAGCCGATATCCCCGCGCGCCGGCCAACCGCACGCCGCGGCAACCTGCGCCGCCCACGCAGCGGCCGGCCCGTCGTAGTTCACGCAGGCGAACGGCGCGTGAACCGCGACGATGGCGGCGACGCGCGCGCGATCGATCAACGCTGCCAGCGCCGCGGTCTCAGGCTCGGACAGCGGCTCTGCGCCGGGGAAGTAGCCGGGGTCGTGCGCTCGCGTGAAGTTGGCCGCGGGAAAGTTACGATTGAGGTCGACGTCGCGCGCCGAATTTTTGCGTCCGAGCGCGAGCCCGTCAGGGTTGAGCCGCGGCATCAGCCAGACCGGCCCCGCCGCCGTCACGGCGCCGGAGCGCAGCCGCTGCCCGAGCTCGGCGACGGCGCCGACACTGCTCGGCTCGTCGCCGTGCACGCCGCCCAATATCAGCAAGGACGGGGTCGGCAACGCGGCTTCGGCGCCGCCACGAAAGCGCCAGGCGCGCAGCACACGTCGCTCGACGGAGGCGCCCACGGTCTCGGAATCGTCGAGGCCGAGCCCGAAGTCGGGATCGCGGTCGGAATCGGGGCCCGCGGGCTCCTGAATGTCCTGATGCATGTCGGCGCTTTACCCAGTCTGGCGCTCCGGATAACGTTTCCGCAATGGCAACCACCACGGTTCGGGCGCTCAAGGCGGAGGCGCGCACGCTGTTGCGCGCGGGCGAGCTGGGCGCGGCGCTGGCCGCGTACGACCACATCCTGGCGACGAACCCGCTGGACTATGGCGTCCGGCTGAAGATCGGCGACCTGATCGCACGCCTGGGCGACGTCGCGGGCGCCGCGACGATCTATCACGCGCTGGCGGTGCACAACGTGCGCGCAGGTCACGCGTTGCCGGCCATCGTCGCCAGCAAGGAGCTGGAGCGCCTCGGTCACCCCAGCGACGACCTCGTTGCCCAGCTGGCGACCCTGTATGCGCAGGGCTCGCCGTCGCTGGGCAAGGCGGCGCGGCAAGCGCCCGTCGAGGAGGATGCGGAGATCGCGCGCCCGGATCTCAGCGGGGTCGAAAACGCGCCGGAGATCGCGAGCCGCGCGCGCCTGCGCGCCCTCGACTACTCGGTCTACACACGCTATCCGCAGACGTTCTTCCCGCTGCCATTTCTCTCGGATCTGCCGGCGGCTGCCTTCGGACCGGTGATCCGCGCGCTCAACGTCCTGCGGCTCAGCGACGGCGACTTCGTGATCCGCGAGGGCGAGCCCGGCGTGGCGTTCTACCTGGTCGGCAGCGGCCAGGTGCGCGTGTTCGCGACCGACAGCATGGGCCGGCAGACCGACCGCGCGCGCCTGCACGAGTCGGCGCTGTTCGGCGAGATGTCGCTGCTGACCGCGCAGCCGCGCACGGCGTCGGTCCAGGTCGTGGGCGAGGCCGACATCCTGGAGGTCGGTCGCGACGCGCTGAACGCGCTGGCGGCGCAAATCCCGACGCTGGCGGTCGCGCTGGACCGTTTCGCGCGCGAGCGCCTGCTCAAGAACCTCCTGGCGACGTCGCCGCTGTTCCGCCCGTTCAACCGCCAGCAGCAGATGGACCTGATCCGCCGCTTCGACGGGCACGAGGTCGCGGCCGGCACCGAGATCATCCCCGAAGGCGCAGCCGGCCTGGGCCTCTTCGTGGTGCTGGCCGGCGAGGTCGAGGTCACGAAGCGCCAGCCGGCCACCGACACTGCGCCCGAAGTCGAGGTGCCGCTGGCGCGCCTGCGCGCGGGTGAGGTGTTCGGCGAGATGTCGCTCATCAACAACCAGCCGACCTCGGCCAGCGTGCGCGCGGCGCGGCGCTCGACGATCCTGTTCCTCGCGCGCGACTACTTTCAGCGGCTGATCCAGGCGCTGCCCGAGATCCGGCGCTACTTCGAGGAGCTGACCGAGCGACGCGGAATGGAATCCCAGCTGGTGCTGGGCAGCGAGACCATCGAGGTGGAGGAGGCCGACACGGACGAGCCACCGATCCGTCGCACGGAAAATACCATCCTGATTTGATGCCATCGTGGATGGCCGAGGCCCATCGAGGGAATATCTGCGTCAGTAGCCCGTAACCTGTTTGGCGCTAGACTACGGCTGAAGCCATGAAAAAGACGCGCAGTGCCAAGCGGTTTATGAGCATCCTCGCCTTGCTGGCGATGCTGATCGTGCCGGCGCTCGCGCTGGCGGGCCCGCGGTCGGGCGGCAGCTTCGGCAGCCGCGGGGGGTTTCGGTCCAGCCCCAGCTATTCGATGCCGCGCAGCTACTCGTCGCCCGGGTACGGTGGGGGCAGCCATTTCATCTTCGCGCCCGGCTGGGGTTGGGGATGGGGCGGCGGCTACGGCTTCGGCGGCGGCCTGGGCATGTTCGGCACGCTCATGGTGCTGGCCGTGGTCGGCTACTCGGTTTTCGCGATCAGCCGGGCCGTGCGGCGCGCGCGCCAGGGTGCTGACAGCGGATGGTCGTCCGGCTACAGCGACGACGAGGTGCAGGTCGTCCCCGGGCGCGCCTACGTCTACAAGGTGCAGATCGGTCTCGGGCGCTCGGCGCGGGCCATTCAACAGCGCCTGGAGGAGTTCGCGACCAGCGGCGACACCGAGAGCGAGGCGGGGCTCGCGGCGTTGCTGCAGCAGTCGGCGCTCGAGTTGCTGCGCCAGAAAGATTCGATCCGCTACGCCGGCGCGGAAGCCAACGGGCCGATGAGCCTGACCAACGCGGAGACCAAGATGAACGGCCTCGCGCTGGCCGAACGGTCACGCTTCTCGGTCGAGCGCGTGCGCTCGGCCGATGGGCGCGTCAACCGGGCGTCGGACGCGGCGGTCGAAGGTCGTGAAGCGCTCGAGCTCGTCCTGGTGACGATGATCGTCGCCACGCGCAACCCGCTCGGGTCGTTCAAGGCGGTCACGACCCACGAAGAGGTCGAGGCCCTCCTGTCCGAGCTCGGCGGCGTGTCGCCTGGCGGCCTGCTCGGGCTGGAAGTGGTCTGGACGCCAGCTGATCCGGACGATTCGATGACCGAGACCGACGTGATGACGACGTATCCGGAGCTCCGTAGTCTGTAAGCGCGCCCGCGCGATTCTCAGACCGGAACGGCTCGATCGCGCCACGGGGCGGCGCCGTGAGGCGGCGTGAAAGGAAGCGCGACGCACCGATTGACCCCGGAGTTGGGCACGGATACAGTCTAAGTGCCTGCCAACTGAGGCGTTTATCGTGCTCAAGCTGACCATCGAGGATGATGAGGGGAAGACGACGGTCATCCCGGTGATCCGCGATGAGATGACGATCGGCCGACAAGAAGGAAACACGATCCGCCTCACCGAGCGGAACGTGTCCCGAAAACACGCGCGGCTCTTGCGTCAAAACGGCGTCGTTTACGTCGAGGATCTCGCGAGCTTCACCGGCGTGAAACTCAACGGCTCGCGCATCGCGGCCGTGACGCCGATCCGTGAAGGGGACGAGCTCGCGATCGGTGACTACAAGATCGCCCTGAAGTCAGACCGGCCGGCCGACACCGCCGGGTCGACCGGAACGGCGATGGCCTCGTCGACGAGTATCAAGAAGCGCAGCTCGACGCCGGCGATGGGATCGCGCACCACGCCGGCGGCGGCGGCGACCTCGGTCACCGCGCCGCCACCGGCCGCCGCGGCGACCGCGTCGGCAGCGCGCGTGTCTCCGACCGAGCCCGTGCCGGCGCGAACGTCTTCACCCGAGCCGATCGAAGCGCAACCGACGATCCCGGTGCGCACGCTCGGCGAGATGTCGCCGAAGGGCGAGGCGGCGCCCGCGCCCGCGCGGCTGGTCGTGCTCAGCACCGAGCTGGCCGGCATGGAGTTCATGCTGGGGCGCGCGTCGGTGGTGATCGGACGCACCGATGAGAACGACGTCCAGCTGAATCACCGCTCGATCTCGAGGCACCACGCCAAGGTCGTGCGCGACGGCGATCGCTACACCATCGTGGACTTGCAGAGCGCCAACGGCGTGCGCGTCAACGGCGACGACTACGAGCGCATCGAGCTGAACCCCGGCGACATCGTCGAGCTCGGCCACGTGAAGATGCGCTTCGTCGGACCGTTCGAGCTCTACGTCTTCGACCCGGCGGCCGCCGCCAAAATGGGCGAGCCGAAGATCTCGCCCAAGCTGGTCTACACCATCGGCGGCGGGCTGGTGTTCGCCGTGGTCGCGATCCTGCTGATGCGCTCGTCCAGCCACCCCAAGGCGGGCGAACCGGTGGCGGCTGCGCCGGCGAACGCCGCGGCGCAGGCCGTGGCTCCGGCAGCCGCGGGGCCGGGGACGACCGGCATGACCGCGGCGACGCAGCCCGCGGTGGGGGCACCGCCGACGGCCGTCCTGGACCCGTTCGCGAAGATCGAACAGGACTCGCAAAAAGAGGACTGGGTCGCCGCTCTGGCAACGATTCGCCAGCTCAACGCCGGCGGGCCGAACCAGGCGCCGCTCAGCCCCGCGGATCGCTCGAAGCTGCTCACGCTGTTTCACAAGGCGGAGACCGAACGCAAGGGATCGGCGGCGTTCTCGAAGTTCGACGAGGCTTCGACGGCCAAGGACTACGGCGGCGCGATCGACTGGTACGAGGCGATCCCGGCCGAGAGCATGTACAAGAAGCGCGCGTCTTCACGGTATCAGGAATCGCGGACGCTGTTCGTCTCCGAGCACCTGCTGGCGGCGGAGAAGTTTCGCACCCAGGGCAAGTGCGTCGAGACCCGGCGCGAGGCCGACGACATCGCCAAGGTCGATCCCGCAAACCAGCTGATCAAGGAGATCGTCAAGCTCTGCAAACCGGTCGCGAGCGGCGGCACGCTGGTCGCAGCGGCGGTACCGCGCGCGGCCCACGCGCGCGCCAGCACGGCGGGCCTGTCCGTGGCCAAAGATCCGCCGGCGCATGCGGAAACCGCGGCGGCGTTCCGCAGCCCGCGCGAGGCCAGCCACACCGAGACCGCGGCCGGTGCCGCCGACGCGTCGGCCGACGCCGATCAGCTGCTCAAGCAAGCGCGCGACGCCTGGTTGCACCAGCAGTGCCCGTCGGCGATCGAGATCGCGCGCCGAGCGCTCAAGGCCAAGCCAAGCCTGACCGACGCTTACCAGATCATCACGGTCTGCTCCTGTTCGCTGAAGGATGCCGAGGGCGCGGGCCGGGCGTACGGCAAGCTGGATGACAAGAGCCGGACGCTGGCGCGAGCGCTGTGTCAGCGCAACGGGATCTCGCTCGGCGGGGAGTAGCGCGGGCCGCCGCCCGTCGTGTACAGGGACCAGGACGTAGACGTAAACGTCTACGTCACTTCAGGGGGCCTTGCCGCTGTCTTCTCCAGCCTCAACTGCCCCACCGTCACCGTCACCGCGACCGTATCCCCCGCCGCGAGCTCGCCACTCAAGATCTTCTCCGCGAGCGGATCGCGCAATCGCCTCTGCAGCGCGCGCTTCACCGGCCGCGCGCCATACGCCGGGTCGTAGCTCTCCGCGGCCAGCAGCGCGCGCGCCTCGGGCGAGACCTCGATCGCGATCTGCTGCTCGCCGAGCAGCTTGGCCAACCGATCGAGCTGCAGGCCGACGATCGCCTCGATCTGCGCCGTGCCCAGCGGATCGAAGATCACCGTCTCGTCGATGCGATTGAGGAACTCGGGTCGAAAATGCGCGCGTAGCGCCGCCGTCACCTCGCGGCGCACGCTCTCGCGATCGCCCGCCGCGTCGAGGATCGCGTCGCTGCCCAGGTTCGACGTCATGATCAGCACGACGTTGGCGAAGCTGACCGTGCGCCCGCGCGAGTCGGTGAGCCGCCCGTCGTCGAGCAGCGCCAGCAGCACGTTGAACACGTCGGGGTGCGCCTTCTCGACTTCGTCGAGCAACACCACCGAGTACGGCCGCGCGCGCACCGCTTCGGTCAACTGGCCGCCCTCGTCGTAGCCGACGTACCCGGGCGGCGCACCGGTGAGCCGCGCCACCGAGTGACGTTCCATGTACTCCGACATGTCCAGGCGCACCATCGCGGCCTCGTCGTCGAACAGAAACTCGGCCAGCGCCTTGGCGAGCTCGGTCTTGCCGACGCCCGTCGGTCCGAGAAAGATGAACGAGCCGATCGGCCGGCCGGGATCGCCGAGGCCGGCTCGCGCCCGCTTGATCGCGAGCCCGACGCGTTGAACAGCATCGTCCTGGCCGATGACGCGGCGGCGCAGGCGATCCTCGATCCCCAGCAGCTTCTGGCGCTCGCCCTCGAGCATCCGCGCCACCGGAATGCCGGTCCAGTCGGCGACGACGCGAGCGACGTGCATGGGCTCGACGGCGTCCTCGAGCAAGCGTTCGCCCGCCTGCGCCTCGCGCAGCTTCGCCTCGGCGGCTGCGCGCGCCGTCTCCAGAACGGGGATTCGACCGTAGCGCGCCTCCGCCGCCACGCCGAGATCGCCGGTGCGCAACGCGGCCTCGGCCTCTTCGCGCGCCGTCTCGACGGCCGCGGTCGCCTCGTGCAACTCGCGGATGGCGTCGCGCTCCGCGTGCCACTTCGTGCGCAGCGGGCCGAGACGCGCCCCCAGCGCTTCGACCTCGGCGGCCAGCGCCGCGCGCCGCCGCTCCGACTCGGCGTCGCGGTCGCCGCGCAGCGCCTCGATCTCGACGCGCAACCCGGTCTGCCGCCGCTCGAGCACGTCGACCTCGTCGGGGCGCGAGTCGAGCTCCAGGTGAAGACGGCTCGCGGCCTCGTCGATGAGATCGATCGCCTTGTCGGGCAACGAGCGCCCGGCGACGTAGCGCCGCGCCAGCTTCACCGCCGCCGTGATCGCCGGATCGAGCACGCGCACGCCGTGGCGCTCTTCGTAGCGCCGCTTGATCCCGCGCAGCATCGCCAGGCAGGTCTCGTCGTCGGGCTCGTTGATCACGATCGGCTGAAAGCGGCGCTCGAACGCCGGGTCCTTCTCGACGCGCTGGCGGAACTCCTCCAGCGTGGTGGCGCCGATGCACGACAGCTCCCCGCGCGCCAGCGCCGGCTTGAGCAGGCTCGCGGCGTCGAGCGAGCCCTCCCCCCTGCCCGCGCCGATCAGCGTGTGGATCTCGTCGATGAACAGCAGCACCTCGCCGTCGGCTTGATGCACCTCTTGCAAGATCCCGCGCAGGCGATCCTCGAACTCGCCGCGCAGCCTCGTGCCCGCGACCAGCGCACCGATGTCCAGCGCCAAGAGGCGCTTCCCCTGCAGCCCGGCCGGCACGTCGCCGGCGGCCATGCGCTGCGCCAACCCCTCGACGACCGCGGTCTTGCCCACGCCGGGATCTCCGACGACGATCGGGTTGTTCTTGCTACGGCGCCCGAGGATCTGCATCACGCGCCGGATCTCGTTGTCGCGCCCGATCACCGGATCCAGCCGCCCCGCCGATGCCAGCAGCGTGAGATCGCGCGCGAACCGCATCAGCGTCGGCAGCGTCGGATGGGCGCCCGCGGCCGTCGCCCCATGCCCGCCGCCGGCCGCCGCTGCCGCAGCGCTCGCCGCGGTCTTGCTCGCGACCTCGAGCTTGGGCAGGCTCAAGCCGGCGTGGCGCAGCACATTCGCCGCCGCCGAGCGCGTCTCCAGCGGAACGCCGAGCAACAAATCGATGGGCTCCACCTTCTCCGACCCGCGCTCGCGCGCGTCGATCTGCGCGATGTCGAGCAGTCGCAACACCGCCGCGCCCAGATACACCTCCTCGCCGGGCACGCGCGGAAACGCATCGATCGCCTGATCGAGCGGCGCGCGCAGCGACGCCGGCTCGACGCCCGCGCCGTGGATCACCTCGGCGGTCTCGGGCGTTTCCAGCAGCGCCGCGAGCAGGTGCTCGAGCTCGACCTCCGGTTGCTCCCGCGCGCGGGCCACCTTCTGCGCCGCGACCACCGCGCGGCGCGCCGGCCCGGACAGGAAGTCGAACTTCATCAGATGGGAACCCTGGGTTCCGACGGCGGAGCCGTCTCCACCCGACGCGTCTTCACTTGCTGGCGTTCACGTAACGCAGGCGCAGATCGTAGAGCAGGCTCTGGATCAGCTTCTCCTCGGCCGACGTCAGGTTGCCCTTGGTCTTCTCCTCGAGCATCGAGAGGATGTCGATGGTGTGCTTGGCCAGCGGCAGATCTGTTTCGGCGACGCCGCCCTCGGGGTGCTCGAGCTCACCGAGGTGCAACAGCGCCGAGCTGCCCAGCGACAGAACGAACGTATGAAAGTCGACGGCGGGCAACGCCGACGCTTCGCGCGCACGGCGCAGATCGCCGCCCGGCGCCTCGGGCTCCGCGCTCACTGGCGGCGCGGCGGCACCCTCGGTCTTGGGCGCCCCCGTCTCGACCTCTGCGCCCGCGAAGCTCCGCCGATCGGTGACCGTGAACCCACCCTGCTTGGAGTCTGAGGTGCCCATGGAGGGGAAGGTTAAGCGCAGCCCCCGCCAGTTTCAAATGGAGGATGAGCCGCCCGCGCCGGTCCGAGGCGCTAGTGCGAGTTCGAGCCGGTCGGCGACGGCTCGGCCGGGGCGGCCTCGTCGTCCGCCTCGTCGTCGCCCTCGTCCTCTTCGGCATCGTGCTCGGCGCCCTCGGCGGCGATCGCGTCGTCGGCGTCGTCGGCGTCGTCGTCCGCCTCGGGGATCTCGGTGCCCATGACGCCCTTCTCCTTGGCGTCCTCGAGGGCCTTCAGGAACTTTTCGTAATCCTTGCGGGTAATGAGCCCCTTCTTGATGTTGCGCTCGATGGTGCGACGATCGTAGAGGCGCAGATTCTTGGCTTCGGCATCTCGGCTCATGGGCGGTTTAGCTACCACATGCGACGGCGCGGGGAAAGCTGCCGGGCGCGCGCTGGAAATATCCCTGGCGCGCGGAGAGTTGTAAGCTCGCCGCCCGCAGGCCGCCACCGGCGGCATTCTTCACATTTGCGTCGGAAATTCGGAGGACAGGTTCATGGACGTCCGTGTCATCAACGAGCTCGTGCACAAACAATCGGCCTTCGTCGAGAAGCTGAGCGCCGAGGTATCGAAGGTCATCGTCG
>CAZNCQ010000177.1:0-15013 GCA_964571275.1 uncultured Myxococcales bacterium
CGCATCACGCCCGACCGCGTGCAGTGCGGCCGCTACGGGCTGAACGTCGGCGACGTCGAGGCGGTCGTGCAGGCCGCGATCGGCGGCCAGGCGCTGACCCAGGTTTACGAGGGTGAGAAGCGCTTCGACCTGACCGTGCGCTGGCTGCCGCAGTACCGCAAGGACATCAAGAGCCTTCGCAACATCACCGTGGCCACGCCCGACGGCGCGCAGGTGCCCATCGGCCAGATCGCGCAGATCGTCGAGGAGGACGGCCCCTCGCTGATCTACCGCGAGGACAACCGCCGCTACGCGCCGGTGAAGTTCTCCGTGCGCGGGCGCGACCTGGCGTCGACCATCGACGAGGCGCAGCGGCGTATCGCCGACAACGTCAAGCTGCCCTACGACACGCACCTCGAGTGGGCCGGAGAGATCAACCAGCTGAACGAGGCGACCGGCCGCCTCATGGTCATCATCCCGATCACGCTGCTGGTGATCGCGATGCTGGTCTACTCCTCGGTCAAGAACTGGAAGGACATGATGATCGTGCTCGGCGGCATCCCGGTCGCCTGCAGCGGCGGCATCCTGGCGCTGCTCGTCACGCACACCCACTTCTCGATCTCGGCGGCGATGGGGTTCATCTCGATCTTCGGCATCTCCGTGCAAGACGCGCTGATCGTCGTGACCTACGCGCAGCGCCTGTGGGACGACGGATGCGGGCTGGAAGAGGGCGTTCGCCACGCCGCCGAGCGCCGCCTGCGCCCGGTGCTGATGACCACCTTCGTCGCGATGCTCGGGCTGACGCCGGCCGCGCTGTCGCACGGCATCGGCGCCGACACGCAGAAGCCGCTGGCGATCGTCGTGATCGGCGGCGCGCTGATCCTGGCGCTGCTGCCGCGCTTGCTTCAGCCGCCGCTGCTGGTGCTGGCCCACCGCAATGAAAAGCGCTGGCGCAACCGATCAGCGCAGGACATCGCGCGCGATGTCGCGATCGCCGAGGGGCGCGACCCGACGGAGCAGACGTGAGCCGGCGCGGGCGGTTGGGACGGTTGCTCGCGGGGTTCGCGATGAGCGCGATCGTCGCCGGCGCGGCGGGGCCACGCGCGTTCGCAGCGAATGATTCGGGTCCGGGCGACGAGACGCCCCCGGGGGTCGCCCTGCCCGCCCGGCTCACCCTCGACGACGCCCTTCGGTTGCTGCGCGAGCACGGGCTCGACTTGCTCATCGCCGACGCCGCGATCGCGTCGGCCGAAGGCGATGTCACCGTGGCCGGCGCCATCCAGAACCCCAACGTGAGCGGCGGCCTTTATCGATCGTTCTTCAGCGGGCACCTCTACGAATCGCACCTCGGCTGGTTCCTTGGCCTCGGCGACTCCAACGCCATCGAAGACGTGCTGTCCGGCAAGCGCGGGCTGCGGCAGGAGGTCGCGCAACAAGCCTTGGCCGCCGCGCGCCTGTCGCGCGCCGACGCGCAGCGAACGCTGGAGCTGACGGTCGCCCAGCTCTATACGCAGGCCGCCGCCGCCGAAGCGGCCCTGACGTTCTCGCGCGAGGTGCTGAGATCGACGGTCAAGAGCGACGATCTCACCAAGGTGCGCTTCCACGCCGGCGCGATCTCCGAGGCCGAGGCCGGCAAGATCCACATCACCAAGCTCGAAGCCGACCAGGCCGTCGCCGTCGCGCTGCAGGGCCTGGCGCAGAGCAAGGCCGCGCTGGCGTTCGTGCTCGGCGTGCGTGGCTCCGTGCCGCGCTTCGACATCGACCCCTTGCCGCCGTCGCGCACGCCTCCGGCGCTGGCGGCCGCCTCGCTGGACGAGCTCCTGAAGCGAGCCTTCGACAATCGCCCCGATCTGAGGTTGAGCGCCGCACAGGTGAATCGTGCCCGCTCGTCGCTGCGCCTCGCGCACCGTCTGCGCTTCCCCGACATCTCGCTGAACTTTCAGTACGAGGAAGAAGGCAGCGCCAGCGGCACGACGTACATCGATCCCGCGAGCAACAGCCAGGTCGTCATCGCCGGCATCACTCCGCCGACGTTGCAATTGAGCCTGACCGCGACGTTGCCGATCTTCTATCAGCAGCAGGGCGAAATTCGCAGAGCCGAAGCCGACGTCCGCACGCAGCTATTGGGGGCTGGCAAGGTGGGCGCGCAGATCCTGAGCGACGTCACCAGCTCCTACGCCGCCTTCCTGGGCTCGCGCGAGCTGGTCACGCGCATGGAGACCGAAATGCTGGCCCAGGTCGCGAGAGTGCGCGACCTGGTCGAGATCCAGTACCAGAAGGGCGCCGCCTCGTTGCTGGACTACCTCGACGCCTACCGGACGTACATCGCGACCAACGTCGAATACATCCAGGACCTGGCGGCGTACTGGTCAGCCGCGCACGCGCTCGAGGGAGCGGTCGCGGCGCGGTTCGAGTAGCGCGGTCGCGTTCACCTGTGGGCGTACTCGGTGAAAACGTAGTCCCGCGCCTTCACGGTCGTGTGGCACGCGAACCCGCACTTGGCGTCGTTCCCCTGCGGCGGCTTGTTGGCCGTAGTGGCGGGGGTGAACTTGTCGGATGCGACATCGTATTCGAACGCGCCCCATCCCCAACCGCCGCTGTCCGCGAACTTCTTGCTGTCCTTCACCATGAAGTCGACGTCATGCTGAGCACCGGGCACCGTGGCCCCGGGGAACGTCTCCATCTTCTTCGGGGTCCAGTGGATCTTTGCCATTTTGGAACCGTCGGGGAACGGCTTGCCGTTGCCGGGAACGCCCTCCTGGTAGGCCTTGATCATCTTGGGATTGGCGAGGATCGCGGCAACCAGGGGTCCGTCTTGACTGATGGAGACGACCTGCCAGCTCTCGTATCCTTTGAACTCAGAGAACGCGAGCCCGTTGGGTACCTTCACCATGTACTTGTCTTGCGCGGAGCTGGCCCTGGCGCCCAGGACGGCAAGCACCAGCGCGATGAACACCGCGACGCACGATAGAATCTTCTTCATGGGTGGTTTCTCCGCTCCGCTCGAGAACGTTTGCGATCCTCCGCCGCGCGGAACGTAGTCGCTGTGGTCGAGGTTCACAATACGTTTTGCTCCTCAATCCGACTGTTGCTGGTTCTCGGGATGGAGCCCTGTGCCAACGGCGACTTATCACGCCGCGAAACAGTGAATTCCGGACGGAGGTCAAAACCATCGAGAAACCGGCTGATCCGGCTCGGTTCCGTGATCTTGAATTCAAAATGACGGAGATCGTGTTCGTTTTGAACATACTGGCGTGAACAGCGATACGCACGCCTGCCGTCGGGGGAGCGCGGGATGATTCCCGCGCTGCTCGGGGCGGGCCTTCTGGCGGTCACCGGCGTCCCGCTGTGGCCGATCGAGAGCCACTCGCTGGGTCAGGTGATCCGCCAGCAGTCAGCGCGGCTGGCGAAGCCGGATCTGCCGGTCAAGGAATACGTGGCGGGTCGCAAGACCCTGCGCGCGGATCTCAATGGGGACCGCCGCGAAGATCTCGCGGTGCTCTTCACGCTCGAGCGCGGAGACCTCTGGATCCAGTACCTGACCGTCATCTCCAGCGCAGGCAAGGCGCTGGCGACGACTGAGGTCAGTCGCGTCGGCGCGCGCGCCGTCGACCTGGATCGAGCGGCCGGCCCCGTGATCGAGCTGTCCACCAAGACCTACGGCCCTGGAGATCGGAGCTGTTGTCCGTCAGTGCTGGGGCGCACCGCTTACCGGCTGCGGGGCCATCGCCTGAGCGAGATCAAGGCGACCGCCGTCGCGTCGAACGGACCGCCGCTGCGCCACGCGCGGCGCCAGCATCGCTGATCCGGCGCCGCCGTCGCTCACCGCCCGGCCCAGTCGGACGGATACAGCGACCGCAGGCGGTCCTTCTCCGCGGCGGACAGCGGAAAGAAATGCGGCGTGTCCGACCGGAAGGCGTCCGGCCGGCACGGCGCGGGGCGGCCGCACATCAGGAGCTTGCGATCATCGTTGTGCGGGAGGCCGACGGCGTGACCGAGCTCGTGGGCGATCACGTTGCGCAAGACATTGGGCATCGTCAGCGGCACAGCGTTGCCGTTCTTGATGCCGATAACGGTCCGCTGGCTGCCGAGGGCGGCGAACGAGATGAAGCTCGCGTCCGACAGGACGACGAGCAGATCGCCCGGGAAAGGCCCGACGCTCGCAGGCAACGTCACGCGCCAAAAATGGTGCAGGGCCTGCTCGGACAGATCGCGCAGGTCGCGGTCGGGAACCGAGCCGGTCACCAGCGTCGTCGCGCCCAGACGGAACGGCGTGCCGAGCTCGGCGAACGTCTGGTTCCAGAACGCGATCGCTTCGCGCACGGCGGGGATGCGCGCGTCGTCGGGCGCAGAGACGATGGTCACCGCGGGCACGCGCTTCCAGCCGGTGTATCCAAAGGGCCCCGCCACGGTGGCCACGACCTCCATCAACCCGATGGCCGCGAGCAACCAGCCCGCGACCAGAAACCATCTTCGCTTCACGGCACGAAGAGGCATACGCCGGGCGACGGCGGAGTCAAGCGAGGCGCGCTGTACCCCATCAGCGATGTCCTGTACCAACCCCGGAACCTCCTCACCCATACCCTCGGATCAGCTGCCTGGCCCCATGACCGCGTCGGGCAGCGCCGTCGCGATGCGCGGGAACAGGCTCATCAGGAACACGCACGCGATCATCAGCGCCAGCAGCGGCAGCACGCCGCGGATGATCTGCGACAGCGGAATGTCGGGGGCGATGTTGCGGATCACGAAGATGTTCAGGCCGACCGGCGGGTGAATCAGGCCCATCTCCATCACCACGGTCATGACCACGCCGAACCAGACCAGGTCGAAGCCAGCGGCCTTCAGCGGCGGCAGCACGATCGGCGCGGTCATCAGGATGATCGAGACGGGCGGCAAGAAGAAGCCCAGCGCCACGACCAGCCACAGCGACGCGGCCAGCAGCGCCCAGCGCGGCAGCGCCAGCGCGACGATCCATTCCGCGGCCGACTGGCTGATGTGCAGGTAGCTCATCACGTAGGCGTACAGCACCGACATGCCGATGATGAACATCAGCATCGTCGACTCCTTGAGCGTGCCCAGGAACACCGGCGCGAGATCGCGCGGCCGCCACATGCGATAGACGATCAGGATCAAAAGCAGCGCGAGCACGGCGCCCAGGCCCGCGGTCTCCGACGCCGTCGCGTAGCCGCCGTACAGCGCGGCCATCACGCCGATCAGCAGCACCACGAACGGCAGCGCGCGCGGAAGCGTGCGCAGCTTGTCGCCGAGATCGAAGTGCTCGTCGTCGAGATAGGGCGAGCGCGGGCCGCCCTGGTCGAAGATGCGGCGCGCGGCGCGCGCCTCGCGCCGGTAGTTGAGGACGGCGTAGCCGGCGAAGCAGGCGACCAGCAGCAGCCCCGGCCCGATGCCGGCGAGGAAGAGCCGCCCCAGCGACACCTGCGCGGCGACGGCGTACAAGATCATGGTGATCGACGGCGGCAGAAGAATACCCAGCGTTCCTCCCGCGGCGATCAACCCGGCCGCGAAGCTGCTCGAGTACCCGCGCCGCCGCATCTCGGGGATGCCGGCGCTACCGACGGCCGAGCAGGTCGCCGGGCTCGACCCCGCCATCGCGGCGAACATCGCGCACGCGAGCACGTTGGCGATGCCGAGGCCGCCGGGCACGCGATGCAGCCAGCGGTGAATCGCGGCGTAGAGATCGCTCGCCGCGCGCGACTTGCCGATCGCCGCGCCCTTGAGGATGAACAGCGGGATCGAGAGCAGCGTGATCGATCCCATCTCCTCGTAGACGTTCTGCGTGACCGTGTCGAGCGCCGACGACGGCATGAACACCAGCATGAACGCGACGGCCACCGCGCCGAGCGCGAAGGCCACCGGCACCCCCAGGAGCATGGCGATCAGCGTGGACGCCCCGTACAGGGACCCCACCGCCAGCGTGCTCATGCGGGCGTGCGCGCCTCGGGAGTCGGCGGCGGCGACGGGCGCAGGAGCTGCAGGGCGATCTGCAGCGTCAGCAGCGTCATGCCGGCGGCCATCAGCCCGTACGGGATCCACATCGGCGGCGCGAAGGTCGAGTTCGACGTCTGCCCCTCGACCCAGGCTTCGTGCCAGAGGGTCCACGACTTCCACGCGAAGAACCCGCAGAAGAGCGCGCTGACCAGATCAGCGACGAACTGGCGCACGCGATTGAGCCGCGGCGGCAACAACGCCGAGAGCACGTCGATGGCGACGTGGCCGCGCTGCGCCTGCACGTACGCGCCCGACAGGAACGTGGCGCCGACCAGCAGCAACACCGACGTCTCCTCCTGCCAGTCGGTGGGCGCGTGCAGGAAATAGCGCGCGATCACGCTGACGGTCAAGAGGCCGGCGGCGGCGAGCAGCGCCAACATGCAGGGAACGACGATCAGCCGGTTGGCGGCGCGCATCGCCCGATCCATGGATGCCAGAAGGCCGGCCGGCGGCGGCGCGCCCGCGCGGCCTTCGTCGGCCGCGCGCGCGATCTCCCCGGCGGCCGCGACGCTCATTTGACCTGCTCGGCCAGCGCGAGGAGGCGCGCACAGCTGGCGTTCTTGCCGCCGAAGTCTTTCCAGGCGGTCTGGCGCGCCAGCGTCACCCACTGCGCCAGGGCGTCGTCCCCGAGCTCGTGAACTTGCGCGCCCGCTTTCGTGTAAGCCTGGGCGACGGCGCGATCATCGGCACGTGCACCCTCGAGCGCGAACGCCTCCATCTCGGTGCCGACCTGCAGGATGACCTGCTGCTGGTCCTTGGGCAGCTGGTCGAAGATCAGCTTCGACATCAGCAGCGGCTCGAGCATGAACCAGTACGAATGCCCCTGCTTGTTGACGGTCAGGTGCTTGGAGACCTCGGCCAGCCGAAACGAGAGCAAGCTGGTCGCCGAGGTCGTGACCACGTCGGCGGCGCCGGTCTGCAGCGCGGCGTAGGTCTCGTTCGACGGAAACGACAGCGTGGCGCCGCCCGCCGCCTTGATCACCAGATCCATCTCGCGGCTGCCACCGCGCACCTTCAAGCCCTTGACGTCGTCGGGAACGATGATCGGCTTGGCGCGGCTGGCGGCGCCGCCCGCCTGCCAGATCCACGACACCAGCACCACGCCCTTGTCGGCGAGCAACTGGGTGAGCGCGCGCCCGATCTCGGCTTTTTTCCAGGCGTAGCCCTGCTCGTACGACGTCACCAGGCCCGGAATCAGCGAGATGTTGAGCTCGGGCACCTCACCGCCGGCGTACGAGAGCGGCAACAGCGTCAGGTCGAGCGCGCCCTTGCGGACCGCCCCGAACTGCGCGTTCACCTTCATCAGCGATGAGCCGGGATAGATCGTCACCTTGAGCTTGCCCCCGGTGCGCTTCTCGACCTCGGCGGCGAAGCGGCGCGCCAGCCGGTCGCGAAAGTCGCCGTCGGCGCCGGAGCTCGCAGGGAACTGGTGCGAGATCTTGAGGCCGCCTGCGTCGGACGCGCGCACGCGCCGTGCGATCCATAACCCCGAAGCCGCGAGCAGACCGCCTTGAAGCAGGCCGCGGCGGGACGCCCCGAGCTTGGCGCTCTTGCTCATCGACCTTGCCCTCCCGTGAGTTGAAACGCCGTCGAATCTCGCATGGCGCACGGAACGCGGCAAGCGGCGGCGATTCTCGCGGCCACGCGCGAGCGCCGCGTTGCCGGATTTGACGAAATCGCCGCGTTGGGCGACGGTGCCGGATCGAGGAGGGATACTGGATGTCTGTGCCTGGTGGGATTGGATTGACGGTCCTGGGATTGCTGTTCGCGGCCGGTTGTGGGTCGAGCAACGCGATCAAGCCCGACGCCGACGGCGCGGGAGGAAGCCTCGCGGGCGCGGGCGGGGGCGGCGCGGGGCTTGGCGGAGCGGCTGGCGGCGTGGCGCCGACGTGCGTCGCGGGCATGGCGCCGGGGACGCGTATCGGCTTGCAGAGCGCGACCGCCACGTTCTCTCAGACCGCGAACGGGCCATTCAGCGTCAAGAGAATCATCGACGGGGTGACCGCTGACAATCTGGGGTGGGCCGATGCCCAGGCTGACAACACCACCGTCGCGTCTGCAACCGCGGCGCTGCAGACGGGGCTCGACACACCCTCCTACCCAAACGGGACGCGCCTCGGTTTCATATTCGTGCACAACTTCACCTCGGGCGCACATGCGCTCGGCCGGTTTCGGGTTTCTGTGACGACCGGCGACCGCACGCAATTCGCCGACGGCAACGACGGGTCGAGCACGCCCGGCAACGTCGGCCCCGACAGCATCTGGACCGTCTTGACGCCGGTTGCGGTCTGCGGCATCGACAACGTCACGATGACGGTGCTCGACGACAGCTCGGTGCTGGTCGCGCCCAACGCCTTGATCCCGATGGCCTACACCGTCATCGCCGACACCGCGCTCACCGGCATCACCGGCGTCCGCATCGAGACCCTGAAAGACCCGTCGTTGCCGTTCAATGGCCCCGGCTTGCAATCGACCAACGGCAACTTCGTGCTGTCGGAGTTTCAGATGTACGCCGAGGCGCGCTGACCGACCGATCGCGCTCCGTCGTTCAAAAGTACCCGACCAGCTCGGTCGACGCCTCGGCGTAGGTGTTCCACGTGTCGACCGCCAGGCGCACGGCCAGGCCGTGGCCGATCGCGAACGACTGTGCCACGCGCGTGCGGAAGGCGGGGCGAGTCTCCCCGACGAAGTAGTAGATGTAGCGCGCGCCGAGCTGGAAGTGCCACAGCGGGTTCGCCTCGCCGATGAGGCCCGCCTCGCCGCCGGCGCCGACGCGAAAATCGTGTCCCCCTGCGAACGCGGGGCCGGCGCCCGCGTCGGTCTCGGTGAAACCAAACCCCAGCAAGCGATGCGCGGGGCCGAAGCGCAGCGCGAAACCGCCGCCGACGTTGGCGCCCCCGTAGAGGCACCGCCAGCCGGCGCGATCGGAGTCGGGCTGCTCGCAGCCGAGCTCGCGTGCGTTGTCGGCGCCCACCCACACCTTCCACGACATGCTGTGCACCCAGCGATCCAGCGGCGTCGCCGAGATGATGTTGAGCAAGTCGAGACGATCGAGCCGCGGCCGCCGCGCCTGGTTGTCGAAGCGCCCGCGCACGCTGCCCATCTCGAGCAGCGCGTTGTCGGGATAGCCGCCTGACGGGTCGAGGAAGTCGTGGATCGCGCCGCGGATCGCCAGCGTCTCGAAGCTGCCGCCGGCGTTCGAGAGGCCGCCACCCACCGACAACCGCAGCGTGCCGTGGCCGCCCTCGGGCGCGTCGACCGACGAGCGCACCTCCATCTCCTGCGGCGGCACACCGAGTCGGCCGCGCGCGAGCAGCATGCGCCGCTCGCGCTTCTTGAACGCGTCGCTCGGCTCCGCCGACTTGAACCCCTCGCGATAGCGAAGATAGTCGTAGGCGGCATCGATGACCCGCGCCTGGCGCGGCGCCGGGTCGCCGGCGAGATCCGGCGCGGCACCCTCGGGCGGCGACTTGGCCCATTGCTCGGCGGCGCGCACCTCGCGGCCATCGAGATGCGCGCGCCGCTCGGTCATGGTGCTGACCAGCGACGGGCGCGAGGCGACGCGCCGGACCAGGCCCGGCTGCTCGATCACGACGCGGATCGTGTCGGCCGGGACCACGCGACCGCTGAAGCCGTCGATCAGGTGCAACGCCGGATCGGCGGCCTCGAGGAGCGTGAGCAGCTGGTAGGAGCAGTTCTCATCGATGAAGAAGTAGTCGAAGTAAGTCGAGCGCGTCTCCCATGCGTGCAGCACCAGGCGCTCGATCTGGTCGCGCGTCAGCCCGAGCTCGTACTCCCACAGGTCGCGGCTCTCCATGTTGGAGTACTCCTGGACCTTGACGTAATAGGGCACGACGTAGAAGTGGCCCTGGAAACCGCCGGTCAGGCCCGCGATCGCGTAGACCACCCCGTTGGTCGTGTCGGCGTCGGCGGCGAAGTTGACCGCATAGTCGAGCAGCGGGTTGCCCTCGCCGGTCGAGCGCGACAGGCGCAGGAAGGTATGGCCGTACATCGATGCCGGGCTGTTCAAGTACGCGGTCGCGTAGACCAGCGTCACCGCCTCGGCGGAGATGCCGGTGCGCCAGGTGTCGAGCAGCGGGCACGGTTGATCGACGAACGCGGCCGACCCGAGCTGCTGCTTCAACCAGGCGTATCGCGCCGGGAACAGGCACTGCGGGTGCATCATGTCGGGGTTGGTCGGATCGCGCACCGCCGGCCGCCGGAGCGCCGCGATCGTCGCCTCGAGCTCGGCTTGCCGATCGGTCTTGCCGGCCTTGCCCGCGAAGAAGAAGCCCAGGCCGTCGGCCTGGCTCTTCCACCCGCCGAACCTCGTCGGCCGGTAGTGCAGCATCACCTGCCACTCGCGGCTCTCCGCGAGCTTCTGCTCGCGCGCGTCGTGCAGCAGCGCCGCCAGCGCGGGCGAGTCCGGCGTGGCCGCGCGCGCCACCGCGCCTGCGGACGCAAGCGCAGCCGCCGCCGCGACGGCAAGTGCGACCAGAAATAACGAGCCCCGGCGATCCGCGAGGGATGGCCGGGGCGTGATCGATCCTGCGTGAATGTTAGCGAGCCGAAGCCATATTCATGGGCTTGGACTCGCCCTTGGCGCGCGCGATGGCGCGCTCGTCGCTGCAGCTCCGGGCCAGGCGCGCGTCGGACTTGATCTGCGCCTTGACGCCGACGACCAGGTCGATCGGACTGCTCTTCTCCGACGGCAGGATCGACTCGAGCTTGGTCTGCGTCATCTTGAACAGCGCCGGCTTCGCCGAATCCTCACAGCCGAGCAGCGTCGCGAACGAGTTCAGGTACTCGCCGCCGCCCGACGCCATGTTGCGCTTCAGATCCTGAAAGTTGACCTCGGCGAAAGCGGCCTGCTCGCGCTCCGCCTTGACGACGCCGCCGGCGGTGCAGTTCGAGGTGCCCGAGGTGATGCCGAAGGTCTGGCTTGCGAACGTCCCGTTCGTGGTGGCCGCGAGGATCTGCATCAGCGTGGTGTTGTCGTTTCCGAAGAGGAGCGACCCGAGGCCGCAGCCCGCCATGCCGTACCCGCCCTGCTGCGCACGCGCCGCCGAAGCCGTGAAGAGCACCCCAACCATCGCGAACAAGAGTGTCAGTTTCCGCATTCGAATCTCTCCTCGGAAAAACTTCGCCTGTCGCGTGAAGAGAACACCCACCCGAGCGTTCCCGCGTCACGCGCGAATGGAGCGTACAGTATTCGAGTCGGAATTCCGCCGCAAGTCGGCTGAGCGCAACAATTGAGTGCCGCGCTGTAGGCGGCTGACACTACGGCGGCGTCACGCGCGTCATTGCAGCGGCTTCGGGTTCATCTCGCGCGACAGCGACACCGATGCGCCGGTGAGCGCGTCGGGCGTGACCGCGACGTCCAGCTCCTCGCCGGTGAGCGAACCGTGGCAACCGCCGCAGATCCCATTGAAGATCGCGCGCGGCGGGCCGGGCGTGATGTATTCACCCGGGCTCAGTTGATGCTCCTCTTGCATCGTCAACAGCGGCTTGGCGTTGCCGTCTATGAGCTCGAGGATCAACGGCGTGCGCGCCGGGATCGCGACCTTGACCGAGTGATCGGACTCCAGGCCGGCCACGCCCAGCAGCGTGCGGTCGCTGTAAACCATCTGGCTGCCCATCAGCGGCGGCGTCGTCGACGTCGGCGGATTCTCCCGGTACACGCGCAGCGACGCCGTGCCGTCGAACGCCTTGACGTCGCGCCCGCGGCGCAGGTTCGCGCCCAGCAGCGTCGCCAGCACCGGCAGGTCGGGGAAGTGCATGACGCCTGTGTCCGATGACATGGTCGGGCCGCCGTGGCCGCCGAACACCAGCTGCGGCAGGTTCTGGAATAGCTCGCGCTCGGCGCGCTTGTAGCCGAGCGCCGCCTCGACGTAGGACAGGGACGGATCGCTCGCGAGCGCGCGGCGCGTGCCGTCGGCGGCGACCGCGACCAGATCGTACTTGGGAATCTGTGTCGTCGGATCGGTGACATTGGCGGCATACGAAGCGAGGATCTCGCCATTGGGCAGCGAGAACGGCGAGCGATAGACGCCCGCCGTGCCGGCGCGCCCGGTGGCCGCCGGATCGACGATCACCAGCGAGCGAACGAAGGTGATCTCGGTGCGATCGGCCTCGAACGGACCGATCGATCGGTTGAACGTCGCCAGCGCGCCGCCCGCGCCCCTGGCGGTCGCGTCGGACAGAATGATCAGGAAGTTGCGATCGAGCCCTTCGCGGATCTCGGTCGCCTGCTGGTAGTCGACCGAGGGGTGCAGGTCGGTGGTGAACGTGTCGGTCGACTGCGCGCGCTGCGCGAGCAGCGGATGGTAGTCGGTGAGGTCCCAGTTCATGCGGCGGCCCGACAGTTGATAGAACTCGGGCGTCGCCTTCTCGGCGGTGAAGCTGACGCGCCCGTCCTGCATGAACGCCGGCGCGATCTCCGAATTGAGCAGCCAGGTCATCTGCTCGGGCGCGCTGAAATCCAGCCCGGGCCCGACGCGGAACAGATCCGAGTTGGGCAACAGGTTCTTGAGCGTGATCGTCCCCGACCGCGTCGACGCGAAGACCACGCTGCCGTCGGGCGCGAACACCGGGTCGAAGTTGTGCACGCGTGCCATCCCCTGCGTGCGGCCGGCGTCGTGGGTGAGCTGCCGGCAGGCGCCGGTGCCGCCGCCGTCGATCACCCACAGGTCGAGGCCGCTCGCCGCGCCCGGGCGCGCCGCGAAGATCAGCTGCGTACCGTCGTAGCTCCACTCGGGGCCGCGCACGTCGACGTCGCCCGACAGGCCGGCGCAGCCGCCCAGCGCCGAGCGCACGTTGCCGACCGACGCCACCAGGCCGCCGTCGCCCATCGTCGCGTCGGCGAGCTTGAGATCGGCGCCGCCTTCGTACGTGTCGAACTGCAGCAGGTTGTCGCCGTTGGGCGGCCGCGACACGAACGCCAGCGGGATCACGTCGCCGGTCGCCATCGGCGACACGTCGGCGGCGTGGTCCTGGCGCTCGATGCGATGCCACTCATGAAGCGTGCAGAACGCGCTCGCCATCGTCGGGTCATAGACCGTGGGGCAGGGCGCGGCCGAATCGGCGACGTTCGAGCCGTCCGCGAAGCCGTCGAGCACCGGCCCCGCGCGGTGGGTCATGCCGCCCGAGCTGGCGAAGATCGTCTTCTTCACCGCGCGTGACTGCCGCACGTCGACGCTGTCGAGCGCGATGAACTCCTTCAGCGCCGTCTCGTAGTTGCGCTGGAGCGCGAACGGCGAGAAGAAGCCCTGCGCGCCCGAGCGCAGGCGGAAATCGTTGAAGCCGTCGGGGCTGTGGCAGCCCTCGAGCGCGCAGCCGCGCTGCAGGAGCTTGGGCATCACGTTGGCCTCGAAGAACTGCTGGCCCACGCTCTTCGACAACGTGAACGGCGGATTGGCCTGCACCAGCTCGGCCCAGGCCTTCCACGCCAGCCAGCTGGCGTCTTCGCGCGAATCGAAGAACACGCCGCCGGTGTGGCTCACGCCGCCCGCGGCGGGCGCCAGCGGGCGCAGCAGGATCTCGCTCTGCTCGACAGCCACGCCCATGGGGATGACGAAGCTGGCGGCGCGGCTGAAATTGTACTGCGCCTGCGCATCGTCGGCGCCGCAGGTCATGTAGAAGTCGGATTGCGGCGAGCTGTGGCAGGTGCCGAAGGCGCACGACGCCAGGATCTTGTCCTGCACGCCGCCCGCCTGAATGAACGCCTTGTACGCCGGACTGTTGGGATCGATCGCCGGTTGATTGGCCGGAATCGCCGTATTGCACGCGCCCTGGCCCATGTTGGCGACCAGCGGCGGCGCCAGCCCGTCGCGATTGGCGCCGTTGTCGAGCCAGCGCTTGAGCTCTTGATAGGCGTCGGATGTGGGCCCGATCGGATTGCCGCCCGTGTGCCTGATTTCGCTGTCGTAGAAGTTCTGTTGATAGGGGATCTGCACCGTCCCCAGTGTCAGCGACTTCAACAACAACAACGGTTGCGGATAGCTGCCATAGGTGCGCAAGACGTCGCGCCGCTTCTGCACCGAATCGAACGACGACAGATCCAGGTTGCCGAGCGCGATGCCCGACGCCGGGTCGATGCGATGGCAGGGCGACGTGTTGCCGACGCAGAAGTTGTTGAGGATCGGCTGGATGTGCTGGTCGTAGAAGTGCTCCTCGGGCGGGCGCTTGATCGAGCAGCCCGACGCAAGAACCGAGGCGCAAGCAAGAACAGGAACGGCGCCAGGCCAAAGGAGCGGCGCCGAGAGGATGTTCAACCAGGACTTGGGCACAATCATCTCGTGGCGATGTTAACACCACGGGCGCCTCGTTTGGCGCCCGTGGTGCAACGTTTGGCGGTCGTTGTCGTCGTGCTCGCTACCGTGTGAGCTTGCTGATTGCCACGCGCGCGAGCGAGCGCACGGCCGGGCTGCTGTCCGAGTTGGCCGCCGTCTCCAGAACGGGAGCCGCCTGCGTGACCGGCGCACCCATCTCACCCAGCGACCAGGCCGCCTTCTTGCGGACGTCGACGCTCGGGTCGCTCGCCAGCACGGTCAGCAGCTGACTGACGCCCCCCGGCTGCACGCCGGCCTTGCCCACGCGCAGGACGGTCCCCAGCGTGAGCGCGGCCTCGCCACGCACCGTCTCGTCGGCGTCGGTGAGCAGGGCCGCCGCCGCGTCCGGCTGCTGGAAGCCCTGGATCTGCCGCAGCGACGCGAGCGACGCCGCCTTCACCTCGGGATCCGGCGAGGACAGCGCGGTCACGAGCGCGGGGAACGCCGCCGGCTTGCCGATCGATCCGAGCGCGCGCGCCGAAGCGGCGCGCGCCTCCGGAGTGAAGATCGGGTTCGACAGCGCCGCCGACAGCGCGGGCACCGCGCCGGCGTAGCCGAGCTCGCCGAGCACGTCGGCCGCGTTGCGCGCCTGGAACGAGTCGGGCTGCGAGAGCCGCCCGAGCATGTTCACGTAGACCTGCTTGCTGATCCCGCGCCGGGCGATCCACCAGGCCGCGACCTTGCGGACGCGGTAG
>CAZNCQ010000178.1:0-14901 GCA_964571275.1 uncultured Myxococcales bacterium
CCGGCTGGCGCATCGACATCCACTCGGAGTCGAAGGTGCGCGAGATGGAGCAGCGCTCGCGCGTCTCGATGGCGTCGATCGAAGGCGTCGGCACCGAGGTGGCGGACACGCTGTTCAAGCTCGGCTGGCGCTCGGCGGCCGATGTCGCCGGCGCGAAGCCGGAAGAGCTGGCGTCGGTCGCCGGCATCGGCGGCACCGACGCCGCGAAGCGGGTCATCAGCGCGGCCGCGCGCGCCGCCGAGATCGAGCGCAAACAGCAGGCCGAGGAGATGGCGCGCCTGCAGGCCGAGCAGGAGGCGGTCGCCGCCGAGCGCGAGCGCGTCGAACGCGCAGCGACGGCGGGCGGCGAGGGGGCCGCGCTGGGCCGGACCACGGAGGGGCCCTGAGAATGCCGCATGTCGAAGCAAGAGCCGCAACCACGGCGGAAGCGTGCCACTACGTCCGTTCGGACTTGCGTTGGATGCAGGCGTGCCTGTCCTCGGGTGGAGCTGGTGCGCCTGGTGCTGGTCGACGGGCAGCCGGTGGTCGATCCCCGGCGCACGCTGCCAGGGCGAGGGGCTTCGATTCATTCGAACGACGCGTGCGTCGCGGCGGCGATCCGGCAAGGAGGGTTCGGCCGGGCATTTCGCTGTCGTGTGCAGGTGGCTTCGCCGTTGGAGCTCGCGAGGAACGTTGCGGCCGCGTTTGGGGGGCATGAGGGAAATGGCAACCGGGATTAGGAATTGCTCAAGGAATTTCTCATGATCGGAAGTGGATACGAACGGCGTTCGGAAACATCCTCCAGCAGCGGCCACGAAGACGCGGCGGCAGCGCCACGCGTGCGCGTCTACGAGCTGGCCAAGGAGCTGGGGCTGGCCCACCGCGACCTGGTCGGCAAGATCCGCGCGCTCGGGATCGATGTTGCCAATCACATGTCTCACATCGAAGCCGCCGACGTGGATCGCATCCGGCGCGCGCTCGATCGCGAGCGGCAGGAGAGCCTGGTCGAGGAGCGGCTGACCGACACGGTCATTCGCCGTCGTTCCAAGTCGGCGCCTCCGCTGGCGTCGCGGCCCGCGGCTCCCGTTGCCGCCACACCCGCCGCTCCGAGCCCGGCCGCCGCGCCGCCGGTGCGCGCTCGCGCTCCCGAGGCTGCTCCGGCCGCGCCACCCGCGGTCAGCGAGCCGCCGGCGCCGCCCGCGCCCGCCCCGCGCGTCGAGGTGACGCCCGCGCCGGCACCGGTCGCTGTCGAGCCCGCGGCGCCAGCGAGTCCGGTCGAACCGGTTCAGCGCCGTCGCGTCGTCGAGGCACCGAGCCTCGCGGCTCCGGAGCCTCCCGCCGTGGCCGCGCCAGTCGCGGCCCCCGCCGCCGCGGCTGCTGCGCCGGCAATCGCAGCTCGCCGCGCCGAGAGTGAGAAGGTCGTCGCGCCTGCGGCCACGGCCACGGCCGCGGCCGCGGCCGCGCCAGCGACACTGGCCGGACCGCCGGTCACCATCCGGACGATCACGTCACCGGTCGTCACTGGATCGGCCGCCACCGGTGCGTTCATCCAGCTGCCCGGCATGCCGCCGCGCGGAGAGGCGGGCGTCCCCAAGATCGAGATCAAGGATCGCGACGAGGAGCTGCGCCGGCTCGGCCGCACCGGCCTCATCAACCGCCAGCCCGCGGGCCGCGATCGCTACGGCCGCCCGGCATTCGGCGCGCCCGGCCAGCGCCCCGGGGCGCCGCCGCGCAAGAAGGTCGCCGCCGCCGGCAAGAAGATCAAGAAGACCGAGATCACCACGCCCGCCGAGCACAAGCGCGTCGTGCGCATGGGCGAGACAATCGCGGTCTCCGATCTCGCCCAGAAGATGGGCATCAAGGGTAAAGAGGTCATCAAGAAGCTGTGGGCGCTCGGCATGATGGGCGTCAACATCAACCAGGACATCGACCTCGACACCGCGACGCTGATCGCCACCGAGTTCGGCTACCAGATCGAGTCGACCGCGTTCAACGAGGACGAGGTCATCGCCGACGCCGAGACCCAGGACGCGCCCGAGGACCTGGTGCCGCGCGCGCCGGTGGTCACCATCATGGGCCACGTCGATCACGGCAAGACGTCGTTGCTCGACGCGATCCGCAAGGCCAACGTCGCCGGAGGCGAGGCCGGTGGTATCACGCAGCACATCGGCGCGTACAAGGTGCACTCTGACCGCGGCGACGTGGTCTTCCTCGATACGCCGGGCCACGAGGCGTTCACGGCGATGCGCGCGCGCGGCGCGCAGATGACCGACATCGTCGTTCTGGTCGTCGCCGCCGACGACGGCCCGATGCCGCAGACGATCGAGGCGATCAACCACGCCAAGGAAGCGGGCGTGCCGATCCTTGTCGCGGTCAACAAGATCGACAAGCCGGGCGCCAACCCCGACTTGATCCGCAACAAGCTCTCCGAGCACGGCCTGGTGTCAGAAGAGTGGGGCGGCGAGACGATCTACGTGAACGTCTCGGCCAAGACCAAGCAGGGCATCGACAAGCTGCTCGAGATGCTCGCGCTGCAGGCCGAGGTGCTCGAGCTCAAGGCCAACCCGAACCGAGCCGGCAAGGGGCACGTGGTCGAGGCGCGCCTCGATCGCGCGCGCGGTCCGATCTCGACGATCCTCGTCGAGGAAGGGACCCTGCGGGTCGGCGATCTGGTGGTCGCAGGCGAATTCGCGGGGAAGATCCGCGCCATGCTCAACGACCAGGGTCAGACCCTCGCCGAGGCGGGGCCGTCGACGCCGGTCGAGGTGCTGGGTCTCGACGGCGTGCCCGACGCGGGCGAGACGTTCAACGTCGTCGAGGACGAGCGGGCCGCGAAGTCGCTGGTCGAGCACCGTCGCGACAACCGGCGCAAGAAGGACCTCGCCGGCACGACGCGCGTGTCGCTGGAGAACATCCTCGACAAGATCAAGGCCGGCGACGTCAAAGAGGTCAAGATCGTGCTCAAGGCCGACGTGCAGGGCTCGATCGAGGCGATCGCGAACGCGCTCACCAACCTCTCGACCGACGCGGTCGGCGTCAACGTCATCTCGACGGGCGTCGGCGGCATCACCGAGTCCGACGTCAGCCTGGCCAAAGCGTCGTCGGCGATCATCATCGGCTTCAACGTCCGGCCGGCCGGCAAGTCGCAGCAGATGGCGGAGCAAGAAGGCGTCGACATCAAGCTCTACCAGGTCATCTACGACGCCATCGACGACGTGAAGAAGGCCATGGTCGGCATGCTGGCGCCGGTGCTGCGCGAGAAGGTCCTCGGCCGCGCCGAGGTGCGCCAGGTGTTCACCATCCCGAAGGCGGGCACGATCGCCGGCTCGTTCGTGACCGACGGCAAGGTCACGCGCAAGGCTCAGGTGCGGCTCATCCGCGATTCGGTGGTGGTGTTCACCGGCAAGATCGGGTCGCTCCGCCGGTTCAAGGACGACGCCAGCGAGGTCACGCAGGGCTACGAGTGCGGCATCAGCATCGACGGCTACGGCGACGTCAAGGAAGGCGACGTCATCGAGGCGTTCGAGATCGAGTCGGTCGCTCCGACGCTGGAAAATCCGACCGGAGCCGCCGGCCGGCGCTGATTCGAGATCGTGACCGTCGGGATCGCGCGGCTCGGCCTCTTCATCGGGGCCAGCCACTCTCTCAAAGAGAAGCGGATGGTCCTGCGGCGGGTCAAGGATCTGGTGCGGCAGAAGTTCAACGTGTCGATCGCGGAAGTGGCCGAGAACGATGTCTGGCAGCGGGCGGTGCTGGGCATCGCCGTCGTCGGGAACGATCGCCGTTACGTCGACAGCGCGCTCGACGAGGTGATTGGCTTCGTGCGCACCAAGGCCGACGTCACCGGCGAGGAGCGCGAGCTGCAGACGTTCAACGACGGCGAGGCGCTGGTCGGCGCCGACTTCCGTCACTGGCAGGGGTAGGAAGCACGATGTCGCAGCGGACCGAGCGAATCGCCGGGGAGGTGCGCGCCGTCGTGGGCGAGATGATCGCGCGCCAGGAGATCAAGGACTCGCGCGTGCGCGGTGCCGGCCTCATCACCATCACCCACGTGCGGATGTCGGGCGACCTGCGTCATGCGCGGGCGCTCTTCACGGTGCATGGCGCCGGCGAGGCGGAGCTCGAGCGCGTGCGCTCGGGGCTCGATCACGCCAGCGGCTACTTCCGGCACGCGATCGGCGCGCGCCTGCGCATGAAGGTGACGCCGCAGCTGACGTTCGAGATCGACCGCGTGTTCGAGCAGGCGACGCGCGTGGAGAGCCTGCTGCGCGAGATCGCGGCCGAGCCGCACGCTGCCGAGCAGAACGAGGACGGCGACGAGGAAGAGGACGAGGGAGAGGACGAGAAGGAGGACGAGGACGAGGAAGAGCTGCGAAAATGAGCGCGACCACGGGGGTGCTCATCGTCGACAAGCCGGCCGGCCCGACGTCGTTCGACGTGGTCCGCCAGGTGCGGCGCGCGCTCGGCACCCGGCGCGTCGGCCACGGCGGGACGCTCGATCCGATGGCGACGGGCGTGCTGCCCATCTGCCTCGGCGAGGCGACCAAGCTGGCGCAGTTCCTGCTCGACGCCGACAAGGAGTACGACGCGACACTCTGCTTCGGGGTCGAGACGGATACCTTCGACGCGACCGGTACCGTCACCGATCGGCGCGATGCCGCCGAGCTTACCGCCGGCACCGTCGAGGGCGCGCTCGCGCCGTTTCGTGGACCGATCCGCCAGGTGCCACCGCGGTACTCGGCGCTGAAGCTGCGGGGGCGGCCGCTCTACGACTACGCACGCGCCGGCGAGCAGGTCGACCCCGCGCCCCGCACCGTCGTGATCCACGAGCTCGAGCTGGTGTCGTGGACCGACCCGGCGGCCGTCGTGCTGCGGCTGCGGTGCTCGAAGGGGACCTACGTCCGCTCGCTGGCGTTCGACCTGGGGCGGGCCCTGGGAACCGGGGCGCACCTGACGGCGCTGCGTCGCACGCGCTCCGGCCCGTTTCGCATCGACGAGGCTCATCCGCTGGCCACCGTGGAGACCGCGCCGCTGATCGGGCTATCGCAGGCCTTGGGCCACTTGCCGACGGTGCGAGCCGGAGGCGACGCGGCCCGCTGCCTGGAGCAAGGCAAGCGCGTACTCTGGTCCGCTCTGGAGGCGGCCCTGGAGCCCGCCGCCGCACCCAATCCGCCTCCTCAGGGCCGATTTCAGGTGCTGCGTCCGGACGGCACCTTGCTGGCCGTTGCCGAGGTGCGGGAGGACGACGACACACTGCGCACGTTGCGTGTGTTTCATTGAGCCCACGCGCGTGCGCGTGCGCGTGTTCGATTGACTGGCGTTGGGTTTTCTGGGAGATTCTCGTCAACTCAAAAAAGTAAACACACAAGCAGTCACACAGAAGCAGCAAAAAGAAGGTCGGGATAGCAATGGCGCTCGCAGCAGAACGTAAAACTGAGGTCGTTCAGAAATTCGCTCGCAAACCGGGTGACACGGGCTCGCCCGAGGTGCAGATCGCGCTGCTCTCGGAGCGGATCACGTATTTGACCGAGCACTTCAAGGCTCATGCGAAGGATCACCATTCGCGCCGCGGCCTGCTCATGCTGGTCGGCCAGCGCCGGCGGCTGCTGGACTACCTCAAAGACAAGAACCTCGACCGTTACCGAGCGGTCATCCAGTCGCTGGGTATCCGCAAGTAACGAAGCGCGTGGCGCGCCCTCGGCGAGTCACGCCGGGGGGCGCCGCTCAACCCCCCTGGCTGCGGTAGCCGGTATTCATCCTTTTTCCCGCCGCTTGAGCCCGCCGACGCGGTCAGCAGGCTGAAGAAGTGAGAAGAGGGACGAATCGGTTGCCGCCGCATTCGAACCCAAGGAGCAGACATGTTCGTGCGTGAAGGAGTGAGTTTCGGCGGCAAGGAGCTCACCATCGAGACCGGTCGCATGGCCAAACAGGCCGACGGTTCGGTGGTGATCCGTTATGGCGACACGATGGTGCTGGTCACCGCTGTCGCCTCAACCAGCGTGAGGCCCGGCATTGATTTCATGCCGCTCACGGTGGACTACCTCGAGAAGACGTCGGCGGCCGGCAAGATCCCCGGCGGCTATTTCAAGCGCGAAGGACGCATGACCGAGGTCGAGGTGCTGACCTCGCGCCTCATCGATCGTCCCTCGCGCCCCCTGTTTCCCAAGGGCTGGCGGTTCGACTCGCAGGTCATCGCAATGGTGATCTCCACCGATCGCGAGAACGCCTCCGACGTGCTGGCGATGACCGGCGCGTCGTGCGCGTTGCACCTCAGCGACATCCCGTGGGCGGGACCGTACGCCGGCGTGCGCGTCGGCCGCGTGGGCGGCGAGCTGGTCGTCAATCCCACCTTCACGCAGCGCGCGACGTCGGACATCGACCTCATCGTTGCCGCCAGCCGCGACGCGATCGTGATGGTCGAGGGCGGCGGCGCCGAGGTGAGCGAGGAAGTGATCATCGACGCGCTGATGTTCGCGCACAAGGCAGCGCAGCCGCTGATCGATCTGCAGGACAAGCTGCGCGCCGCGGTCGGCAGGAGCAAGCGCGAGTTCATCCCGCCGGCGAAGGATCCGGCGATCGTGGAGCGCGTCGCCGGCATCGCCAACGAGAAGATCCAGGCGGCGATGGCGATCCGCGAGAAGCACGCGCGCTACGCGGCGCTCGACGCCGCCGGCAGCGAGACGGCAGCGGCGCTGACAGCCGACTACGCCGAGCGGTTGCCCGAGGTCAAAGAGGCGTTCGAGTCGGCGAAGAAGAAGCACCTGCGCGAGCTGGTGCTGTCGACCGGCAAGCGCATCGACGGCCGCGCCCCGGCGGAGATCCGCACCATCACCTGCGAGGCGGGCATCCTGCCGCGCACGCACGGCTCGGCGCTGTTCACGCGCGGCGAGACCCAGGCGCTGGTCACCACCACGCTGGGCACGAGCCAGGACGCGCAGCACATCGAAGGCATCATCGCCGACGTCGAGAAGACCTTCTTGCTGCACTACAACTTCCCGCCCTTCTCGACGGGCGAGGTGAAGCCGATGCGCGGAGCGAGCCGTCGCGAGACCGGCCACGGCCACCTGGCCGAGCGCGCGATCTCGCGCGTGCTGCCCGGGGCCAAGGACTTTCCGTACACGATCCGCATCGTGTCGGAGATCCTCGAGTCGAACGGCAGCTCATCGATGGCGTCGGTGTGCGGCGGCATCCTGTCGCTGATGGACGCGGGCGTGCCGATCAAGACGCCGGTCGCGGGCATCGCCATGGGCCTCATCAAGGAGGGCGAGCGCGTCGCCGTGCTCTCGGACATCCTCGGTGACGAGGACCACCTGGGCGACATGGACTTCAAGATCTGCGGATCGAAGACCGGCGTCACCGCCGTGCAGATGGACATCAAGATCCAGGGCCTGACGCGCGAGATCCTCGAGACCGCGCTGCGCCAGGCGCGCGAAGGGCGGCTCTTCATCCTCGGCAAGATGGCGGAGGCGCTGGCGGCGCCGCGCGAAGATCTCTCGAAGTATGCGCCGCGCATCACCACGCTGCAGGTCAAGCCCGACCAGATCCGCGAGATCATCGGCCCGGGCGGCAAGACCATCCGCGGGATCACGGCGCAGACCGGCGTCGCGATCGAGGTCGAGGACGACGGCACCGTGCACATCGCTTCGCCCGACGGCATCGCCGTGAAGAAGGCGATCGACATCATCAAGGGCCTGACCACCGAGCCCGAGGTCGGCGAGTTCTACATGGGCGTCGTGCGGCGCCTCGCCGAGTTCGGCGCGTTCGTCGAGATCCTGCCGGGCACCGACGGGTTGGTGCACATCAGCGAGCTCGACGAGAAGCGCGTGCGCGCGGTCCAGGACGTGTGCAAGGAGGGCGACGAGATGCTGGTGAAGGTGATCGGCATCGATCGCGCGACCGGCAAGATCCGACTCTCGCGCCGCGAGGCCATGGGGAAGTCCCCGGACGTGGTCCACAACTTCCGCGCCGTCGCCTCGTAGCGGCAGGACGAGGTCGGAGGCGCTTGGCCACGTCGCGCGTCCAGATTCCCATCCGGTTTCGCAAGGTGCGGCCGAACGCGGCCACACCGCGCTACATGTCGGAGCATGCCGCCGGTCTGGACCTCGCGTCCGCGGCCGACGGCCCCGTGCCGATCGCGCCTCACGGCGGCCGAGCCGCGGTCCCGACGGGATTGGCGCTGGAAATCCCGGTCGGATTCGAGGGTCAGGTGCGTCCGCGCTCGGGGCTCGCGCGCAAAGCGGGCGTGACCATCCTCAACGCCCCGGGCACGATCGACGCCGACTATCGTGGCGAGATCGTGGTTCTGCTGGTGAATCTCGGCGACGAACCATATACAATCAATTCGGGCGATCGAATTGCGCAGCTGGTCATAGCGCCTGTGACCAGGGGCGACTTCGAGGAGGCGACGGAGCTCTCGACGACGGATCGAGGCGACGGAGGCTTCGGACACACCGGCTGAGACAACAGAGCGGGCGCGAGCGAGTGTGAGAAGGGGGTCCGTGAGCGCCATCGTCGGCATCGACCGTTTAGGCTCGGGCACGCGGCCGGCCGACAATGGCTTCTACCGTTCAGGTGAAGTCATCGCCGGACGGTACATCGTGGGCGAGCTCATCGGCGTCGGGCCGCTCGGCATGGTGTACCGCACCGAGAATCGGCAGTCGGGCGGGGTCGTCGCGCTACGAGTGATCTGGCCCGAGCTGCTCACCGACGACGCTTCGCGCGGGCGTTTTCTCAAGGAGTGCATTCGAGCACGCACGGTGCAGAACCGCTACGTCGCTCCGATGTACGAAGCCTTCATCGACGATTCCAGCGGGCAGACGCTGTGCGTGCTCGCTGTCAAGCACCTCGGCGGCCAGACGCTCGCGTCGCGCGTCGCGCGCCGGCTCCAGGCCGGCGTGCCGCTGCTGGCGGTCGAGGCGCAACCGATCGTCTCGCAGATCGGCGTGGGCCTGTCGGCGATCCACCAGGTCGGGCTGGTCCACGGGAACCTGCGCCCGTCGAGCATCTACTTCGCGGGCGACGAGATCCGCATCTCCGACCTCGGCGTCGCGTCAGCGCTCCCGGCGGAGATCGTGGCGCTGGCGGAAGCGCACGCGGGGAAGGCGAGCGGGCGCTCGCCCGAGGCGGCCGCCGGGCGGCGGTCGTCGCCGGCCAGCGATGTTTATGCATTCGCGCACCTGACCGGCCAGATGCTGGGGCTGCTGAGCCCGCGCTCGCGCGAGGAGGTTCCCGTGCCGCGCTCGGTGCGCGCCGTGCTCACGCGCGCGCTGTCGCCCAACCCGCGCGATCGTTACGCCGACGTCGACACCTTCGCGGGCGCGCTGGTGACGGGGTTTGAACGCGCCGACCATCGCACGGCGGTCGGTCTGCATGCGGTCGCTCCGCCCACGGGCGAGACCACGCCGAAGATCAGGACCTTCCGGACATCGCGCTCGGACCCCTCGGAGGGTTCCGAACCTCCGAACCTGACGAAGATGGGCTACGGCGGCGGCGCCTTCGCCCCGCACGGTTCGCAGCTCGTCGCCGGCGCGCTGGAGACGCGGTCCCATTCCGCGAACGGCGGCCGCCGATCGGGCGCCTCGGCCAGCGTCGTCGTCGACCAGAACGCGATGTATTCACAGACGCCCGCCACGCTGCCGCCGGTCTCGCATCCGGCGCCGGTGGTTCCTCCCATCGTCTCGGCGATCGCGTCGTCGATCGTCGCGCCGTTCGTGGCGCCCTTCGTGCCGCCCACGCCCGAGGAATTGGCTCGCCAGCCGCCGATTCCGTTGCGCAACGTCCGCCGTTCCGGGCATCCGCACCCGGTGCCGCATCCGTCGACCTCGCTCGGGCGGGCAACTCATGCGCCGGTCGCTCAGTCGCTGACTCGCACGGCAGCGGTGGCACGGCCCGCCGGCCCGCCGCTGCCGCAGGGCCGCCGGCGGACAGTCGCGCGGGTTCCGCTCGCGCTGGTGTTGTCGCTCACCATCGCCGCCACGTCGCTGGCTGCGGCCATCGTTCGCAATATCGTCACCGGAAGTTTTGAAGAACGGATCGCGGAGGAGCGCATCGCCAAGGCGGAGCTACTTCGTCGGTCCGCTCGGCCGCTGGCGCCGCCCTCGACCCAAGCGGACGAGTAGATCACGGATCGGGGCCCAGTCCTCGCCGCGCTGCGTGCGTGCGGGTCACGCGCGGCGTTTTTTCCCCTTGTCCTGGCGCGTGGCCGACCCCGCATGGTATGAGGTCGAGTGCACCTGCCATTGGAATGAATAATGATTCAAAGAGTGGATGACCCCGGGAAAACGCCCGTGGCCGTCGCCGTCATCGGCGTCTCTGGCTACTCGGGGATGGAGACGGCGCGCATCCTCTCGGCGCACCCTGGTTTCTCGGTCACGCTCGCCGTGAGCGATCGCTGGGCCGGCGAGCGCCTCGGCGATCGCTTGCCGGTCGCCGACGAAAGCGCGGGCGTGGTGATCACGTCGCAGGCGGATGCCGGCGCGCACCTGGGTACGGTCGATCTGGTGATTCTTTGCACGCCGGCAGAGGTCTCGATGGACCTGGCGCCGCGCGCGCTTGCGGCGGGAGCCCGCGTGGTCGACGTCTCGGGGGCGTTTCGTCTGCCGGCGGCGGCATACCCGCGCTGGTACGGCTTCACGCACGCTTGCCCCGAGCTGCTGGAACAGGCGGTCTACTCGTTGCCCGAGGCGACGGGTGGCTTCGAGCGCGTGCGAGCGGCGCGCCTGGTATCGAACCCCGGCTGCTACGCGACCGCGAGCACGCTCGCGGTGCTGCCGTTGCTGTCGGCGGGCGTGATCGAGCGCGACGGCGTGATCATCGACGCCAAGAGCGGCACCACCGGCGCGGGCAAGAAGGCGACCGAGGATTTCTCGTTCTCGGAGGTCGACGGCGACTTCCGCGCCTACCGCGTGCTGCGCCACCAGCACACGCCCGAGATCGAGCGCGCGCTGTCGCTCGCGGGCGCGGCGTCGGGGCCAATCACGCTGACGTCGCACCTGCTGCCGACTCGGCGCGGGATCCTCGCGACAGCGTATGGGCGCCTGCGACCCGGCAAGACCGCGGCCGACGCGGTGACGGCGATCAAGGCCTTCGCCGAAGGGCGCGCGTTCCTGCGCGTCGCCAGGCCCGACGTGGTGCGCTTGCAGGCGGTGGTTGGCACCAACCGCGCGCTGCTGGGCGCCGACGCCGATCCCGAGCGCAACGTCGCGATCGGCTTCTGCGCGATCGACAACCTGCTCAAGGGCGCCGCCGGCCAGGCCGTGCAAAACGCGAACTTGATGTTCGGCTACGAACAGACCGCGGGCCTCACCGGCCTCTATGGAACGGCTCCGTAAACCAGGGAGCGAGGCAGCGTAACGAGGGAGATGACGAGTGGCTTCAGCAAGCAAGGGTGATCGGGAAGCAATGTTGGCCTGCCCGAAGGGGTTCCGGTTCGGTTCGACGGCGGCCGGCATCCGTGAGTCGGGGCCGGCCGGTCGGCGCGACCTGGCGGCGATTGTCTCCGAGGTTCCCTGTGCGGCGGCCGGTGTCTTCACGGTCAATCGGATGCGGGCGGCGCCGGTCGAATATGCAGCCGGACGCCTGCCGGCGATGGGCATCCGCGCCGTGGTCGCCAACAGCGGCAACGCCAACGCGATCACCGGTCCGCGCGGCGCCACCGACGAGCGCGCGGTCGCTGCCGCGGCCGCCGAGGCGCTGAAGGTCACGGCCGACGAGGTGCTGACCGCGTCGACCGGCGCCATCGGATCGCCGCTGCCGGTCGAGCGCATGCGCGCGGCGATGCCGGCGCTGGCGTCGTCGCTGGGCAGCGACCCGCGGCCGGCCGCCGAAGCGATCCGCACCACGGATCTGCGGACGAAGCTGGCGTCGCGCACGATCGAGCTCGACGGCCGGCCGGTCGAGCTCGTCGCCATCTGCAAGGGCTCGGGGATGATCCACCCCCAGATGGCGACCATGCTCTGCTTCATCGCCACCGACGCCTCGATCTCGCCGGGCGTGCTGCAGGCGGCGCTGGCGTCGGCGGTAGAGGACAGCTTCAACGCCATCACGGTCGACGGAGACATGTCGACCAACGACTGCGTGATAGCGCTCGCCAACGGGCGGTCGGGCGCCCGGCCGATCGAAGGGCGGAGCGCGGACCTCGATCGCTTCTCGGCCGCGCTGCGCGACATCTGCCTCGACCTGGCGCGCGCGGTCGCCGCCGACGGCGAGGGCGCGAGCAAGTTGTTGATCGTCGACGTCGAGGGAACGCGCGACCACGCGCTCGCGCGCGATCTGGCGCGCGCAGTCGCCGGCGGCAGCCTGGTGAAATCGGGCATCTTCGGCGGCGATCCCTCGTGGGGCCGCATCCTGGCGGCGCTGGGCGCGCGCGTCGGCGCGCGCGACCTGGATCTGGATCTGTCGCGCCTCACGCTCGACATCCAGGGCGTGCGCGCCTACGAGAACGGCGGGCCGGTGGCGTTCGATCGCGACGGCCTGTCGGAGCGGATGCTGACCTCGGAGATCACCGTGCGCCTGGACCTGCAGGGCGGCCCCGAGAGCGCGCGCGCCCTGGGCTGCGATCTCACCTACGACTACGTGAAGATCAACGCTGAATATTATTCAACGCCCAAGAGCGGGACGCCTGCCGCCGCGCGCGCGCCGCGCCCGGCCGAGCACCGCATGATCGACCGCGAGGCGGTGGTCGAGGCGTTGAGCTACATCCAACGTTTCGCGGGCAAGCGCGCCGTGATCAAGTACGGCGGGGCGGCGATGATCGATCCGGCGCTCAAGCGCAGCTTCGCGCAAGAGCTCGTGCTGCTTCAGTCAGCGGGCCTGCGCCCGATCGTCGTGCACGGGGGTGGCCCCGAGATCACGCGCACGCTCGAGCAGCTCGGCCAGAAGACCGAGTTCGCCGACGGACAGCGCGTGACCGGCGCGGAGGACGTACGCGTGGTGGAGATGGTCCTCACCGGCAAGGTCAACACCGAGATCGTCGGCCTGCTCAACACGGTGGGCGGCCGCGCCATCGGTCTGTCGGGCAAGGACGGCCGCCTGCTGATGGCGCACAAGCTGGCGCCCGAACCGGGCAAGCCCGATCTCGGCTTCGTGGGCGAGATCGAGGCCGTCAGCTCGGACGTGATCGACATGGTGCTCGATCGCGGCTACATCCCGGTCATCTCGCCGGTGGGCATGGGCGTCGACGGCGTCAGCTACAACATCAACGCCGACGTCGCCGCGGCCGAGATAGCGGTGGCGACCGGCGCCTCACGTTTGATCTTCCTCACAGACGTCGCCGGGATCCTCGACAAGGACGGCAAGCTCATCACATCGCTGCGCGGCGCGGATCTCGAGAGCGGTCTCGGCGGCGCGATCCGCGGCGGCATGCACGTCAAGGCGCAGGCGGTGATGAGCGCGCTGGCCGGCGGCGTGCAGGCGGTGCATATCGTCGACGGGCGCGCCCCCTACAGCATCGTCGCCGAGCTGTTCACCGATCGCGGCGTCGGCACGCTGGTCACCTGATGGCGCGGGCAGAGACGCGGCGCGAAGCCATCCGGGAAATCCTCGCACGGCGGGCGGTTTCGACGCAGGAGACCCTGCGCCGTCAGCTGGCCGCACGGGGCATCCGGGCGGCACAGGCCACGCTGTCGCGCGACATGGTGGCGCTGGGCGTGCGGCGCACCGCCGGCACGGGCGGGCGGCGTTATGTGATCGACAGCGACGGGGGCGCGCTGCCCATCGAGCCCGTGCGCCAGCTCGTCGATTCGGTCGACTGCAACGCGGTGATGGTGGTGGTGCGCACCAAGGCGGGCGCGGCCGCGCCGGTGGCGCGCGCGCTCGACGAGGCGCGCCTGCCCGACCTGCTGGGCACCGTCGCGGGCGATGACACCGTGCTGGTCGTTCCGGTCGCCGCGCACGGCGGCAACGCGTTGGCTCGCCGGCTACGCCGCCTGTTGGGTGTGGGCTGAGCGTCGGGTCCATTGTTGATCTCTTCCGGAATTGCGCGCGTCCAGCGCCGGCGCGCGGCGGTCGTTTCTGCTTTCCAGCGGCCGGCAACTGAGGGACAAAGCGGGTGGGCACGTGCCCCAGGGAAGGAACGACACCATGTCCATTCTCAAGAAGGTCTTGCTGGTGCTCGTGATCGGCGTTGGTGGTTTCGTCGCGTTCGCGGCGACGCGGCCGGATAATTATCGGGTCGAGCGATCGCAGCACATCGACGCGCCCGCCGACGTGGTCTACGCCCAGCTCGACAACTTCAAGGCGTGGGGGTCCTGGTCGCCGTGGGAGAAGCGCGATCCCGCGATGAAGAAGACGTTCGACGGCCCGCCGAGTGGCGTGGGTGCCGGCTATTCGTGGGAAGGCAACAAGGAGGTGGGGCAGGGACACATGACCATCACCGAGAGCAAGCCGCCGCGCGGGGGCAGCACCGAGGCCGCCGAGCTGACCATTCGCCTGGAGTTCATCAAGCCGTTCGCGTCGGTCGCGACGTCGGGTTTCGTGGTCAAGTCCGAGGGTGACAAGGCGTCGACGGCGACCTGGTCGATGGAGGGCCGCAACAACCTGATGGGCAAGGTGTTCAGCGTGTTCATGAACATGGACAAGCTGATCGGCGGCGACTTCGAGAAGGGGCTCGGAAGCCTGAAGACCGTCGCCGAAGCGCAGGCGCAGAAGGCCGCGACTGCCAACGCAGCACCGGCCGCGCAAGCTGCCGCCGCGCCCTAGACTGCCGGTCAGATAACCAACCGCCCGGGCGCCGCAGACGCCAGGTCCGGCCCCCAAGTCCGGACCGGTTGATAGTCCGGATCTTCGCGCCCTCGGCGCCAGGGCGGTTTCCCTGTCTGACCAGCATGTGCGCCCTGGTCCGGTTCCGCCGCCCGGATCGCTTGGATTGCGGCGGCGCGTCTGATAAACCGCGATCATGGCGAAAGCGATCGTGGTGCACGACCT
>CAZNCQ010000179.1:0-14860 GCA_964571275.1 uncultured Myxococcales bacterium
GGTACTTGCCCAGCAGCACCGGATCCATCCACCAGGCGTTGTTCCACTCGTGGCGTTCGAGCACCGAGAACATCGCCTGGCGCGCCGCCTCGATGTCCTCGGGCTTTTCGCTGGCCGGCTGCGTGGGCTGGGTCGCGACGACGTAGCCGACCTTGCCGTCCTTGGCGTGAGCGCGCAG
This sequence comes from uncultured Myxococcales bacterium, assembly GCA_964571275.1. Lineage (GTDB taxonomy): Bacteria > Myxococcota_A > Polyangia > Fen-1088 > Fen-1088 > DASRQZ01. The sequence continues at coordinate 179 of CAZNCQ010000179.1, forward strand.
CGCCTGCACCGCCTTGGCATGCGCGCGCATGCCGTTGTGCGCCGCCATCAGATAGTCGGGGTCCTTGAGCTTGTCGCCGGGCGCGTGCACGCCATCGCGCAGCGCGAGCCCGATGAAGCACTGGGGCTCGTTCTGCGTGATCCAGACCTTGATGCGATCGCCGAGCTTGTCGCCCATGAGCGCCGCGTACTCCCCGAACCAATCGGCGGAGTCGCGGTTGAGCCAGCCCCCTCGTTTGTACAGCGCCTGCGGGTAATCCCAGTGGAAGAGCGTGCACATCGGCTGGATGCCGTTCTTGTGCAGCTCGTCGACGAGGCGGCTGTAGAAATCGAGGCCCTTGGCATTGAGCGCGCCCGTCCCATCGGGCAGCACGCGCGGCCAGGAGATGCTGAATCGGTAGGACGTGATGCCCAGCGCCTTCATCAGCGCGACGTCCTCCTTGTACCGGTGGTAGTGGTCGCAGGCGACATCGCCGGTGTTCCCCTCGAAGATCGCGCCTTTTTTCTTGCAGAAGACGTCCCACACCGACGGGCCCTTGCCGTCTTCGGCGGCGGCACCTTCGATCTGATAGGCGGCGGTGGCCGCACCCCAGACGAAGCCTTTGGGAAACGGCGCGTCCTTGTCGTCGCCCTTTCCCTTGGTCTTGCCGGCCGCCTTGGCTGTTCCCGCCGCCGCGACGGCGGTGGCCGCCGAAACGCCCAAGAATCCTCTTCGCGTCAGGCCTTTGAGCATGCCGACTCTTTATCACGGCGCGGCGTCGCCCGGAACCGTCGAGGAGCGAGCGAGATCACACACCGGCGAACCGCGCGGCCATTGTCCGGGAATACCGGCCCGCGAAGGCGTTGACCCTACGTGGCCATCGCAAGTTATCGCCTGACCGAAGCATGCAAGCTGCAAGTCCTCGCCGAGCTGGCGGCGGCGAAGGGGCGCCCCGACCTGGCCCACGACATCCGCCAGATCGCGCGCATCCTGCTGGGCGGAGCGCCCGCCCGTCCGCCATCGCGAACGACGACGGCCGCAGTCACCTTCCGCGCCGCCGCCTCGCGGTCGGGCGGCGCCACACCGCACTAGCAGGGGGCCCCGGGCCTCGCGCTCAACCGGCGTCGGTCACGTGCAAGACCCAGAGCGCGCGGGCGCCGGTCGCCGCACGCTGCCCCGGCGAGGCCTCGTCGCCGGCGATGCGGCCGCGGACCGTGATGTCGCGACCGTCGGCGGCGGCGCCGGCCAGGCGGGCGGCCAGAGCGTCGTTCGCACCCGTCGCCGCAGCGGCGGCCGCGATCGAATAGACAGCGCCCGACCCGGTGACCGCCAGCTCGAGCGCACCCGACGGCGTGCGCCCGACGCGGCCGCGAACGATGACGTCAGCCTCGCGCACGCTGAAGTGATTGCGGCGAACGAGCGCGCGCAGCTCCTCGAGCGTCGCGCGGCTGCGCGCGCGGAAGTGCACCGTCAGGATGCGCCGGTTCCAGCTCGCCTCGGTCGCGTCGACGCCGTCGAGCCGTCCGACGTCCATGCGCAGCCGACGCGCGCACTCTGCGCATTCCATGCCGCCCGCGACCTGGCGCACCTCGATCAGCTCGGCGCGCGCGCTGCCGGCCGCCAGCAAGAGCGCCAGCAGCGACACGCGCACCGTGAGCGTCCGACGTCCGATCATTGCACCCCCAGCACCGTGACCCCATTCGGCAGGCTCTTGGCTGTCTCCGCCGACACGACGCCGATCGCACCGGGATCGTTGCCGACCGCGCTGACGCAGTCCTTGTCCGAGGTGACGGTCACCGGCCGCCGGAGCTCGCCCTTGAACACCTCCTGCTTGATCTTCGACGCGAGCGTCTCGGCGGAGACCCCGGCCGTGAGCATGGCAAACCATTGCATCTCCGGTGTTCCGGGCGGCTCCAAGACCAGCTGGACCGGCACGCCCGACGACCAGGCTTTCTTGCGCCCGATCGCGATGTCCTTGAGATCGGCATGGCTCACCGACTCCGTCGACGTCTTCACGTTGTGAATGAGCACGAAGTCGCCGGCCTGCGCGCTCCGCAGCGGCCAGGTGATCGTGAGGCTGATGAAACCGATCAGCCCCAGAGCGAGAGCGGCGCGCGGACGAATGCCGACGTTCGAGAGATCCCCGTTGCGCATGATTTTCGACATGGCGTTGACTCTCCCTCAGAAGGCAAACGCGCACTGGGCCGCGCCGGACTTGATAGAGCCGCCGCTGTCGCGGCTGACGTATTCCCCCTCGAGCTTGAGCACGAGATAGTCGGATACGGTGACCTTGAAGCCTGCGACGCCCGACTTGGAGCTCCCGCGCGTGAGGAACAGCAGATTCTGCGCAAAGAACGGATCGTTGGTCGCCGTATTCGCCGGGAACTTGATCCACTCGCCGCGCAGGTACGGCGTGATGATTCCGATCTCGTACCCGAGCTCCACGAACGCCCCGTGGGTGACGCCGGTCGAGCCGGCGTTCTCGTGCGAGATGTAGAGGTACTCGCCGATGAAGTGGAGTCGGTTCTCGACGTAGGCGACGTGCGCGCCGAAGATCAGCTCGCGAATCGAGGCCGGCGGTGGCGCCGCCTGCATCGCCGAGATTCGATCGTAAGTGGCACTGCCGCCGATGATGAGGCCGTCGATCGCGCTCGGCTCGAGGCGCACGCGCAGGTTGTACATCTTGCCGTTGTTGGGATCGTCGAGGTTGGTGACCTCGTCGGGCACCGATCCACGCCCGTTCGAGACTTCGCCGTCATAGCGCAGGTGACCGGCGCCGCCCAGCGCGAATCGCCCGTCGACGTGGATGCCGACGGAGTGGGCGGGGATGAGGCCGCCTTCATCCTCGAAGCGCACCATCACCGGCCGGTCGACCGTCAGCTGGAAGTAGCGGCCATGGTGATAGGCGTCGTTGAAGTAACCGATGGCGGTGTGAAATCGCCCCAATCTCAGGCGGAACTGATCCGAGAAGAGGTAACCCACCTCGATCCGCTCCATGTCGATCCCGAACTCGTTGGCACCGCCGACCTCGAACATCGTCTCCGCGAGAAACGCGAGCTTTCCCTGGGTCGACGTCAGAAAGAGCTCGAAGCGCGGCGCGGAGAATGAATTGGTGGTCCCCGCCGCGATGCCCGCAGCCGGGCTGCCATTGTCGTGCGTCGCTTGATAGTCGATGTCACCGAAGACGTTCAATGCCACCTGCGCGGCGGCCGGTCTGGCAGGGACAAAGACACCGAGGGCCACCGATGCCATGACTCCGAGCCAAACCCGCCTCCTCGCGTTCCAACCGATCACCTTCCCCATTGCACACCTCATCGAAGTGACGTCGCAACGACCTCGAACGAGTCGGACACACGACATCCGCCCACTCCCAGCCGTCAATCACTAACCAGACAGAGCCATCGCGCGCCGCATCGTACGGACGGCCCGAACAGAATGTCAATCGTCGATCTCCGCGCCCTCCGCGCCGCCGTGATCCATCGGCGCGGTAGCGGGAATGAACTGTGATCTCGTATGAAGGAGTCTCGATGAGCCGCTTTCTCTTCGTAACTGCGCTTGCCACGCTCGCGGCCTGTCGGGGTCCGAGCCCCGTCATCGACGTCGAAGCGACGGGCGGAGCGTCGGGCGCGAGCGGAAATCCGGCGGCCGGCGGGTCGGCCGGAGGAGGCGGAGCCAGCGGCGAGGGAGGCGCGCTCGCCGGCACCGGCGGTTCATCAGGCACCGGCGGTTCATCAGGCGCCGGCGGTTCATCAGGCACCGGCGGCTCGTCAGGCGCCGGCGGCTCATCGAGTGCCGGCGGCTCCTCGAGTGCCGGCGGCTCCTCGGGCACCGGCGGAAGCGGCGGACCCAGTCACTGGGTCGGCACCTGGACCGGCGCTCCGCAGCTCACCGAGACCGCCAACCTGCCACCGGCGCCGCTCGCGAACAGCGCCCTTCGCCAGCTCGTGCACGTGTCCCTGGGCGGAGCGCAGATCCGGGTTCGGTTCTCGAACGAATTCGGTGACGGTCCGCTGACGATCAACCAGTCGCACGCCGCCGTTTGCAACGTAACGCCGGTGAGCAGCGTGATCGACACGACGACCGACACGCCGATCACCTTCTCCGGACAATCGTCGATCACCATTGCGCAGGGAACGGCCGCGTGGTCGGACCCGCTCGTGTTCAACCTGGCGGCGCTGAGCAATCTGGCGATCACGACCGCCTTCGGCGCCGTGCCCGCCAACGTGACGGGCCACCCCGGATCGCGAACGACTTCGTACGAGCAGATCGGCAGCGGCAACGTGAGCGCTGCCAACATGACGTCGGCGATGACGGCCGATCACTGGTACGTCTTGTCGGGCGTCGACGTGATGGCGCCCGCGGCGGCGAAGGGCTTGGCCATTCTGGGCGATTCGATCACCGACGGGCGAGGTTCGACGACCAACGGCAACGATCGCTGGCCCGACGATCTGGCCAGGCGATTGATGGCCAACGCGCCGACATCGCGAGTGGCCGTGATGAACCAGGGCATCGGCGGCAACGCCGTCACGGCAGGCGGACTCGGTCCCACGGCCGCGTCTCGCTACGGCCGCGACATCCTCGGCCAGAGCGGCGTGCGCTGGGTGATCGTCTTCGAGGGCGTGAACGACCTCGGCGCGGGAGTCTCGGCGTCGGCGATCACCTCCGTTTTCGCGACGATGATCAGCCAGGCCCACGCGCAGAGCTTTTTGATCTACGGCGCGACCGTCACCCCGTTCGGCGCCAACGCGTACTACTCCCCCGCGCATGAAACCGAGCGCCAGGCCGTCAATGCCTACGTGAAGAGCGGCGCCTTCGACGGCTACATCGATTTCGATGCCGCCGTGAGCGACGGCGCCAATCCACCCAAGCTAAAGGCCGCCTACGACAGCGGCGACGGCCTGCACCTGACGCCGGCAGGCTATCAGAAGATGGCCGACACCATCGACCTGGCGCTGATGACCAGGTGACTTGACCCATCGGCCCCGGCTGGACTATGCCCTGGGCGGATGGGTTTGCGAGTCGGCGCGGCAGGGGCGTGGTGGGGCGTGGTGTTTCTTCTGGCATTGGGCGGTTGCCTCGGGAACCGGCCGAGCCCTCTGGAAAGGGACGGCGGCGGAGCTGAGAGCGGCGCCGGGGGAGCGGCGAGTGGCGGAGCCGGTGGCACCAGCAGCGGCGCTGGCGGCGGCGGCGGCAACGGCAACGGATCGGGGGGCAGCGGCGTCACGGGAGCCGGCGGACTCGCCGGATTGGGCGGCACCGGCGGAACCCTCACGCCGACCTTGAGCGGCACGACCACCAAGGACTTCGGCAACCTTCAAATCGGTGTCGCGAGCGCCCCCTTCACCTGGACGCTCAAGAACGCGATGGGCGCGCCGACGACCGGGGCGCTGAATCTCTCGAACGACGATCCGCTGGAGGTCGGCGTCACGAACAATTGCGTCGCTCCGCTCGCGGGAAACGCATCGTGCACCGTTTCGATCACGTTCACGACCAACGGCGCCGGCGCGCGAACCGCCCATCTGACGATGGCGGCCCTGCCCGGTGGGAGCGCCATTCTCACCATGACCGCCGTGGGACAGGAGCAAATCACGGTGACGACCGCCGGCACGGGGACAGTGACCTCTGTGCCCGCGGGGATCAGTTGCCCTGGAACCTGCGCGGCGTCGTTTTCGGTGCCATCGGTAACGCTGCAGGCGCGCACCACCAACGGCGCCAGTTCGTTCTTCTCGGGTTGGAGCGACCCCGGTTGCCCGGGCCCGCTGCGCGACTGCGTGGAGACGGTCAATCGCGGAACAGTCGCGCTGACCGCGACGTTCTCTGCCATGAACGCGAACCTGGTCTTTGTGACGTCGGCGATGTTTCCAACCAACGTCGGCAGCGCCATCGCCTACGACACCGTATGCAACACGGCCGCCTCGGCTGCCGGGATCAACGTCTCCAGCAACGACGGTTATGTCGCGATGATATCCGACGCGATCTCGAACGCCATCAGCCGACTGGGAAGCGCCCAAGGGTGGCTACGCATGGACAACAAACCGTTTGCCGACACGCAGACCGGGTTGTTCACCAACAACCATGTTTTCTATCCCATTGCGTTCGATGAGACCGGGCGAACCCGCCGCGACATCGTCCCGGTCACCGCGACCCTTGCCAACGGCAAGTACGCCGCCCCGTCGTGCAAGAACTGGACGGACACCACTGACACCGGGATCGTCAACAGCGGTAACCTGTCCGGCGGACCCTACGGCTGGCTCGACGCGACCGGATCCGTCTGCAATTACCCGGTGCCCGTCATCTGCATGGGCAAGAGCAAGACGGCGACGGTCGCCGTCACCGGCACGGCCCAGGGCCGCCGCATCTGGATCTCGGGTACGGATTTCATGCCCAACGACACCACCACGCCCGATGCCGTTTGTCAGGCCGATCGTCCCGCCAGCGTCACCAACGCGGCGGCCTTCATCTCGACCAGCACGAAGGCCGCGGCGATGGTCATCGACTCGGCCATGTCCTACTATCGCCCCGACAACATCTTCGTCGGAACGGGAGCCGATCTGCTCGCGCTCACCGCCCTGTCGACGTCGCTTTTTTTGCCAAGCGGCATCTGGCAATCCGGCGACGGCACGTATCACAAGAGCCTGCTCCCCGGCGGAGCGGTCTGGGTCGGTAGCGTCACGCCCAACGATCTCGGCACGACGGCCAGCACCTGCGGCGACTGGACCGACCCGACGCAGCCGGGAGGTTTCTACGGCGACTACGAGACCACCAGCACCCGCTGGTGGTCGACATTCAGCACCGCCGCCACCTGCGCCGGCGCACATCCGATCTACTGCGTGCAGACCGCGCCCTGAATCTGTCCCCTTTTCCGCTCTATCGATGCGAACTTTTTCCCGTCGGGTGCATTCTCCAACCAGGGGATGAGCTCGGGTGGTCCAAGACTTCGGCTCTTGCCGCCGCTCCATGTCGTGGGGCCGCGGCAAGAGGGGCGGGACGACCCGATAGCGAGCCCGTGCCCGGCCGATCATCCGAGCGTCGAAGACGTGCCCGCCGACGCGCGCAGCGACGATGACCTGATGCTGCTCGCGCGCGCGAACGTCCCCGCGGCCTTCTCGGCGCTGGTCGCCCGCCACCAGCGGCGCGCGCTTCGCGTTGCTGGCCGACAGCTGGGACCGGGCGCGATCACCGCCGCCGACGTGGTCCAGAACACCTTCATCGATATCTACCGCGCGCTGCCACGGTACCAGCCGCGCGGCCGGTTCGGATCCTACCTGTTTCGCATCCTGCTCAACCAGTGTCGGATCGCGCAGCGGGCGGCGCGCATCGAGGCCCGGCACCGGCAGCGCACCGACACGGCGCTGGCGGTCGCGCCCCCGCATGAATCCGCGGTCCTGGCGCGCGAGCGCGAACGCGATACCGAGGCGGCGCTCGCGCGCCTGGGCGCGAAGCTGCGCGACGTGGTCGTGTTGCGCTACACCGGCGAGCTCAGCTACGACGAGATCGCCGCGACGCTCGAGATCCCGACCGGCACGGTCAAACGCCGTCTGTTCGACGCCATGAAGAAGCTCCGCACGCTGATGGAGCCAACGTGAGACTCCGATCGGGCACCGGATCGAGCCCCGAGAGCCGCGATGAGGCGCCGGGCCTGGAGACGCTCGCTGCGTACGTCGAGGGCGAAGTCACACCGTCGGAGACGACCGCGATCGAGGCCGCGCTCGCCGGGTCGGCGCGCGTGCGCCGCGAGGTTGCCGAGTTGCGCGCGATCCGCGCCACGCTCGCGCGGCCGCTGCCCGAGATCGAATCGATCGACCTGGCTCCCCGGATCGAGCAGGCGATCGCGCGGCTGCCGTCCGGCGCTCGCGCCGTCGCGCCGGAACGGCGGCGGCGCTGGTCGTTGACGCTCGGACTGGCCGCCGTGCTGGCAGGCGCGGCCGGCGTCGCGCTGATGGTACGGACGCGTGCACCCGCGCTCGAGACCGACCTGATGCGGGTCAAGGCCGCTTCACCCGCGACGCCAGAAGCGCAGCGTTGGGCTGGGGTACAGGCATTTCGCGTGTCGGCGGGCGAGGCGGCCGAGCCGCTGGGGACGCGCCTGCGCGCCGAAGACGGGTTGTTGTTTTCGTACGCCAACCTGGGACCGCGGCCGTTCGCGTATCTCATGATCTTCGCCATCGACGCGCGCGGCGCGGTTCACTGGTATTACCCCGCCTACGAGCGCACCGGCACCAACCCCGCCTCGCTGCCGTTGCGCGGAGGCGCCGCGCGGGTGATGTTGCCCGATGTGGTCCGCCACGATCTCGCACCCGGTCTGCTGGAGGTCCGCGCGCTCTTCACGCGCCAGCCGCTGACCGTGACCGAGGTGGAAGCCTGGTTGGCGGTCCACGGCGGCTCGGCGGCGACGCCGCCGTGGCCCGAGGCGTACCAGCAAACGATCGAGAGCGAAGTGGAGTCGTCGGGAGCCAAGCGATGAGCGTCCTGTCTCGCAGCAACCGTTTGGTCGTGAGCCGCCGGGCTGTGCTCGTGCTCGCGCTGGTCTTGGGGTTGCCGGTGGCACCCGACGCGCGCGCCGACGGCGCAACCGCGCCCGACAAGACGCTCGCGCGCTTCGCGATCGTCATCGGCAACAACCGCGCCGAGGCGGCCGGCACGACGAGCCTGCGCTACGCCGACGACGACGCGGTCGCGACTCACGAGCTGCTCACCGAGGCCGGCGTCGACAGCTGGTTGCTGGCGCGGCTCGATCCGGACAGCCAGCGCTTGCACCCCGGTCTCACGCCGGCGGGCCTGCCGCGCGTCGCCGATCTCGACACCGCGCTCGACACGCTGTCGGAACGGATGCGCGCACGCGCCGCGCGCGGGGCCGTCGTCGAGCTGCTGATCTTCTATAGCGGGCACGGCGACGTCGACCACGGCGAAGGCTTCGTGGTCTTCGAGGATCGGCGGCTGACGCGCACCATGCTGTACGCGCTGCTGGCCCGTTCGCCCGCGGCGTACAACCACGTGTTCATCGACGCCTGCAAGTCGTACTTCCTGGCCTTCGACCGAGGCCCGGGTGGGCGGCGCGAGGCCTATGCCGGCGCGTTCGCCGCCGAGGCGGTGCCCGCCGCGCTCGCCAACACCGGGTTCGTTCTGTCCACGTCGTCGGGCCGCGACAGCCACGAATGGGAGCGTCTGCAGGCCGGCATCCTCAGCTACGAGGTGCGCTCGGCGTTGCGAGGCGCTGCCGACACCGACGGCGATGGGCGCGTGACCTACGCCGAGCTCGGCGCATTTCTCACCAACGCCAACCAGGAGATCAGCAACGCGCGCTATCGTCCCGAGTTCACGGTCCGCCCGCCCGCGAAGAACCTGCATCAAGAGGTGCTGCGCTGGGGAATGCCCGCCGCGGCAGCCCTTCGCGTCGCGGCCGGCGGCATCGGGCACTTCTACGTCGAGACGGCGCGCGGGGTGCGGCTGCTCGACGCCCATCCCGCGGCGAGACAGGCGTTGCAGCTGCATGTGCCCGACGAGCGTCCCCTGTTCGTGCGCCGGAACGACGAATCGGCGGAACAGGTCGTCGGCGATCGCACGGCGCCGCCCATCGCGGCGCTCGCGCCCGCGCGGCCCGAGATCGCCCGGCGCGGGGCGCTGCACCTGGCGTTCGAACAGCTCTTCGCCGCGACCTTCGAGCGCGGTGACGTCGCGTCGTACGAACGTGGTTTTCTTTCGAAGGATTCCGGCGCCGCCGCCGGCGCGTCGAAGCTCGAGGCGGCTCCTGCGCCAGAGCCGGGCGGCGGCGCGTCGGTCCTGCGCCGTCGAATCGCGATCGTCGCGGGCGCGGTCGCGATCGCAAGCGCGGCGGCCGGGATCGCCACGAGCGCGCTGGCCCTTCAACGCTATGAAAGCGGCGCCGGCGCCTCGCAGGCGAATATCGCGCAGCTCAATCGCAGCGTTCAGCGGCTGAATATCGCGTCGATCGCGTGCTTCGCCGCCGCCGGAGTCGCCGGCCTCACCTGGGCGGGCACGCGCTGGATGGGTGCCACCAGCCCCAGCATCGAGCCCGCGCCCGAGGGCGGCGTGATGGTCGGGCTCGCGCGAAATTACTGATTCGATCCCACATCGCACCGAACCTTCTCGCGCCCGAGCGCACTTTCCTCCCGGTCCTGCAAGGAGAAGCCCCATGAGTCGCTCGATCTCGATCCCGTTGACGCTGATCTTCGTCGGCCTGTGCGTCCTGCCCGCGTGCGTGCGCAAGCTCGAGGATCAACCCTGCCCGTGCACCGGCGGCTGGACCTGCTGCGTGTCGCAGAATCGCTGCCTGCCCGCGGACGTGCCGAATAGCTGTCCCGGTGACGACCCAACGCCCGTCGTGCTCCCGGAGATCTGCACCACCGACGGTTGGTGTGGCGCGCGGGCACCGCTCACCAACGTGTGGGGCACGGCCGACGACGACATCTGGGTCGTCGTCGGTCTCGTCGGAGGGGTGAGCTCCGCGTCGCCCATGCATTTCGATGGCACCGCGTGGTCACCGATGACCTTGAGCCTTTCCCCGGACCAGGAGACCTTCGCGCCCGCGGCGATCTGGGGCACTGGTAGCAGCGACGTTTTCCTCGCGGGTAGCGATGGGATCGCGCACTACAACGGATCGACGTGGAAGTGGCAGGATTCAGAGAAACAATTCGAAGAGCACTCCTGGGCCGCGCTCGGAGGCACGACCCCGACTGACGTCTGGGCGGTGGGCGCCAGTTTTTCAGTGGATCTCAGCGTCCCTGGGTCGCCTTTCACGGGCCTCGTGGGTCACTACGACGGAACGCAGTGGGTCTCGCAGCTGATCCCGAACATTCCGCTGAGCCCGGATGATTCCACGCTGCAGCTCACCAGCGTTTGGGCGGCCAGCGCGACCGACGCCTGGACCGTGGGCGTCGGCGGCACGATCCTGCGCTGGGACGGCTCGCAATGGAACGCGCGCCCCGCGCTGATTGACGGCGCGCCCGTGACCCAGAATTTGCTGGGTGTATGGGGCAGCGGCGAGAAGGATGTCTGGGTCGTGGGCCGAGGAGCGACGCTGCTCCACTTCGACGGCTCGGCGTGGTCGCGACCGAACATCGACACCGACCTCCTCGGCGGGCTTGGCGCCACGGGCGCCCTTCGCGCCGTGTGGGGCACGGGTCCGCGCGATGTCTGGTTCGCCGGCGACGGCGGCGTCCTGATTCACTGGGACGGCAACCGCTGGTCGGCCGCGCCGACTGCCACCGCGCAGCCGCTGAACGCCCTGTGGAAGAGCCCGCGCGGCGACGTCTGGGCCGTCGGCGGCGACGCCACCGCCGTCCACGGTCTCGGCGGCAACTGGATCGCCACGCCACCCGCGCCGCTCGAGGGTCTGCCCGTTACCGCGATCCGCGCCAACAGCGAGAACGACATCTGGGTCGCGGGAAGCGGGCTCGTTCGGCACTGGGACGGACAGTCCTGGCTCGCGTGCGACGCGCAGGACAGCTGGCGCTTCGAGAGGATCCAGATCATGGGCCCGAACGACGCGCTGCTGGTCGGCAGCGGCGTGGGGATGAAGGAGTACGCGATCGCCGGCGGCGCCTGCCAGGTGACGGGCTCGGGATCAGGCACCAGCATGGACATGCATGACATCTGGGCCAACGCGCCGAACGACATCTGGGCCGTTGGCGCGCAGGGAACCGTGCAGCACTTCGACGGCGCGAGCTGGAGCGACGTGGCCGTGCCGACCACCGCCGACGTCGTAGCGGTGTGGGGCTCGCCGACGGACGTGCTCGGCGAGCCGATCTATGTTTGGGCCCTGACCGGCGGCGATACGGCGATCCGCTGGGACCAAACCAGCTGGACGGTGATCTCGGGGCTGACCGGCCTCGGCACGATACGCCCCGGCGTCTCCTGGAATCTGATAACGGGAACGGGCCCGACCGATACTTGGGTCTTCGGCAAGGAGTTCCTCTCCGCCGATCTCCAGACTTTTGTCCCGATTTCTCGGCACTGGAACGGGACCGCCTGGTCCAGGGGTACGCCCGACGACGAGGCTTTCGGCACCGTCGAGGATAGCTGGGCCGGTGACTGGCTCGCGGGCAAGAGCGTCTTCCGGCTGGGCGAGCTCGGTTGGGCGGCCGAGAGCACTGGCGAGTGGGGCCAGCTGGTCGGCATCGCGAATGCGGGGTCAGTTGTCTGGGTCCTGGGTCAAGACGGCGTCCTCATGCATCGTCCGTTTCCCTAGAGTGAGCCGCCGACTTTGCGAACGGAGGAACGGCGCGCATCGTGATTCGACGAAAAAGCCTCGAGCGTGCGATTGCGCTATCGGGTTTCGTGGCGCTGCTGCCCGCGTGCGCGACCGTCATGTACGACGGGCCGATGAGACCCGACGACCAGGTCGCGACCATCATCGCGACGCGGACCCGCATCACGCGCATCGATGCCCGTGACAGCTCGCAGGACGGGGGAGGGTTCGCGATCCTGCCCGGCACCCATGTCGTGGTCGCCTACCTCCGCGACTACAACCGCTTCTCTTACGAGACGCAGGCGGTTTGCTTCGAAGCCGAGAAGGGCCGCACCTACCAGACCAACCCGCGTTACGTCGATGACCGACGCTGGGAGCTGGGAATCGTCGAAGAGTATTCCTCCGAGCCGGTGCCCGTGCGGCGCGTGGAGTCCTGGTCGCGCGACTGCGCTCGGGCCGAAACCTTCACGCCGGCGCCTCACCGATTGACTTTGACGCCGCCGCGTCTGGTGGCGGATTCGAGCGCCGCTCCAGCGGTGGGTCCGGAGACGCCGCCCGCGGTCACGACGCCCGGCGCGGTTCCCGGCCCCGCACCGGCGGTCGCCGCCCAGGCGCCCGCGGGCGCGGGCGCGAGCCCGGGTCAGCGTCGGGGCGCGCAGGGCGCCACCATCCACCGACCGGGAAATGGCTTTGGCTTCGAAATGGGAGGAGCCTTCGGCGGCGACGAGGTGGCGCGGGCCCTCTTCACGGATGGCCACACCGAGTCGATCCATGCAGGAGGAGGCGTCGTGCTCGCCGTCGGCGCTGCCTGGACGCCGGTCTGGATCGGGCAGGTCCTGGGTCTGGGCCTCGCGACCAGCATTGGATACAAGGCGAGCGAAATCGCCGACGACAACGGCAACTCCCTGAGGCTGACCAGCGTTCCCTGGGACCTATCGGTGCAGGCGCTGCTGGCCTTGCAGCGACACTGGTATCTGCTTCTCCGCGGCGGCGTTCAAAAAGAGCTGGACGTGCATTTCTCGGGACGCGGCATCGCTGCGCCCGTCGACCTGTTCCTGACGGCGCCGTTCGGCGCGCAGATGGAAGGCGGCCTCATGGCCTACGGCTCCTTCTCGGCGTTCGCCTTGACGGTGAGATCCAGCGCGGTCCGCTACGAGGCGGCCGGTACCTCCGTCGACGCCAGCAGCGTCGCGATTCTCGGCTCGCTCTACTTCTATTTCTGAGTCGCGGCTCGCGCGACTCGCCCGGGCACTACAATCCAGTGGGCGCAGAAAGAATCGAACTTTCAACAAACGGATTAAGAGTCCGCTGCTCTACCAATTGAGCTATGCGCCCGGATATTCAGTTTTTCGTTGGGGCCCGCGCGCCCGAGGTGAGTCGAACACCTAACCCTCGGCTTCGAAGGCCGATGCTCTATCCAGTTGAGCTACGGGCGCATATGACGTTCGGGTAACTTTTGCGGGCCGGATGATGCGTAGGTGTCTCTCGCCTGTCAAGGGAAAGCGCCGACGGCGCTAGGGTTTCTGCAGGTCTTTTCGCAACGGCGCCTGCGCGCCTCCCGGCGGCCTGGCTCCCGCCCCCGGCTTCCCGATCCGCTTCGGCAAGTACGTGGGGTGCAGCCGCTGCATGATCTTTTCCTTCGCGAGCGCCGGATCGGCGCGCATGTCGATCCCGGCCACGCTCTCCAGCGTCGACTTCAGCAGATTCAGTCGCCCGCGATCGGCGTCGCTACACGGCGTCGCGCCAGGGGTCGTGGGAACGTCATTGAGCTCGCACAGCGCCAACGCCCGGGACGCGGCCTCGAAGGCCGGCGCCGATTCGAACCGATCGGCGTAAGCGATCGCGCGCACGTGGTGCAGCCGGAAGTCGTTCCCGTGCGCAGGCAGCACCGCCCCCACGGTCGCCAGCGCCCAGTCGGGCCGGTGACCATCTAGATAAATGTTGGCGAGCTCGATCGCCGGCTCGACCGCGTCGGGCTGCGCGACCAGCCGGGCCTGGAGCTCGGCGACGCGCTCGCGCCACTCGGGCGGCAACCGCAGGGCGGCCTTGACCGTGACGTCGGGGCGCGGCATCAAGAGCACGACGGCCAGCAGCACGATCACTATCAGATCGAGAATTCGGGTCACACGCATCGCGAGGCCCTCATTCTTATCGCAAGCTTCCGCACGAAGCGAGCACGGGGCGCAGTCCGGAACGCCAGGAACCACGCGGCCCGCCACCACCCCACACGCACCGCGGAGAAACTCCCCGCTTTGGGGCAAAATTCCACGGTCTACCGTCCCGAAACCGACCTGCAACGGCGCCGAAACGCCTTGGAACAGAATGGCATTGGCTGTGCTTATCTGCACTGCCACATCCCAGGATGGGGCACTTTGCAACAGTGATCCGTCCTGTGGTATGAGCCGATTCAGGGCGAATTCCAGCCGACAAAGCCAGAAGAAGGAAAGTCAAGGAGGAGCCGGATGAGCGTTCTAAAGATACTGGCCGATGGTTTC
>CAZNCQ010000180.1:0-14858 GCA_964571275.1 uncultured Myxococcales bacterium
TCGAGGAGCTCGGCTACCGGCGCGCCTGGGACGCGATCGTGCGCGCGGGCGCGCGTCTCTCGCCGCTGCCGGTCGACCGCGACGGCGTCGACGTCGGCGCGCTCGAGGCGCTGTGCGCGCGCCGGCCGATCCGCGCGCTCTACCTGACGCCGCACCACCAGTACCCATCGACGGTGGTGCTGTCGGCGGCGCGCCGGATCGCGCTGCTGGATCTCGCGCGCCGGCAGCGGCTGGCCATCATCGAAGACGACTACGATCACGAGTTCCACTTCGAAGGGCATCCGGTGATGCCGCTGGCCAGCGCCGACGCCGCCGGCGTGGTGATCTACGTCGGCACGTTCTCGAAGATTCTGGCGCCCGGCCTGCGCCTCGGATTCACGGTGGCGCCGCGCCCGCTGCTGGATCGCCTGGCGCGGCTGCGCGAGGTCGCCGATCGCCAGGGCGACATGAGCACCGAGAGCGCGGTCGCCGAGCTGATCGAGGACGGCGAGCTGCAACGCCACGCGCGTCGCATGCGCCGCATTTACAACACGCGGCGCGACGCCTTCGTGACGGCGCTGCGCCGGCGGCTCGGCGAGGCGCTGACGTTCCGCGTGCCGCCGGGCGGGATGTCGCTGTGGGCGCGCGCATCGGCCCCGATCGACGTCGACCGCTGGTGCCAGGCCGCGGCCGCGCGCGGCGTGGGGTTCGTTCCCGGCGGCGCCTACGTGTTGCCCGAGGACGCGCACGCGCTCGCGCGGTGGGGAGATCACCTGCGTCTCGGGTACGGTGGGTACGAGCCGCGTCGCCTGGAAGAGGCGGTGGCGCGCCTGGCAGCTGCCTTGCGCGATCTGCCAGGCTCGGCGCGATCGGCGCGGCCGGCGCCGCCCGCGCGCGAGCCACGGCGAACATCTCGCGCCGGCGCGTCGCGTCCGCGCTAGGATGTCCCCGCGAGGTCGCTCATGAACCAGATCGAAATCGAACCGATCCCGTGCCTCAAGGACAACTACGCCTATCTGATTTCGCGCCCCGACAGCGCAGACGCCTACGTGGTCGATCCGTCGGAGGCGGAGCCGATCGTGACCGCGCTGCAACGGCGCAGCCTCACGTTGCGCGGCATCCTGGCGACGCACCACCACGCCGATCACGTCGGCGGCATCGCGGATCTGGTCGCGCGCGCGGGCGCCGGCACGCTGTTCGTGGCCGGCCACGCGCTGGATCGCGAGCGCATCCCGGCGCAGACCGAGTTCGTCGACGTCGACACCAGCGGTTTCGTGCGCACGCGCCTGACGCTGTTCGGGCGGCCGCTGCTGGCGATGCACATCCCCGGACACACGCGGGCGGCGATTGCCTGGGGCATCCCTGCCGAGGGCGGCGACGTCCCCGGCGACGTGTTCACCGGCGATACGTTGTTTGCCGCGGGCTGCGGCCGCTTGTTCGAGGGGACGCCCGCACAGATGTACGCCAGCCTGAAGGCGATCACGGCGATCCCGGTGACGGCGCGGCTCTGGTTCGGTCACGAGTACACCGAGAGCAACCTGCGCTTCGCCGCCACCGTCGAGCCCGACAACCGAGCGATCGGCGAGCGCCAGGGCCGTCTGACGCCGCAGACCACGCCAACGACGGTTGCGCTCGAGCGCGCGACGAATCCGTTCGTGCGCGCGTCATCGGTGGAGGAATTGGCGGCGAGGCGAGCGGCTAAGGACAAGTTCTAAGGGAGACGAAGGACCGGTTCCAAGGGAGGCGTTCAGAGGAGCGATTCTCCCTTTCCCCCGCGGCGGACCGCAGGGGAGAGGGAAATCCTCTAGATCAAACGCCGCCGCTGGATCAACCGCCGCCGCTAGATCAGCCGCCGCACGCCACCCGCCACCCCGATCAGGTGCGCCATCATCTTTGGATTGCGGCGCATCAGCCGCAGCATGGCTCGCGCCAGCCGCGGGCGGCCGATCAGAAACAGCACGAACCGCGTCAGCAGGTGGTAGTCGCGCAGCAGCGCGCGTCGCTGCCGATCGAAGCGCCGCAGCCAGCGGTCGCCGCGCGCGCCGCCGTCGGCGAGCGTCTTGGTCACGAACGGCGCCAGAAGCTCGGCGGTCAGCATCGCCTGCGCCATGCCGCCCGCGGTGACGGGATCGATGAAACCGGCGGCGTCGCCCAGCAGCACCGCGCCGGGCGCGAAGCCGGCGCGCGCGCGGTGGCCGAGCGGCGACCGTCCCGCGACCGCGGTCAGCGTCTCGGCGCCGGCGAGCCGCGCGCGCAGCACCGGCTCCTCCTCGATCCAGCGCGCGAGCGCCGCGCGCGCTCCGCCGGCCGGATCCTCGGCGGCGACGTCGCGATCGGACAGGCCCGCGACCAGCACCTCATCGCCGGGCAGCGGCGTCACGTAGAGCTCGTGGCCGTCGCCGATGAAGACCTCGATCAGGCTCGGCTGATCGGCGGGGCGCGCGAGGCGAAAGTGCATGCGCAGGCCGATACGCGCCCGCTTGGGACGAGGTGCGTCCAGGCCCAGGCTGCGACGCACAGGAGAGTGCGGCCCGTCGGCGCCAATCACCAGCCGCGCTCTGCGGATCTCGCCGCCCACGCGCAGGCCGACGGCCCGCCCGTCCTCGACGACAGCGCCGTCGACGGCGACCCCTTCCACCGCCTCGACGCCGGTGGTCGCGCGCGCCGCCTGGAACAGCGCGCGGTCGAGGTGCCAGCGGCGCTGGCCCAGCGCCACCGGTGGTGCGCCGTCGATCTCGCCCGGGAACGCGGCCTCGGCGCTCATGCCGAAGCCGTGATAGCGCACGCCGTGCAGAGGCCGCCCGCCCGCTGCTTCGGCCAGCCCCAGCCGGCGCAGCACGGCGACGCCGGCCGGCATCAACCCCTCGCCGCACGGTTTCTCGCGCGGGAAGCGCCGCTCCTCGTAGATCTCGACGCGCAGACCGGCCCGCCCGAGCAGCACCGCCAGCGTCGAGCCGGCGATGCCGCCGCCCGCGATCAGGACGTCCGCGACGTCGGCCATGGCAGAGGCGAGAGGCGCGGGATGAAGCGCGGCTTCGGACCCATGACCGCGCGATAGCCCGGGTCGGCCAGCAACACCTGCTCCTCGAGCGCGATTCGCCGCCGCAGGATCATGACGTGCAGGAGCGAGCCGCCCAGCGCCGTGAGCCACGCGCCGTGCACCAGCGGCAGCGCCGCCAGCTCCACGAAGACCGCGACGTAGTTGGGGTGACGCACGTAGCGGAACGGACCCGACGACACGACGCCCATCGACAGCGATCCCATCACGCGCACGTTCCAGTGCGGGCCCAGCGCGGCGATCACCCACCAGCGCAGCAGGTTGGCCAGCACCACCAGCGCCAGCGCGGGCCACCCGACCGCCGGCGTGAAGGGCCGCTTGAGAAAGATGACTTCCAGCGCCGCCGCCACGAGCACGCCGGTGTGCAGCGCCACCATGAGCCCGAAGACCGGCTCGCGCTTGACCTCGATCCCGCGCGCGCCCATCGCGCGCTGGTGGCGCCGCGACACGCGCATCTCGATCAACCGGCCGACGCCGACGGCCACCAGCAACGCCAGGAACAATCGGACGCTCAGCGGCTCGCTCAGCTCCATTGCAGCAGCAGCAGCTCGGCGGTCAGTCCGGGCCCGAACGCCGCGAGCAGGCCGTGGCTGCCCGCGGGCGGCTCCCGCCGCGTGAGCCACTCGTGCAGCACGAACAGCACCGACGCGCTCGATTGGTTGCCATACGCGCGCAGCACGTCCCACGACGGTTGCGTCGCCTCGCGCGCCAGCCCCAGCTCGTCCTCGACGGCGCCCAGGATCTTCTTGCCGCCCGGGTGCAGCAGGAAGCAGGTCAGCTGGTCACGCGTCAGCCCGGCGCGGGCCGCGAGCCGATCGACCAGCGCGACGATCTCGCCCTTGAGGATCGCGGGGATGTCTTTCGAGATCACCGAGTGAAAGCCGTCCTCGTGCAAGTCGAAGCCGAGCGCGCCCGTCGAGTTCGGGAAGATGTGGCTCAGCGTCTCGAGCACGTGCACGCCCGGCCGGTCGCCGCGCGCGGTGAGCACGGCGGCCGCGGCGCCGTCGCCGAAGAGCGCGCTCGCCACCAGGTTCGCCGGCGTCGTGTCGTCACGCTGCAGGCTCAGGCTCGGCAACTCGACGGCGACCACCAGCACGCGCGCGTCGGGAAAGCCGCGCAGGAAGTCGTGCGCGCGCGCCAGCGCCGACGCGCCGCCGACGCAGCCGAGCTCGGTGATCGGCAGCCGCCGCACGTCGCGCCGGAACCCGAGCGCGTCGACCAGGTAGGCGTCCACCGACGGGATCATCACGCCGGTGCACGACGTGGTGATGATGAGATCGATGTCGTCCGCCGCGAGCCGTGCGTCGGCGAGCGCGCGCGCCGCGACCTCGCGCGCGAGCGCGGTCGCGTGGCGTCGATATTCCCGCGTGGTCTCGGTCAGCGATTTGCGGACGCCAATCTCCTCCACCGGGTAGACGCTGTAGCGGTTGTCGATCTGGGCGTTCTCGAACAGCGCCATGACCGCGTCCATGCGCCGACCATGGAGCGGGAACAGCCTGCGCAACACGCGCGTGACCTCCGGCTGCCGCGCCGAGTGCGCGGGGACCGCGGTCGCCGTCGCGACGATCGCCGTGGGAGCGGTGGTCGACATGGGCGCGAAGCTAAGGCGCGCCGCGATTTCGCACAAGGCCGAGGATCACGTGGCGTCCACATGGCTCGCGCGTGGACCGGGTGGCTGCTAGAGTGGGGCGCCTCATGTCGACGCAAGACGATCTGGTGAAGGCGGGTCAAAGGCTGCTGCTGAACAACTACCGGCAAGCGCCGGTGGTGATGAGCCGCGGCGAGGGTTGCACCCTCTGGGACGCGGACGGTCGCCGTTACCTGGACATGACCGCGGGTGTGGCCGTGTGCGTGCTCGGGCACAGCCACGCGGGCCTGGCCGAGGCGATCGGCGCGCAAGCGCGCCAGCTGGTGCACGCGTCGAATCTCTACTATCTCGAGGCCCAGGTGCGTCTGGCCGAGGCGCTGCAGCGCCGCGCGTTCAAGGGGCGCATCTTCTTTTGCAACTCGGGGACCGAGGCCAACGAAGCCGCGCTGAAGCTCGCGCGCCGCTATCAGGTGGTCACCCAATCGCGCCCGCACCGCATCGAGCTCGTCGCGTTCGAGAACAGCTTTCACGGGCGCACGATGGGCGCGCTGTCGGTCACGGGCCAGCAGAAGTACCGCGCCGGCTTCGGCCCGCTGGTCGAGCCGGTGCGCTTCCTGCCGTTCGGCGACATCGCCGCCGCGCGCGCCGCGATCACCGACAAGACCTGCGCGGTGATCGTCGAGCCGATCCAGGCCGAGGGAGGAATCCTGCTACCGCCGCCCGGATATCTCCAAGAGCTGCGCCGCCACTGCACCGACACCGGGACGGTGCTGATCTTCGACGAGGTGCAGACCGGGTCCGGCCGGACCGGCACCTTCTACGCGTTCGAGAACGAAGGCGTCGTGCCCGATGTGGTCACGCTGGCCAAGGGGCTGGCGGGCGGCGTGCCGATTGGCGCGATGATCGCCAACGAAGAGGTCGGGCGCGGATTCGAGCCGGGCACGCACGCGTCGACCTTTGGCGGCAACCCGCTGGCCACGGCGGCGGCGCTGTACGTGCAGCATGCAATCGACTCCCAGAACCTGCTCGAGCGCTGCCGCGACGTCGGCGCGCATCTCGGCTCGTCGCTGCTGCGGCTGGCGGAGCGGCGCCGGCCGAAGGCACGCGGCGCGCGTGGACGCGGCCTCTTGCAGGGGCTGGTCATCGACGGCGAGCCGGCGCCGATTGTCGCTCGCGCGCGAGAGCAGGGGCTGCTGGTCTCGGTCGCGGGCAGCAACGTGATCCGCTTTGCGCCGCCGCTGATCGTCAGCAAGGCGGAGATCGATCTGGCGGTCGAGATCTTCGACGGGGTGCTCGCGTCGGCCTGAGGCCCGCGCGACGACGGCGATGATGAGCGAACCAGTCAAACACTTCCTCAGCTTCTGGGACCTGGCCGACGGCGGCATCGAGGCGCTGATCCGCCGCGCCGAAGAGTTTCGCCTGCTGCGCTCGCTGCGCGCGCCGCACGCCACGCGGCCCGGGCGCGTGCTGGGCATGGTCTTCGAGAAGGCGTCGACGCGCACGCGCGCCAGCTTCGAGATCGCGATGTTCGAGCTCGGCGGCCACGCGCTGTTCCTGCCCACGCAGGGCTCGCAGCTCGGGCGCGGCGAGCCGATCCGCGACACCGCGCGCGTGCTGTCGGGCTATTGCCACGCGGTGATGATCCGGACGTTCGGGCAAGAGCGCGCCGGCGAGCTGGCGGCGTACTCCTCGGTGCCGGTGATCAACGGCCTCACCGATCTGCTGCACCCCTGCCAGGTGCTCGCCGACCTGCAGACCGTCGTGCAGCGATACGGCGCCGGCGACGGCGATGTGCTGCAGACGCTGCGCAAGGTGCGCTACGCCTGGATCGGTGACGGCAACAACATGGCCAACTCGTGGATCGAGGCAGCGGGGATCCTGGGCCTGGATCTGGCGCTCGCTTGTCCGCCCGGACACGCCCCCGACGCCGGAATCTTCTCGCGCTCGCGCCAGACCGAGCGCGGGCGGATCACCCTCACAGCGACGCCGGCGGAGGCGGCGGCGGGCCGCCAGGTGATCTCGACGGACGTCTTCGCGTCGATGGGGCAAGAGGCGGAGGCGGAGACCCGCCTCAAGACGTTTGCTGGCTTCACCATCGACCGCGCGCTCATGGCCCTGGCCGCGCCCGAAGCCATCGTGCTGCACTGCCTGCCCGCGCACCGTGGCGAGGAGATCAGCGACGAAGTCATCGAGGGCCCGCAGAGCCTGGTCTGGCGGCAAGCGGAGAACCGATTGCACGCGCAAAAGGCGCTCCTGGAGTCGCTGCTGGCCTGACACGTCGCTCCTCGGTTCGGAAAATCAGTGCGGTTACGGGGGCTAAAGACGCGCGGACTAAAGGGAAACCCCGTCGCTGCCGAAATGAAGGGGGATGAAAGCGCAGGAACGTTCCACGGCTCTGCCGGCGCCGCAGGGGAGCTCGCCTGCCAAGCCAACGACCGGCGAATGGGATGGCCAGGTCGTGGCGATCGGCGATGACTTGGTCGAGCTCGAGGAGAACACCGAGCGCGCCACGGTCGCCGCCGATGCGAGCGCTTCCGTCGAGAAAGGCAAGCCCGCGCGTCCCGCCCGTGACGCGGACCTGCCGCGCGAGCGCCGCCGGACCGTCGTCTCGAACATTCCCGCGCAGCTGGCGAAGTCGATGGGCCAGATCCGCGATCCGGCGGGTTCGGCGGTGGTGCGCCCCTGGAGCGAAGTGCGCGAGCGGGCCCTGCCGGCCCCGGCGGGGCGGCCGGTCGACGCACGTTCGGAGCCCGGCGTGCCGTCAGCGCCGATGCCTGCCGAGGTCACGCGCCGGGTCGCCGCCGAAGAGGTCGAAACGCTGGAGCCCGATGAGGCGATCGACACCTACAGCGTCGAGCTGATCGACGAGCCGTCGCTGCCGCCGGCTGAGCAGGTGCGGTCGCTGATCGATCGCGCGCGCGCGCAGATGAACGGCGGCAACCTGGGCGCCGCGGTGATCGCGGCTGATCAGGCGCTGGCGGAGGCCGCGAAGGCGCCCCAGCCCGACGTCGCAGATCTGGTGAAGACGTCGCGCCCGCTGTTCGACCGCATCTTTGCCGCCTACGTCGGCCTGCTCGGCCAGGTGCCCGTGCGCGCCCGCACCGACGAGGAGATCGCCGGCCAGGAGCTGGGCGAGCGCACGCAGTACCTGCTCAGGAGCATCGACGGCAAGCAGACCCTGGAGCAGCTGGCCGCCACCACCGGTATCCCGCCCGTCGAGGCGATGAAGATCGCCGCGTCTCTGCTGGCGGCCGGCATCGTCCGCGTGCCCTAGTCTAGCGGCCGCGCCGCGCGGTGGCGGTGCACCGACATCGCCGCCGGAGTCGGCATGTGCGCGGAGGGCTGCCGCGGCATGGCGTTCGATTGCGCCTAAACCCGGCGCAATTTTCGTCCGAGAGCTTACGACATGAGCGCTTCTCGCCCTTCGGATGATCGATCCAAGGTCCGATCGCGGACCCAGACCGGCGGCTTTCGCATCGGGCTCATGGTGGTGACAGTGGTGGTCCTGACGGCGGCGTGCGGATCGATCGAAGTCGTCAGCATGGACGGCGGACCCGGTAGCGGCGGTACACCGGGCGGCGGGAGCGGCGGCATGCGCGCGGGCGGCTCCGGTGGAGCTGCGGGCGGGCAGGGGAGCGGCGGCATGGGCGGAAGCAACCACGGCAGCGGCGGCATGATCGGCGGTGGTAGCGGCGGCATGAACGGCACTGGCGGCATGACCGGCAGCGGCAGTGGCGGCGCTGGCAGCGGTGGCATGACCGGCAGTGGCGGGTCGGGCGCGGGTGGCGCCGGCGGCTCGGGCCCGAGCTGCGCGCAGATCCAGAAGGCGTTCCAGATCGCGCTCGCGAACGCGAAGAGCTGCGTCGTCGGCGGGACCGGCTATTGCGGGGTGGTCACGTCGGACAAGCTCGACTGCGGCTGCCCGACGCACGTCAACGACACCAAGGCCATCGATCCGATCCGCACGCAGTGGGCGCAGGGGAGCTGCTCCAGCGGGGTGTGCACCAATATCGCCTGCGTCGCGTACAAGAGCGCGACCTGCACCGTTCCGTCGGGCGGCACCGCGCCGGTTTGCACCGATTCGCTGAGTCTGCCGACGCCGTGAGCGGGGTGCGCTGAGCTCGCACACGCGCGGGCCCGCGCTGGGCGTCGGAAAACCAAGAGCTACAATCTGGCCGCGTGCTTCGCATCGACGTCTTGGTCGTGCCGCGTTCGTCGCGAACATCGGTCGGTCCGATGGTGGGCGACCGACTGCGGGTCGCGGTGACGGCGCCGCCCGTCGACGGGGAAGCGAACGCGGCGGTCATCGATGCCGTCGCCGAGGCGTTTGGCGTACGGCGCGCCGCGGTCACGATCGCTCACGGCGAGCGCGGGCGCCGCAAGACGCTCGTCATCGAGGGCGCGACGCCTGCTGCGCTCGACGCGTTACTGGCGCGCGGCGCAGCGTTCCGCAGGTGAGCGGCTGCGAACGCGCCCTGCACCCTCGCCGCCAGCGCCGCCGAGGTGATGGCGATCGGCGGTACGCCCGCGACGGTGGTCAACGCCGCTCCGGTCGCTCCGTCGAACACGATCAAGACCGGGCCCGCCCCCGAAAAGTCGTAGCCGGCGTACGCCAGGGAGCGGTTGTCGCGCGAGAAGGTGAACGTGGCGCCAGAGACGCTCGGCACCGAGATCGAGTCGACAACGGCCAGGTCGGACAAGCGGATGACCTCGGGATTCGCGGTGGGTCCCAGCGACGCTGCCCGCGTCCCGTCGGGCGAGACGCCGAGCAGCGCGTACGACAGGTAGCCAACCCGCTGCCCGGTGAGCGGATCGTAGACCCACCCTCCGTCCAGAGCGAACAGGCCGTCGCCGAGGAAGCTGTAAACCTGGGCGGTGGCGTCGAAGCGGGAGATCGGCGCAAGGCTGGCGGCGTTCCAGACGGCGCTCGTGAGCGCAAGACGAGTCACCAGGATGGAGCCGTCGGGCGAGAAGGTGCCCGGCCCTTGCCAGAGGGCTTTCGGCTCCGCGACGATCGTCGAGTGGGTCAAGTCGGACACCGGGGTCACTTGAAAGACCGGGAGGTGATCCGCCACCGAGTCCTGTGCGCTTCCGCCGAGGGTCGAGATCACGTGCTGGCCGTCGCCTGAGAAGAAGAAGCGGCCGTCATTCAGGGTGTGGTTGGACTCGCGAACGTCGGTCGCCGCCGAGCCGATCTCGGACCAATCGCTGGTGCGGAAGCGATGCAGCACCGCTCCATCATTCGACTCCAGCTCGGCGTAGCTGGCGCCGTCGGGTGAGAACCCGACCCAGAGACCCAAACCTGGATCGGCAGAAGCTGGCTTGAGCACTCGCCCGCTGGCCCGATCCCAGACCGTTCCTGCCTGGGCGACCATCGTCCCGTCGAGAGACAGCGACGTATTTCCATCGGATTGAAGCGGCGAGATCGGCGGGGGCTGGAGGTTGGGGATCGACAGCAGCAGCGAGCCGGCGACGATGAACGAACCATCGGGCGAAAACTGCGGGGCGACGCCATAAGGCGCCGACACCGAGGTCTCCTCGGCCAGGACGTGGTCGTCCGCAACCCGCACCACGCGCAGGATCGTGTCCTGGTTGATCGGCGGGTCGTTGCCGAGCCCGTTCGCCGGAACGTCCCAGCCCAGCTCCGCGAGGTACGCCCCGTCGGGCGACAGCGCGGCCGCGCGCGGGAACGCGAACGCGTGACTGGTCGACAGCACGCGTCCGTCGGCGAGGTTCACGACCTGGACACCGGCGTCGCTCGCGACGACCAGGCGCGTTCCATCGCGGGTGTAGTCGACACCGATGACCGGACCGCCGGCATAAAATGGGGCTCGGATCTGGGCGCCGGTCCCGAGCCCGAAGAACATGACGACTCTGGTCGGGCTCGCGGAGGCGATCTCGAGGCCATTCGGGCTGGCCGCTCCCCAGGTGACGTGTCCGCTGCCGATCACGCCGCACGGCTGATACGGCCCGGCCGTGTGCGCCGCGACGCCGGGCATCCACTTCCATTCGCTGCCGATCCCACCCTGCAGGCCCGCGGCGCCGCCGGCGCCATCGAGACCTCCGGTGCCGCTCGTCCCCGCGGACTGAACCCCACTCCATGACCGAGGGCACCAACGGCCTCGCCGTTTGCGTCACCCGAGCTCGGCAGTTTGCATGCAACGTTGTGATTGCGTCCCGCGAGCCCGTTGTAAAACGCGTTCAGGTCGCTTTATTTCGCGCTCGAGATCCTGTTGAACATTCCGGGCTCGTAGGTCCCGCCCTGGTTGAGCAGGATCACGCTCAACCGGTTGGTCGAAAGATCCGGCGCGTCAGCCGTTCCTAGCGACAGGGAGGGCAGAGCGACCATGGCGACGCGCACGATCCTATCGATAGACGGCGGTGGCATTCGAGGCATCATTCCAGCGCGCATCCTCGAATGGGTCGAGGCGAAGACCGGGAAACCGATCGCGACGCTGTTCGACATGATCGCAGGCACATCGACCGGCGGCATCCTGGCGATGGGGTTGACCAAGCCCAACGCCGGGCGTACCGGCCCTGCGTTGTCGGCGAACGCGCTCGTGAAGCTGTACGAAGAGCAGGGCGGGACCATCTTCAATCGATCGCTCTGGCACGTGGTCGAGGCGCTCGACCAGCTCAACGGGCCGAAGTACGACGGCGAGGGCGCACGCGCGGCGCTGACGCAATACCTGAGCGGGGCGCGCCTCAAAGAGGCGCAGACGAGGGTGATCGTCACGGCTTACGAGATCCAGGAACGAAAGCCCTTCTTTTTCAAGAGCTGGGTCGCGAAGAGCGACGCGGCCAGCGATTTCGACATGGTCGACGTCGCTCGCGCGACCTCGGCGGCGCCCACGTTCTTTCCGCCCGTGCAGGTCACCTCGGCGGGCCATGCGTTCGCGTTCATCGACGGAGGCGTGTTTGCCAACAACCCGACGATGTGCGCGGTCGCGGACGCCTGGAAGCTCTGGCCGGGCGACGATCTGCTGGTGGTCTCCCTGGGCACCGGCAACACCGATCGCACCATCGCGTACGACCGAGCCAAAGGTTGGGGCCTGGCCCAGTGGGCGCATCCGCTGATCGAGATCCTCATCGACGGCGTCACCGACACCGTGGACTACGAGGCGCGAGAGGCGGTGGCCGAGGGACAGTACTACCGTTTTCAAACCGACCTGCCGCCCACGCTGCAGGAGTTCGACGATCCATCGACCGTGGGTGCCTTGGGCGACGCCGCCGATCGCCTGATCCGAGATCGCGCGGGAGATCTGACCGCGCTTTGCGACAAGCTGACGCGATCCAGGGCCTGACTCGCCTCCGGCGCTGCGATCGAGCTGCGGCGCCGCGCGGCTGACGCCATGGTCAGCGGACCGATCCCCGTTGCGTTGTCGAGCGACACGCCCGTGCCCGCCGGGCAGTTCGCGGCGCCGGCGAACTCGTGCGGGATTGCAGCGTCCCCGCTCTTGAAAGGGCGCCGTCCAGCAGCAGGTCAGGGTCTGGTGCGCCTGAACAAAACGGCGAGGGTCCAAGTCGATCCGGGGAACGTGACCGCCCAGAGGGCGGCCACCCAGATCAGCGGGTGGAAGTACATCTGCAGCGCGATGAAGGGCAGCAAGAGACCGTTCGCTGTCAGAAACCACCTTGCGACGCGATTGAGACCCGGCCCCACGAACACCCGAGCGGTCAGCAAGGTCGCGACGCTCATGAAGCTGTAGCCGAGGATGTCGACCGCGTACAGGAAGGAATCGAAAGGCACGAACAGGAATGGTTCGATCCCCTGAACGCGCCCGCGCGCGATCCGCGGGGCGACCAGCGTGAGCTGAACGAAGTAGTTGATACTGATGAGCACCATGTAGGCGGTGGCAAAGACGACGGCGGCGTGGCTCCACACTTTGCGGCTGGGTGGCGCGAGCTGGTGCACGCTGACGAGGAGCAGAAGGAACGCCGAGCCCAGGAAGAGTGACGGTGTCAGCAACACGACGAGGCCGAGGGGCGTGCTCGCGCTCTCCGGGCCGCCTCCGGACCCCAGCACTCCGAGCCACTCCGCCAGCTGGCCGGCGTCGTAGGTGATGCTGAAGATGGTCGCGAGAACCGCCGACCAGAATCCCAGCGCTCTCGCCGACGGTGAGAACGTCGGACCGGGCGCGGTGGGGCTCTCCTGATTCGTCACGGCTGCCTCCTTTCGAACGGTCGGACCGGCAGCCTGCTGTGCGGCAGCGCCGCGGCCAGCGCCAGGATGAGGACGCCGGCCGCAGCGGTGGTCGGCTGCAACCAGGAGACGTAACCGATCATCGCGAGCTGCGTCGCGATCCAGATGAGAAGGACGATCCCCGCGTTGACGGCCGCCGACCGCGCCACGCGAAGGCGAGCGAAGACGGCGACGGCTCCGACGACCAGCGCGCCACCGACGATCGCGAACAGGATCAGGCTCGGGATGAAGTAGCCTCGGAACGGAGTGTGTCGCAGCCACTCGCTCGGCACGCTCGTGGCGCCCGACATTCCGTACAAGCCGCCGCCGAACGCGTTGAGGGCGCCGAAGGCCAGCAAGATGCCGAGCGCATATCGTGCGCCGATCGCTTCGTTGCGATTCTGATGGGCCTCCATGATCGTTCTCCTGGTGAGGCGCGAGAGCGCGGAGCCTAGGGACAGAGCGCGTCGCCGACGTCAAACATGCAGCCGCCTCGTTCCGGGCCGGTGCAGGTCGGCATGTCGAACCGAGACGAGATGCAGTGACGGACGTCGGCGTCGGTGATTCCGTCGCCGCACTTGCTGCGGATCGTATCGAGGCTGGCGGCCTGGCCGCACGGATCGCAGCCGCTGCAGGAGGGCTGTCTGGCGCTCGCCGCGTCGGCCGCGCACGCGGCGGTGAAGAACTCCTGGCAGAGCGTCGTCGACTCCGACGCCGAAAGACCCGCAACCGGCCTGGCCGGGGTCGTGTCGCTGCCGCACGAGGCGCCGACGAGCAGCATCAGCATCGGAAGCAGCGCTGAGAGACAGCGTCGATGGTGGCGCATGCCCGATGGTTTTGCAGGGAACGTACCAAGACTCGACGGAGCTCAAAGGTTGTGCGCGCTCTCCAACACACGCCGCGCGGTGCAGGTGGTCGCCGCACTTTCTGCGCACGTGCCCACCATCCACGCGGTCCTTGCGCGTCCATCGGACCAGGCCGTCCGACGCCGGTCTTTCGCGCTACGCGGTCAGGCGCACGGCGGCACGGCTGATCGCTTTCAGAAGGGCCTCGGTATCCAGTGGCTTCGGCACATAGTCGGCGACTCCAAACTGGCTGAGCACCGTCCGGCCGCTGAACCCGAACGCGCTGACCACGACCACCGGGATGTTGGCGAAGTCAGGGTCGCTGAGCTGCGCGGATCGGAAGTCCCATCCGCTCATGACCGGCATCATCGCGTCCAGCACGATGACGTCAGGACGGTCTCCGCGCCGGAGGATCCGGAACGCCTGCTGGCCGTCAGCGGCCGTGGCCACGGTGTGCCCCTCCTCTTCGAGGTGCTCCTTGAGCGACGAGCGGATGAACTCGTCATCGTCTACGAGAAGGATCTTCACGGTTTCACGTGCCGTGGATTCTAAGTCTCGTCCAGCCTCTAGCAACCCCATGCCGAGAGTCGACGACGCACTGAATATCCGATCTCCTAGAAGAGGACTAGGGCGCGCCCAGCTCGTTGAGCAGGCGGGCCACCTGCGCCGCCGTCGCCGCCAGCTCGCCGCCGTTCGCGATGACGTGTGTCGCCACCGCAACCTTCTCCGCCAGCGGCAGCTGCGCGTCGATGCGCGCCCGCGCCTGGTCGCGGGTCAGGTGGTCGCGCGCCATCGCGCGCGCGATCTGGGTCTCGGGCGACGCGGTCACCACCACGAGCCCGTCGAAGTCGCGGTGGCGGCCGGTCTCGACCAGCAGCGAAGCCTCGTAGAACGCGAGCTTGTGGCCCGCGGCCGCCAGCGCTGCCGCGCGCGCGTCGGCCAGCTCGGCGATGCGCGGGTGCAGGATCGCCTCCAGTCGCCGGCGCGCGTCGGCGTCGGCGAACACGATCGCGCCCAGACGCTTCCGGTCGAGCCGCCCGTCGCCGGCGATCACCTCGGGCCACAGGCGCGCGATCTCGGCCAGCGCCGGCTGTCCGGGCTCGACCGCCTCGCGAGCCAGCTGGTCGGCATCGACAACCGGAATTCCCCGTTCGGCGATGAGGCGCGCCACCGTCGACTTGCCCGTGGCGATGCCGCCGGTCAGCC
>CAZNCQ010000181.1:0-14857 GCA_964571275.1 uncultured Myxococcales bacterium
TCTTGCTCATGGGCGCCAAGGTCGAAGAGAGCATCATCAGCAGCATCCGCGCGCTCACCGAGCGTGACACGGCGCTCGCCGAGCGGACGATTGCGATGGATCGCCAGATCAACCAGATGGAGATCGACATCGACGGTCTCTGTCTCCAGGTTTTGGCGCGACGGCAGCCGGTCGCGTCGGATCTGCGCTTCATCACCATGGCGCTCAAGCTGGTGACCGATCTCGAACGCATCGGCGATCTCGGCGTCAACATCTGCGAGCGCGTCGTCGAGCTGAATCAGGAGCCGCCGCTCAAACCCTACGTCGACCTGCCCGTGATGGCAGAGGAGACGCAGCGGATGCTGCACGACGCGCTGGACGCGTTCGTCGCCAGCGACGCCGAGCACGCGCACCGGGTCATCGAGCGCGACGCCACCATCGACGCCTACTACTCGCAGATCTTCCGCGAGCTCTTGACGTACATGATGGAAGACGTGCGCAACATCTATCGCGCGACGCGGTTGCAATCGATCGCCAAGTACCTGGAGCGAATCGGCGACCACGCGACGAACCTGGCCGAGATGGTGGTGTTCATGGTCAAGGGCCAGGACATCCGCCACGCCGGCAAGCTCAGCAACGCCAACTCGCACAGCTAACGCCGCTGGGGGGCGAGGGTCCACTGGTGGTTCGCAACTCAGCCCCCGTAGGGTAGCCGAGCCTCGCGCGAGGACGCGCGCCTACGACCCGAGCGCCGCTTCGTTGAGCGCGGGCGTCGGCGCAAACGAGGCGGCGCCGACGCGCTCCTCGACTCGATCGGCCAGATAGTCGGCGTCGATCGCGACGCCCGAGAAGCGGCCAGAGCCCCAGGTGTGCAACCACGGCAGGCCCAGGAAATAGAGGCCGCCGACGGCGGTGACGCCGCGGAAGTGCACCGGGTAGCCACGGCCGTCGAAGATCGGCACCTCGACCCAGCGGTAGTCGGAGTGAAAACCAGTGGACCAGATCACCGTCGTGATGGGCGTCGTCGCGAGATCGAGCGACGCGGTCTCGCCGGCTGGTTCCCACACCGGGCGGTAACGCTCCTCCGTCGGGGCCTCGATGCCGCGCTCGCCGATGAACTTGTCGATGCTGGTCTTGATGCTCTCGGCGACCGCGTCGGCCTGATCCAGGTTTTGCTTCAGGTCGCCGACCAGCAGCAGGCGCGAGCCGCGCACGCCCTCGACGTGGCCGTAGAGGCGCATGCCCTCGCGCGCGCGCTGGCGCAGATCGATGTCGCGGCCACCATCGCGGCCGGTGACGTAGTGATTCGCCTTGGCGCGCACCCGGTCTTTCAGCGGGTGCTCATGCACGGGCAGATGGTAGTAACCCATGTCTTCGAGCCAATCGACGACGTCGCGCCCCCGATAGCGGCGCGCGGTGCGCGGGGCGCCGCCGACCGCCAGGTGCACGCGCCGTCCGGCCAGGTGCAGGTCCTCGGCGATCTGGCAGCCCGACTGGCCGGTGCCGACGACCAGCACCTCGCCGGGCGCGAGCGACGCTGGATTCCTGTACTCCGACGAGTGGAGCTGCGCGATCGTCTCGGGCAGGCGCTCGGCCCAGCGCGGAACGCGCGGCGTGTGATAGCCGCCGGTCGCGACCACGACCTGCTCGGCAACGCATTCGCCGGCGGTCGTCGCCACGTCGTAGCCGCCCTTGGCGCGCGGGCGCAGGCTGATCGCGGAGACCCCCTCGCGCAACGGCGGCCGGAAGAAGCGCACGTAGTCTTCCAGGTATCCCACGATCTCGTCTTTCAACATGAACCCGTGCGGATCGGAGCCGTTGTAGGGGAACCCGGGCAGACGGCACTGCCAGTTGGGCGTCACCAGGCAGAACGTATCCCACCGGTGCTCGCGCCACTCGTGTCCGACGCGGTTCTTCTCCAGCACCACGTGCTCGATCCCGCGTTGCTGCAAGCAATAGCTCATCGCCAGCCCGGCCTGGCCGCCGCCGACCACCACCACGCTGTGGTGCGATCCAATCGCCGATGATTCACCCATGACCATGACGGCTCGTCTCCTCCCGTTCCACCGGCAGCTCGAAGCCGGTCACCGTGACCAGATCACTCTCGCCGCAGGCGGCGCTGCGCTCCTCGATCGAAGCCAGCTGGTCCATCGCTGCCGAGCAGGCGTAGCCGTACTTCGCGCGCACACGCTCGGAGCCGATGTGCAGCATGGTGCGGCTGCGCTCGAGAAAGTCGCGCAACGGATACGAGCAGCCGACCTGGAGAAACTCGCGCACCACCAGCGACGGCGAGTAGCAACGCATCTCCGCGCCGTCAGGCCAGCGGATCGAGAAGTGCATCTCTGGCATGGTTCGCCATCCTTTCGTTCTCGGCGGCAAGAGTGGGATAGAGCCGCGCGTGTCGCGCCGCTACACCGGCCCACGAGTGGGCCTCCGCGCGCCGGCGGCCGGCCTCGCGGCGCGCGGGGCTCGCGACCAGCGCATCGTCGAGCCCGGTTGCGATCGCCTCCTCGGACAGCGGATCGACCAGGACCGCGCAACCGGCGTCGAGGTACTCGGTGAACGGCGCGCGCGCCGACGCCACCAGCGGTCGGCCGGCCGCCAGGGCTTCCAGCGCCGCCAGCCCGAACCCCTCGTGCAGCGACGGCATCGCCACCACGTCGGCGAGCTGGAACAGCGCCGGCACATCGGCCTCGGGCACCACGCCGAGCTCGATGACGGCGGCGCGCGTCTCCGGCGGCAGGCGATCGCGCGCGCGATCGAATTCGGCGCGGTAGGCGCCGTGATCGAGCACGGTCGCGCCGCCGAGGATCCACAGCCGCGCATCGGGCCGCTGCGCGTGCAACCGCGCGAACGCGCCGAGGAGACGCAGCGTGTTCTTGCGCTCCTCGACGCCGCCGACGGCGAGCACCACCGGCGCGCCCGCGCCCAGGCGCGCGCGCCACACGCGCAGGCGCGACACCAGCACGTCGGAGAAGCGGCGCGCGTCGACGCCGTTGCCGACGATCAGGCTGTCGACCCCGAAGACATGTTGCACGTCGGCGCGCGCGGCTTCGCTGACCGTGAAGCAGAGCTCGGCCTCGCGAATCGAACGCTCCTGGCAGCGCGCGAGGTAAGGATCGGCGAACGCCTCGACGTGATGAACGGTGCGCGCCAGCCTCAGCCGGCGGCCGAGCGCGCGCGCCGCCAGCAGGCCCGCGGCGCTGAGGCAGTCCTGCGCATGGTGAACGTCGTGCGCCTCGCCGTGCGCGATCAGGTACGACGCCAACTCGTCGCTGCGCTGGCGCACCAGCGCCGCCGTCGACGAGGGTGCGCGCCCCGCCGGCACCAGGCGCAGGCGCGCGCGCAGCGGACGAAAGAACCCGCGCGCGTCCTTGTCGAGCGCGTAAACCGTGACGTCGTAGCCGAGGTCGACCAGCGCGTCCGCCAGGCAGGCGGTGTGAACGACGCTTCCGCGCGGAAGCGTCGAATACGTGTAAAGACCGATCGACGGCGGGCGCAGATCACGCGCCGGCAACGGCGGCCGCGCGGGCGTCGGAATCTCGAGCGCCGTCATCGCATGCCTTGCACGAAGACCCGGCGCGTGACGATATCGGCCATCGGCCGGCCACCATCGTCGTGGCCGCGCGAGAAACGGATGCGCGTGGTGACGCCGCTGCAATCCTCTTCGAACGCCATCAAGGATGCGGTGAGCGTCGCGCCCAGCGGCAGGTTGTCGTAGTAGAAGATGTCGCGCCGCACGGCCGAGGTCAGCAGCGCCCAGTCGCGCGTTTCATTGCCCTTGGAGGCCCTGGGGCGATTCCGCAGCCCGATCACGTCCGCCCGACGGTAGCGGTCCAGGCCGAGCTGCCGCACCAGCCGCCGCTCCGCGGAGTCGGCGATGGTCACGTAGGATGCGAAATAGAGCAGGCCCGCCCCGTTGTACTCGGCGTACGGAGAGGGCTCGTAGTCGAGCGCGGCCAGCGGTGGGCCCGCCAGCGCCATCACCGGGCCGGCGAATGGATCGTCGACGGGTTCCCCGCGGCGCGCCGCACGGGCGATGGTCGCGATCGCCGGCTCGCCGCCGACAGGGATCCACCGCCGCGCCAGCCGCGGCTCCAGCGTCGCCATGCGCAGGCCGCCACCGGCGCTGCGCGCGGCGAACGTCGTCAGCAACTCGAGCGCGAAGCGGCCGCGCTGACCGCTGACCGCGGCGACGACGCGCCCGTGCGCGCAGGCGCGGCCGGAGGGGACCACCTCGACCGCCGCTTCGAACAGGTCGTTTTCGCGCACGCGCGCGAGCGGAAAGTCGTAGCGCGCGCGCACCGCGACGACGGTCGGGTAGATGCGCTCGCCGCTCTCGCTGCGGATCTCGTCGGTGGCCAGGCCCAGGTGGCGCGCGATCGCCTCCCAGTGGCGATCGCCGGCGTCGCGGAACAGCCAGTTCTCGGACAGGCCGCCCGCGTCCAGGTGGGGCATGCCGAGGCGGATCCGCCGTGGCGCCTCGGGGGCCAACGCGCGCGCCACGAGCTCGTCGTCTCTGCCCGCGTCGAGGACGCGATGGCTCGCGAGCCCGGCGGCGCTCACGCGTGTCCTCGTCTCTCGTGCTCACCAGAAAAGCCGGTGAGCGGCGCTTCGGCGAGATCCCACAGTGTCTCTTCGAGCGTTTCGCGCGCGCCTCCGCTCGCCAGCGTCACACGCCGGCTCTCGTCGAAGCGCCCGGCGACGGCGGCGGCGATGTCGCGCGCCGCGAACGCCTCGCACAGGCGCGCGCTCTCCGACGGCCGCGCCGCCAGCAGAAAACCGTAGCTCGGGAACGCCTGCAGCCAGGTCGCCCAGGGCACCCCGTCGGGGCGCGGGATCGCGTCGAGCCGCAGCGTCGCGCCGACCCCCGACGCCTCGCATAGCATCAGGGTCGTGCCCGCGATGCCGCCCATGCTGATGTCCTTGGCGGCGGTCGCCATTCCCTCCTCGGCGACGCGGGGCAAAAGCGCGTAGTCGGCGCGCAGCCGCGCCGGCGCGGCGGCCGTGCTGGCGTTCCAGAAGGCGTGGCGCGGATGCATGCGCCCGCGCAGATCGACCGCCACCACCAGGTCGTCGCCCGGCCGCGCATCGAAGCTGGTCAGCAGCCGGCGCGCGCGCCCGAGCACCGCGGCCGCGAGCGCCGCGTACGGGCTGCGCAGGTTCGTGTGGCCACCCACGATAGGGATCTGGAAACGCTCGGCGGCGTCGGCCATCCCCTGCCAGATCGGCGCGGCCGCGTCAGCGCTGCCCGCGAAGATCGCGTCGACGATCGCCAGCGGCCGACCGCCCATCGCATAGACGTCGCTCGCGTTGACCATCACGGCGCAGTAGCCGGCGAAGCGCGGCTCGGTCGCGACCAGCTCGGGCCACATCCCCTCGGCCGCGAACAGCAGATAGCCTTCGCCGTCGGGGATCGCAGCGGTGTCGTCGCCAATGCGCACCTCACCCGCGCCCCACGGCCCGCTGCGCACGCGCGGCAGGTGGCGCGCCGCCGCCTGGATGTCGCGCTTGTGCTGAAAGCCGACCGCCGATCGCAGCTGGTTGGCGAGCTCAGGCAGCATCGTCCGCCTCCCAGGAGCCCGAGGCGCGTCCCGCGAGTCCCCCAACTGCGGGACGCGCCTCGTCGGTCGGTGAGAAATGTTCCAGCATCGCTTCCATCAAGTGGTGCGGGCGGCCGAAGAGCTCGAGCTCCTCGCGCGTCTGCCAGCGCAGGCGGCGAAAGAACGCCACGTTGGCGCCCTGGACGGTGGCGCGGAAGCGGTGCGCGCCCCAGGCTCGCGCGGTGCCGACGGCGGTCTGCACCAGCCAGCGGCCGATCGCGCCCACGGTGCGGAACTCCGGGTCGACGCCGAGCCGCCCGCCCCACCAGTCGCCCGGCGATTCCTCCCAGATGCGCACCACGCCGACCACGCGCGCGGCTTCGTCTGCCGTACCGGCGACGCAGACGATCGGGATCGCGGTCGCGTCCTGCTCGTCGCGATCGTCGCGGTCGAACAGGCGCTGCTCGGCGCAGAAGATCGATCGGCGGAGCGCGAAGTAGGCCGCCCGCTCGCGCGCCGTGCGGGCGATGCGCGTGTCGAAGCTCAACACGGCGATCCCTCGTAGCTCGACAGCGCCGAACACGCGCCACACTTCGCGCAGCCCGCCTTCATCTCGGCCGACGACAGCCCGTGCCGGCGCAAGAGGCGCGCGACCTCGGCGTACAAGCCCTGCATGCTCTCGCTCGTCGGCGGCGCGTGCGCGGCCATCGGCGTGCCCGCGATCGGCGTGAACGGCACCACGAACGGGTAGACGCCGATGCCGCACAGCCGCTCCGCCATCGCGAGCAGGCTGGCCGGCTGATCGCCGAGCCCCGCGATCAGGTACGTGCTCACCTGCCCGCGGCCGAACACCGCGACCGCCGCGGTGAACGCGTCGAGGTAGCGCTCGACGGGAACCTCGGCCTTGCCGGGCATCACCGCGGCGCGCACCTCCGGCTCGACCGCCTCGAGATGCATCCCGAATGCGTCGGCGCCCGCGGCGCGCAGGCGCGCGAACCAGGCAAAGTCGTCGGGCGGCTCGCACTGGACCTGGATGGGCAGCGACGGAACCACGGCCTTCACCGCCGCCGCGCAGGCCGCCAGGTGCGCCGCGCCCCGATCGGACGACGCCGGCGTCCCTGTGGTCAGCACGAGCTGCTCGACACCGTCGAGCCTCACCGCGGCCTCCGCGACCTCGGCCAGCTGAGCCGGCGTCTTGCGTGCCACCGTGCGCCCCTCTTTCAGCGACGTTCCGATCGCGCAGAACCGGCAGGCGCGCGCCGCATCCGCGTAGCGCACGCACGACTGCAGCACGGTCGACGCCAGCACGCGCCGCGCATGCAGGAGCGCGATCTTCGAATAGGGGATGCCGTCAGCGGTCGACAGCGCGTAGAAGCGCGCGGCCGGCGGCAGCGCGACCTCGGCGAGCAGATCGTCACCGCGCAGGATCCAGGCGCGCGACGAGACCGTGCTCGACGCCGGCGCTGACGATCCCGAGAGCACGCGCAGTCGATACGGCGACTGCCCCGCGCCGCGCATCGGCACCATCAACGTCGCGCCGCCCAGCGACACCGCGCGGTGGTCCGAGGGGCCGGCGCCCCCACGACGCCCGGCGGAGACGCCACCCGCACCCTCGTCGAGCGCGAGGCCAGCCGCCTGCAGGTCGGCCATCAGCGTGCGCGGGTCCTCGTCGGCGGCGGTGAACGGAAGGGTGGATGTCGACACTTGGGTGAAGTCCTTTCAAACCACGCCGGCAGGCGCCGAGGTCGCGGGCGACGACACGGCCGGCGATGAGGTCGGTGCGTCGATGGGCGCCGGCGTCAAAGAGGCGCCGATGCGCTCGCGCACGTGCTCGACGAGCACGCCGGCCGCCGAGCGCTCGACGAGCGCGCTGGTCGGTCTTCGATCGATGAGCAAGCTCAGCAGCTCGGGCCGGCTGTAGTGGCCGACGCTGTCCATCATGCGTTTGCGCTTGGTGATCAGCGACAGGTCCAGGTCGGCCAGGAGCGTGCCCTCTCCTTCGGTGATCGGCGTGCCCAGCAGCGTCCCCTCGGGCGAGACGATCGCGGTGAAACAACCGCCGCTGACCGCGCGCTCGAGGCCGGTCGATCCCACGACTTCCGCGCGCTGCTCGGGTGTGAGCCAGCCGGTGGCGTTGACGACGAAGCAGCCCGACTCCAGCGCGTGGTGGCGGATGGTGACCTCGATCTGCTCGGCGAAGATGGGCCCGACCAGCGATCCGGGAAACATGCTCGCGTGGATCTCCTCGTGGTCGGCCATCAGCGCGTAGCGCGCCAGCGGGTTGTAGTGCTCCCAGCAGGCGAGCGCTCCGACCCGTCCGACGTGGGTGTCGACGGCGCGCAGCCCGGCGCCGTCGCCCTGCCCCCACACCATGCGCTCGTGATAGGTCGGCGTGATCTTGCGCCGGTGCAGCACCAGGCCGCGCTCGCCGTCAAAGATCAGCTGCGC
This sequence comes from uncultured Myxococcales bacterium, assembly GCA_964571275.1. Lineage (GTDB taxonomy): Bacteria > Myxococcota_A > Polyangia > Fen-1088 > Fen-1088 > DASRQZ01. The sequence goes on from CAZNCQ010000181.1 coordinate 7,971, forward strand.
GTTGTAGATCGTGCCGTGGTCGCGCTCGTTGACACCCAGCACGACCACCGCGCCGGTCGAGCGCGCCACCGCGGCGACCGCCAGCGTCGTGGGACCGGGCACGGTGACCGCTTCTTCATAGAGCCGCAGGTGCTCGCGGCCCATCACCGCCGCCGGCTGGATGAATGAAAAGTACGGGTAGTACGGCACGACCGTCTCGGGAAAGACCACCAGCTCCGCGCCCTCGCGCGCGGCGGCCTCGATCGCGGCGCACACCTTCTCGGTCGTCACCGCGCGGCTCGACAGCGACGGTGCCAGCTGCACCGCCGCCGCGCGCACTTTTCGAGTGGCCGCCACGCGTGCCGCCTACAGCGTCCAGGTGTTGAGGATCACCGCGTTGGCCTTGCGGTGAAGCAGCACGATGTCGAGCACGTCGAGCGGATTGATCGGCCGGATCCCCGGGATCAGCGCCGCCTCCGTCTGACCGTAGAGCGCCGACAGCGCGAAGCGACAGGCGTAGACCTTTCCGCCCTCGGCCATGAAGCCGCCGATCTTCTGGTTGACGACCAGGTGGCCAGGGAACGCCTCGCTCCCGAGCTTGGGAAACCCTCGCTGCACGCCCAGCAACACGCCAGGACCATAGAGCAGCACGCTGGTGTCGAACCCTTTGCGCATGAGGCGCGTCGCCTGCAGCATGTTGACCAGGCCAATCGATCCTTCGAACGCGACTGTGTGAAACGTCACCAGCGCCTTTTCGCCGGGCGCTGCTTTGACGTCCTCGAAGACTTTCTCCTCATAGTCGACCAGGAAGTCGCCTTCCTTGTGCGGCGGGTGCGTGATCGCGGGCATTGTCGTCTCCCTCCAGCTGCGCGCGGGAACGCGCGGCGTTTCTCGTTCGGGCTCGCGGAGAGGACAGAGCAACCGCGGGGCCAAGCGCCTCGGCGGCCGGGCGTGGCCGCGAGAAACCGCGGCGTGAAAACGCCAGGTTTCCGATCGTGCGCACGCTCGGTTTCCAGCGGATATCGCCGCGGCCAAGCGCCCGTGGCGGATCGCCGCGCACCACGACAAATCGCGATCTCGACCGCGAATTTGCGTCGTGGAAACGAGTCCTCGCGTAGCGTGATCGCGTGCTCTGGTCGGACGTCAACGGAGCCGCGTCGCATTCGTTTCGAGAGTTGCTGCTCGAGCTCGCGCGCGAGCGATCGCTCGAGGATCTGCTGCCGCTGTGCACGCGGCGGCTGGTCGAGAACGAGGACGTCGCGCTCGCGCGCCTGTGGCTGCTCGAACCCGGCGATCAATGCGCGGGGTGTCCCAACGCCGGGGTCTGCGCCTCCCGCACGTCGTGCCTGCACCTGGTGGCCAGCGCGGCGCGCGCGCGCGGCGGCGCCGCGATCGCCGACGGCCGGCTCGGCGGCGCGTTCCGCCGCATCCCGGTGGGCGCGTTCAAGGTCGGCGCGGTCGCCGCCACGCGCGCGCCGGTACTGGTCACCGATCCCGCGCGCGATCCGAAGATCCGCCACCCCGAGTGGGTGCTCGCCGAGGGAATCAAGGGCTTCGCGGGGCTGCCGCTGATGTCGCGCGGCGAGCTTTTGGGCGTGCTGGGCGTGTTCGTGCGCGCGCCGCTGTCACCCGCAGCCGTCGACGTCCTGCGCATCATCGCCAACCACGCGGCGGCGGCGATCGCGACCGCGCGCGCCTTCGCCGAGGTCGAGTCGATGCGGCGGCGGCTGGCGCTGGAGAACCACATCTTGCGGCGCAGCGCCGAGGCCGAGCCGGTGGCGCTCGTGGGCCGCAGCGCCAAGCTGCGCGCGGTGCTGCACGAGATCGCCGCGGTCTCGGCCACCGACGCCACCGTGCTGGTGCTGGGCGAGTCGGGCACGGGCAAGGAGCTGGCGGCGCAGGCCATCCACCAGCAGAGCCGGCGCGCGGGCGGGCCGTTCATCGAGATCAACTGCGCCGCCATCCCGCGCGAGCTGGCGGAGAGCGAGCTCTTCGGCCACGTGCGCGGCGCCTTCTCGGGCGCGACGCGCGACCGCGTCGGGCGCTTCGAGGCGGCGGCGGGCGGCACGCTGTTCCTCGACGAGATCGGCGAGCTGCCGCTCGACCTGCAGGGCAAGCTGCTGCGCGTGCTGCAGGAGGGGACATTCGAACGCGTCGGCGAAGTGCGCACGCGCCATTCGGACGTGCGCATCGTCGCCGCCACCAACCGCAACCTGGTCGCCGAGGTCGACGCCGGCCGCTTCCGGCAGGATCTCTATTACCGGCTGGCGGTCTACCCGATCATCATGCCGGCGCTGCGCGAGCGGCGCGAGGACATCCCCGAGCTGGCGGCGCAGCTGCTCGACCGCATCTGCCGGCGCCTCGCCCGCGCGCCGGTGACGCTGGCGCCGGAGCAGGTCGCGTGGCTCGCGAACCGCGACTGGCCCGGGAACGTGCGCGAGCTCCTCAATGTGCTCGAGCGCGCGACGATCTCGGGTGTGCAGGGCGGCTTGCACCTGCCGGTCGGCGACGCGCCGGCCGCGGCGAGACGCGGCGCGCAGCCCACGTCGATCGCGGCGCGAGTCGCGGTGCCGGCGCTCGAAGGACCGGTCTTCATCGATGCGGGACGCTCCGGGCCGCCGCCCATACTGGGCGAGCACGAGATGCGCCGCCAGGAGAGGGAGAACCTGCGCCGCGCGCTGGAGAGCTGCGGTGGCAAGATCTACGGCCCCGACGGTGCGGCTGCGTTGCTCGGCTTGAAGCCGACGACGCTGGCGTCGCGGCTCAAGCGCCTGCAGCTGCGATCGTGACCCAGACCCAACGCTCGTCTGACCGGCGTTGGAGCTAGACCGCTTGCGGCTGCGACGGCGGCGGCGTGATCACGCGCTGATCGCGCGGCAGCGTGAACCAGAAGGTGGACCCGCGGCCGATCGTGCTCTGCACGCCGATCATGCCGCCCATCGATTCGACCAGGTGCTTGACGATCGACAGCCCCAGGCCGGTGCCACCCATGTCGCGCGTGCGGCCGGCGTCGACGCGGTAGAAACGCTCGAACAGGCGCGGCAGGTGCTTGGACTCGATGCCCGGCCCCGAGTCCTCGACGGCGATGCGCACCTTGTTGCCCTCGTCGGAGACGCGCACGGTGATCGACGAACCGTCGGGGCAATACTTGACCGCGTTCTCGATCAGGTTGGTCAGCACCTGCTCGACCGCGCGGTGGTCGGCGGTCGCCGGCGGCGTGCCCGCGGGCACGGCTGCATTGACCGTCAGCCGCTTTTTCTCGATGCGCTCGCGGAACGTTCCGATGACCTGCGACGCGATGGGGCCGACCTCGACCGCATCGGCGCGCGGCTTGAACTCCTTGGACTCGATGCGCGACAGATCCAGCACGTCCTCGACCAGCTCGTGCAGGCGGCGCGCGTTGCGTTCGATCATGTCGACGAAGCGCACCGACGCCTCGGGATCACGCAGCGCCGACCGGCGCAGCGTCTCGGCCGCCGACGCGACCGCCGCGATCGGCGTGCGCAGCTCGTGGGACACATTGGCGACGAAATCGCGGCGCAGCGACTCGAGCCGCCGCACGTCGGTCACGTCGACGAACACCGCGAGCAGCCCGGGCTGGCCCGACATCGCCTTCGCGTGCACCAGCGCGCGCCGCGGTTTGAGGCCCACGATCTCGATCTCGCCAGAGTGCGACCCCTCCGACGCCAGCGCCGTCTCCAGCAGCCGCTGCAGCTCGGCGTTGCGGATCACTTCGATCGCGATGCGCCCCACGGCCTCGCTCGACAGCGCCAGCATCTCGCGCAGCGATGGGTTCACCAGCAGGATGCGGCGCTGGGCGTCCATCACCAGCACGCCCTCCTGCATCGACTCGAGGATGCGGCCCAGCAGATCGCGCTCGGCGCGCATGGTGCTGAGGTTGGCCGACAGGCTCTCCGCCAGCGCGTCGAGCGCCGTCCCGAGCTCCGCGACCTCGTCACGGCCGCGCAGGTGCGTGCGCACGTCGAGATCGCCCGACGACATGCGCCGCGCCGCATCGGTGAGCTCGCGCAGCGACCGCGACAGGATGTGCGCCGCGCCAAACGACAGGAAGAGCGCGACGCCGAGAGCGATGAGCGCGCCGAAACCGAAGATCTGCCGCAAGCCCTGCAGAGCGTCGTCGACCTCGGTCAGCGGCACCGCGAGCCGCGCGACGAGCGCGAGCTTTCCGTCGCGCTCGAGCGGCACCGCGACGTACATCAAGCGGCGGTTCACGGTGGCGCTCCAGCGCATGCTCGATCCCCAGGATCCGCGCAGCGCCTGGAGCACCTCGGGACGATCGTGGTGGTTCTCGAGGTGTTCGAGCGCGCCGCGGTCGATCTCGGAGTCGCCGAGCACGACCCCGTCGGGGCGGATGAACGTCAGGCGCCCGTTGCCCGAGCGCGCGAGCCGGTGCGCGAGCTCGCTCCAGGTGTCCTTGTTCTCGAGCGGGCCCGCGGGCGCGCTCTTCAGGGTCTCGTCGCTGGCGTCGCGAACCAGGTCGAGCCGCCCGATCAGATCCTGGCGGATGCGCTCCATCAAGCTCGCCTCGACGCTGTGGCGCAAATAGATCTCGCCCGCGAGTACCGAGAGCGCGATCAGACTCAGCGATACCGCGAAGATCTTGGCGCGCACTCCAAACCTCACGGCGGCTGTTTGGGCGGAGCGCCGACGAAGCGGTAGCCGATGCCGCGGATCGTCTCGATGTACGCGCCCGCGGGGCCCAACTTTTCACGCAGGCGCTTGACGTGCGTGTCGACGGTGCGCGTGGCGTTCTCGCCGCTCACGCACCAGACGTCGTCGAGCAGCACGGCGCGCGATTGCACGCGGTTGCGCCGCTCGTAGAGCGTGCACAGCAGGCGCAACTCGAGAGCGGTCAGCGTGACCTCGCGGTCGTCGACCTGCACGTTGGGCGCGTCGCGATCGATGCGCAGGCGGCCGAACGTGATCGCCGGAAACGCGGCCACCGGGGCCACCGACGGCGCCAGCTGCGAGCGCCGCAGCACCGCCTGGATGCGCAGCAAGAGCTCGCGCACGCTGAACGGCTTCACCACGTAGTCGTCAGCGCCGAGCTCGAACCCGACGACCCGGTCGACCTCTGCACCCTTGGCGGTGACCATCACGACGGGTGTCAGGCGCGTGGCGGGGTTGCTCTTCAGGCTCCGACACACCTCGAGGCCCGAGATATCCGGCAGCATCAGGTCCAGGATGACCAGATCCGGGCGCTGCTCCACGGCCAGCGCCGCGGCTGGCGCGCCGCGCTCCGATACCACGACGTCATAGCCGAGCTCGCGAAGGTTATAGCCGATGACCTCTTGCAGGTCCCGCTCGTCCTCGACGACCAAGACGCGCGTCATGGTCGAGTTTCTAGCACCTTCTGGAACAAAACGCGCAACCGGGCGCTGTGACATTCATGTGACAGGGCCATTGACATCGCGCGGGACCTCACCGATAGAAGCCGTGCACCAAAATGGCCGTCGTCATAACCATCGTCGTCATTGCCCTGGTCTTCGACTACATCAACGGCTTCCACGACGCGGCCAACTCGATCGCAACGGTGGTCTCGACGCGGGTGCTCTCGCCACGAGTGGCCGTCGCCTGGGCGGCGTTCTTCAACTTCGTCGCGTTCGTCTTCTTCCCGCTGCACGTCGCCAACACCATCGGCAAGGGGATCATCGACCCGCACGTCGTCGACAACACGGTCGTCGCCGCGGCGCTGATCGGCGCCATCGTATGGAACCTGATCACCTGGTGGTACGGGATCCCCTCGAGCTCGTCGCACGCTCTCATGGGCGGCCTCATCGGCGCCGGGATGAGCAAGGGTGGCACCGGCGTGCTCGGCTGGGCGAAGATCACCCAGACGGCGGCGTTCATCATCCTGTCGCCGATCATCGGCTTTCTGGTGGGCGGCGCGTTGCTCGTGGCCGTCGCATGGATTCTGCGCCGCTTCACGCCGGGTCGGGTCGACCGCTGGTTCCGGCGGCTCCAGCTGCTGTCGGCCGCGCTGTTCAGCCTGGGGCACGGCGGCAATGACGCGCAGAAGACCATGGGCATCATCGCGGTGTTGCTGTACGCAAACGGCCTGATCGGGCCGACCTTCTTCATTCCGTTCTGGGTCGTGCTGGTCTGCCACCTGGCGATGGGCCTCGGCACCCTGACGGGCGGCTGGCGCATCGTGCGGACGATGGGAATGAGCTTGACCAAGCTCAAGCCTGTGCAGGGTTTCTGCGCCGAGACGGGCGGCGCGTCGATGCTGTTTCTGGCCACGGCGCTGGGCGTGCCGGTGTCGACGACCCACACCATCACCGGCGCGATCGTCGGCGTCGGTTGGGTCACGCGGCCGAGCGGCGTGCGCTGGGCCGTGGCGCTGCGCATCGTCTGGGCCTGGTTGCTGACGATCCAGTCGGCGGCGCTGATCTCCGCGGCCAGCTACTATGGCTTGCGCGCTTTCGGCCACTGAAGACTCTCTTCAAATACGGCACGTGTTAATGTCGCGCCGCCGCAGATTGCGGCGCCTGGCCTTCATTTCAAGAGGTCCCCTAAATGCAACATACTGCTCAGCTTCGTTTGGGTTCATCGATGGCCGTTGTGGCCGCAGCGCTGGCGCTGCTGACTTCGGGTTGCGTCAAAACGCCGGGCGCGCCGGCAGCCAATAGCATGGGCTCGTCCGAGGCGGCTCCGCCGGCGAAAAAGGACGAGCCCGAGGCGCCGGTGGTGCCGCGCAAGAAGGACGAGAACATCTTCGTGGGCGTCAAGTGGTGGGTCGATCCCTACGCCAACGCCACCCTGGCGGTGAAGCGGCTCAAGAACGCGAACAACCTGGAAGAGTCGGCGCTGATCGCGAAGATTGCCCAGTACGGCGGCGCCGACTGGATCGGCGACTGGACGCCCAACGTCGAGAACTGGGTGCA
>CAZNCQ010000182.1:0-14760 GCA_964571275.1 uncultured Myxococcales bacterium
GGGGCTGCGCGGGCAGTTCGGATCCTTCTTCACGCAGGTCGCGATCGAGCCCATGTTGCAGCCGCACTCGCAGTTGCGCTCGTTCATCGCCTGCAACGCGGTCGTCTTCTGACCGTCGTTCATCCCGTCGAAGCTGATGCCGGCGACCGACGTCAGGTCGGTTTCCTTCAACCAGCCGCTCGGGAACTCGGTCTGGCTCTTGTAGACCTTGGCGGGCTGCTTGGCCGCGGCCACGGCGGACGGCGTCTCGGCCGTCTTGGGCTCGGCGGTCGCGGTCTCGCGCCCTCGCCCGGCGCCGGTCTCGCGGCCAACGAGAAACCCTACCGCCAGGCCGGTCACGAGCGGCCAGACGGTTGCACCCCAGTTTCGCGACGATTCATTTTCACGCGCCATGGCGTGAGCTTATACATCAACGTCGGCGATTCCTCACGTGGGCGCGCTCGCGCCCGCGCCGGCGGCCCGCGGCGAGCGCCGAACAAGGCGCCAAGGACGCTATTCGTCCTGGTCGTCGTCGTCGCGAGCCGAGCGGCGCGACGTGCGCGGCTCGAAGTCGAGCTCGCCGGCGAGCATCTCGTCGAGGATCTCGTCGACCGAGCCGGCGTGGCAGTCACGGCGCAACTCCTCGCGCTCGAACTCTTCGAAGGTCCGGTAGATCTTCTGATCGTCGTCGTCGCGTCCCATGTTCGTCTCCTGGCTGAAGTCGGTCCCAACAAACAAACTTCACATGTAGGTTCAGATAATACCCACACCCACAGACGGTCAAATTTTTCGCTCATCCGTTCTCCGCCAGGCCAGAGGTGAGTATTCGGAGTGCGGAGGGGGTTTGATAGGATTCCCGCGCACCATGGGACGCATCATCGCGGTCGCAAACCAAAAGGGGGGCGTGGGTAAGACCACGACCGCCGTGAACCTGGCGGCGTCGCTGGCGGCGGCCGAACGGCGGGTTCTGCTGGTCGACATCGATCCGCAAGGGAACGCCAGCTCGGGCCTCGGGTACGCCCGCACCGAGGAGGGGACACCGACGGTCTACGACCTGCTGGTCGATGATCGTCCCGTCGGTGAAATCATCCGCAAGACCGAGCTGCCATTACTGGACCTGATCCCGGCGCGCGCCGATCTGGCCGGCGCCGAGATCGAGCTCGTCGCCCTGCCCGACCGCGAGACCCGACTTCGCCGCAGCCTGCGCACCGCCGCCGCCGACTACGACTTCGTGTTCATCGACACGCCGCCGTCGCTGGGCCTGCTGACGCTGAACGCGCTCTCATCGGCGGACGGCGTGCTGGTGCCGCTGCAGTGCGAGTACTACGCGCTCGAGGGCCTGAGCGACCTGCAGACCACCATCGATCTCGTCGGGCGGTCACTGAACCCCGGGTTGAGCATCGAGGGTATTGTGCTGTGCATGGTCGACAATCGGCAGAACCTGACCGAGCAGGTCGCCAACGAGGTGCGCGCCCACTTCGACGCGCGCGTTTACCAGACCACCGTGCCGCGCAACGTGCGCCTGTCGGAGGCGCCGTCGTTCGGCAAGCCGATCATCCTCTACGACATCGCATCCAAGGGGGCGAAGAGCTACCTGGAGCTGGCGCGCGAGTTCTTGTCGCGGCAGACCGACGCGACATCGTCCGCGGCGGCGAGCGGCACGAGATGAGTCCAATCAAATGAGCACGATCAAGCGCAAGGCGCTGGGCCGAGGGCTGGCGGCGCTGATCCCGGGTGCGTCCCCGCTGGCGGTGGCGGCGCACGCGCCGACGTCGACGTCGACGTCGACGTCGGCCGGCGGAGGCGGCCTGCAGAACGTCGCGATCGAGGAGATCCACCCCTCGCGCGACCAGCCGCGCAAGATGTTCGACGAGACGCGCATCGAGGAGCTGGCGTCGTCGATCCGCGCGCAGGGGGTGATCCAGCCGCTGGTCGTGCGAAAGCGCGAAGCGGGCGGCTACGAGCTGATCGCCGGCGAACGGCGCTGGCGCGCGGCGCAGCGAGCCGGCCTGCACGAGGTGCCCGCGGTGATCCGCGACGTGGTCCCGACGCGCGCCTTCGAAATGGCGATGGTCGAGAACCTGCAGCGCGAGGACCTGAACCCGATCGAGGAGGCCGCCGGCTACCAGCGGCTGATCGCCGAGCTCGGCTACACCCAGGAATCGCTGGCCGCGCGCGTGGGCAAGGACCGCACGACGATCACCAATGCGCTGCGGTTGCTGCGGTTACCGGAAGAGGTGCGCAATCTGGTGATCGACGGCCGCGTCTCGATGGGCCACGCGCGCGCGCTGCTGGGCCTCGAGTCGACGGATTCGATGGTGCGCCTGGCGCGGCGGGTCGCCGCGCGCGAGATGTCGGTGCGCCAGGTGGAGGGACTGGTGCGGCGCGAGCGCGAAGACGGCAGCAACGGCGCCGGCAATGCGCCGCCCGCGCGTCCGTCCGCGTCGGCGCGCGATCTGGCCGAGCGCCTGTCACGCGGAATTGGCGTGCGGGTCAAGGTCGTCGAGGCGGGGCCCGGTCGCGGCCATCTCGAGTTGCACTACAGCTCGCTCGACGAGCTCGATACGCTGATCGGACGCCTGCTTCCCTCATGACCCACCCGAGCTCCACCGACCACCGGCGCAACGCGCGGGTCCCGATCGCATTGGAGCTGGAGTACCGCTCCGCGGGCGCGTTCCTGGTCGCGTACACGACCAACCTGTCCAAGGGCGGCATCTTCGTCGACACCAGCGCGCCGCTTCCGATCGGCACCGTGGTCTGGATGCGGCTGCGCGCGCCCAACACGCCGGTGTGCGAGCTGCATGGAACCGTGGCGTGGCTGCGTCCGGAGTCGACCGGGCCGGGACAACCGGCGGGCATGGGCATCGTGATCGACACCGCGGCCGAGCAGTACGGCGCGGTCGTCGACGAGATCGCGTTCAGCTTCACGGGCATCCAGATCCTGCTCGGCACGGGCGAGGCGGCGCCGCGCGCGATTCTCAGCCGCTACCTGCGCTCGGTGCTCGCCTGCCGGATCATCGACTACGACTTCATCATGCGGCCCGAGGGGCTGCCCGACAGCATCGACCTGGCGGTGATCGACCTCGACTCGTCCGGGCCCGAGGGCGCGCAGTTGATCCAGACCTTGCGGTTCGACGCGCGCACGTCGACGACGCCGATCATCGCGCTCGGGCAGCTGGAGCGCGACCGCATGCGCGCGCACCAGCGCGGCGCGGACGAGGCGCTCACCAATCCGCCGCTCTTTGCGGAGCTGCAGAGCGCGGTGATCCGTTGCATCGCGAAACCGACGGCGGTGCGGTAGCGGCCGAGCGACGCGGGGCTACCCGCCGCCGCGGCGTCGCGCCGAGTCGAGCGTATTCGAGAGCAGCATCGCGATCGTCATCGGACCGACGCCCCCGGGCACGGGCGTGATCGCCGAGGCGCGCTCTTTCGCGATCGCGAACTCGACGTCGCCGACCAGCTTGCCGGTCGGCAGTCGGTTGATGCCGACGTCAATCACGACCGCGCCGGGCTTGATCCAATCGCCGCGAATCATCTCGGGGCGGCCGGCGGCCGCGACCAGAATATCCGCGCGAGCGACCGCGGCCGCCAGATCTCGCGTGCGCGAGTGGCACACGGTGACGGTCGCGTCGGCGGCCATCAAGAGCACGGCGATCGGCTTGCCCACGGTGTTCGAACGCCCGACGACGACGGCCTCCGAGCCCGAGAGCGGAACGCCGGCTTCTTCTATCAACTTCATGATGCCGAACGGTGTGCACGCGATGAAGCGCGGCTCGCCCATCAGCAAGCGCCCGAGGTTGTCGGGATGGAAACCGTCGACGTCCTTGGCCGGATCGACCGCCAGGAGCACGCGGTGCGCGTCGATGCCGGGCGGAAGCGGTACCTGAACCAGGATGCCGTCAACCGCCGCGTCGGCGTTGAGCGTCTCGAGCAACGCCAGCAGATCGGCTTCGGTGGTGGTCGCCGGCAAGCGGTGATCGAACGCGCGAAACCCAGCTTCGGCCAATGCCCTGGTCTTGTTGCGCACGTAGATGTGCGACGCCGGGTCATCGCCCACCAGCACCACCGCCAGGCCGGGCTGTGTGCCGCGCGCCGTGAGCGCGCGCGCTTCCTCGGCGAGCCCGGCGCGGATGCGCGCCGCCAGCGCCTTGCCATCCAGGATCTTTGCGGCCATTTGCCGGCCTCTTATAGCAGGCTCGCTTTTGCGGCGGTGTCCGAAATTGGGATCGCCCGGACGCCGGCGGGACGGGCGCGGCGCGAGCGCCCGCAACGATGAGCCGATCGAGGCGGCACGCGCGTTGCTAATTCGTCATGTACGCGGATGAATCAGCACGTCCGCGGATGGTCATCGATGCAAAACAATGCCGTTCGTTCGCCGATCGTCTTCGCGCTTGGCGCGTTCATTGCCGCGTGGGTGGGCGCGCCGCCGGCACACGCAGCGGTGCCGTTACTCGACGGCGAGATCCGCGCGCTGGCGATCGCCGGCGATCGCATCGCCGTGATCCGGCGCGACCAGGTGGTCGTGCTGGGCCCGCGCGGCGAGGTGCTGGGACGCCTCGACCACGAGCCCGGGACGCCGCCGGTCGCCGCCAAGAAGCGCCGGCCGAGCGCTGACGAGGTGCTCGACCTCGCCGGGATCCCCGACGACGATCTCGAGAGCGACGCCGCCGAGGAGGCGCTCGACGACGATGGCGCCTCCGGGGGCGGCAGCCGGAGGCGCGCGCGGGCCGCCGAGCTCGCCGACGACACCGCCCGCGGCGCGAGCGACGGCGCGCGTACGCCGCGCTTGCTGGCGGCGAGCGAGCACCGGATCTGGCTCGCCGGCGCCGACGGACTCTCGGCGCTGGCAGCCGACGGCGAAGCGCCCGCGCTCCCGCTGCGCGTGGTCACCGTCGGGCCGCGGCGCCTTTCGTTCTCGGCGCTCGCGGTCGCCGCGAGCGGAGCCGATCTCGCGGCGCTGGTCGGCGATCACCTGATCCACTCCAGCGACGCCGGCGCCTCGTGGTCCCTGCTGGCGGTGCTGTCCGCGCGGCCGCGCGCGGTCGAGATCTCGTCGGACGGGCACGACGTCTACGTGCTCGACGACGACGGCGTGGCCGTGGTTGCGCATCGCGAGCGCACCCCGATCTTCGAGGGCCGCGCCTACGACCTGCGCCTGTGCGGTGAGGATCTGCTGATCCTTGCCGAGGACGGCGTTCACGCCTGGGCTCGCGATCGCGGCCTCGAGTCGCGCAGCTCGCGCGTCCCCGCTCGGCGGCTGGCGTGCGCACCCGCGGTCCCCGGCGTGGTGCTCGCGCTCGGCGCCGGCCTGCTCGCGTCCTTCGACGGCGGCCGGACCTGGAGCACGCGCGATGACCTGCCGGCGACGGAGATCGAGAGCGTGGCGATGACGGCCGAGCATCTGTGGCTCGGAACCGAGAGCGGGCTCTTCGTCGTACCGGTCGCGCCGCCGCCAGACGGCGCGACGCCGCCGGTCGGCGGCGGTGTCGGTGCGAAGCCACCGCCGCGGACGCGCTCTGCCCTGCCGTCGTTCTTGTCCACACGGGCTGGTCCCTGGGCCGGCTTTCTGCCCCGCGTATCGCTGGTCGCGGAGGCGAGCGCCACGCGCCCGGGCGGCGATCGCCGCGAGATCTGGCTGCTGATCACGTTTCCGCTGGGACGCGCGCGCCCGCGTGGGGTCGAGGCGCTCAAGCTCGCGGGCGATCTCCTGCGCCGCCGGGCCGCCGCGAGCGTGGAGCTCACGCAGCTGGCGCATGCCGCCCAGAAGAACGACAAGGACGCCGAGGACCAGGAGGCCGCCGCCCTGCTGGGCACCCTCCAGGCGAGCTTGGAGGTGGTGCCGTGACGCTGCCGCACATTGTCGCGTGGCTGGTCGTGTGGCTGGTCTGCCTGGACCCGATCGTGGATCCGCGCATCCCCGTACCGCCACCACCACTGCCACCGCCGCCGCGCGCCGCCGGCGAGGCTTCCCGCCCGCGGCCACGGCACCCGCCCGACCCCGTCGCCCTTCAGCACGCGCTCAACGATGGCCCGCCGATCGACGTGCTGCGCGCCGCGGCCACCGCGCTGGCGCTGGCCGAGCCCGAGCGCGCCCGCTCCCTGGTGCAGCGCGCGCGCGTGGCCGCCTGGTTACCCGAGGTGCGCTTCCGCGTCGACCGGCGCTTTGGCCGCAGCGAATCGCTCGACGTCTCGCCGGCCCCGCTGGCTGACGCGCCGCCGGTCTCGCTGGATACGGTCGACGAGGTCCGCTACGAAGCCCGCGCGACCTGGGACCTGTCGCGGTTGGTCTTCAACCCCGACGAGCTGGCCGCCCACGCCGAGGCCCTGCGGATGGCCGACGTGAGACGGGAAGTGGAGTCGATGGTCATCCGCCTCTACTTCGAGCGGCGGCGCCTCAAGGTCGAGGCGGTTACCACCGATGGCAACGACATGGCTTCGAACCTGCGGCGCGAAGCGCGCATCGAGGAGCTCGAGGCCGAGCTGGACGCCCTGACGGGGGGGGCCTTTCTGCGCGCGACCGCCGCGGTGCGCGGCGTGCCCCCACCGACGTTGCCATGGCGGTAGGACGCGAGGCGCGCCAGCATCCGCGTTACCCCGTCGACCTCAGGGTGGCGGTGTCGTCGAAGGAGCGCCAGCTGGCGGCCCGTACGCGCGACATCTCGCGCTCCGGCGTCTGCCTGATCGCGGCGCACGCGATCCCCCTGCAGACGCGCATCGAGATCCGCATGGTGCTGACCTTCGCGGCGGGCGGCCACTCGGAGCCGCTCGTCCTCCCGGGGCGCGTGGTCTGGTGCACGCCGCTCTTCGGCTCGTACCAGATCGGCGTGATGTTCGCCGACCTCGACCGCGAGCGCGCGCGGCAGCTGCAGATCCTGGTCTCGATCCTCGAGGGGGCGCCGTCCGATCCCTCGGACGACGAAGACACCGACCGTCACCGCGTCGATCCCGACGATCCGTTCCGGCCGTAGCAGGAGAGAGAGGGCACCATGGCGAGACCGCAACCCCCGATGAACCGTCCGTCGTCGGCGCAACCTCCGGTGGCGCCGCAACGCCGCCGCGAGCACGTACGTCTCGACATCCGCATGTCGGCGGAGATCCGCACGGCGCGCGCGTTGTTCACCGCCACCACGCGCGATCTCTCCGAGGCGGGCGCGGGACTCGAGACCGATCGCGCGCTCACCGAGGGCGAGGAGATCGCGCTCGGCCTGTTCCTGGTCCTCGACGGCGTCGAGTCCGAAACGCCACCGCTGTGGGTCAAGGCCAAGGTCGCGTGGGTGGGCGAGACCGACGCAGGCAGCCACACCGCGGGCGTTCGTTTCGCGGTCATCACCAACGAGCAGCGCGCCTGGCTGCGCGGCGTGCTCACGCACGTGCAGCCGGCCGACGCGGCCCGCTGAAGCCCGCGCGAGGCCAATCAGGCGAACGCCGTCAGGATCCGGCTCGCGATGCGCGCGCCGTCGATCGCCGCGCTGACGATCCCGCCGGCATAGCCTGCGCCCTCGCCCGCCGGATAGAGGCCGCGCAACGACGGCGACTCCAGTGTCTCGGGGTCGCGCAGGACGCGCACCGGCGCGCTGGTGCGCGTCTCCGCGCCGATCAGCTGCGCGCGCTCGTCGAGGAAGCCCGGCACGCGCGCCGCGATGCCGCGCAGGCCCTCGCGCAGCGCCTCGAGCACGAACGGCGGAAAGACCTCACCGAGATCCGCGGCCACGACGCCGGGGCGGTAACTCGCATCGGGCAGCGACGTGCTGCTCCGGCCGGCGAGAAAGTCCACCAGCCGCTGCGCGGGCGCACGAAAGCCGCCGCCGCCGGCGCGAAAGGCGGCGCGCTCGATCGCCCGCTGGAACGCGACGCCCGCGAGCGCACCGTCGGCGTCGGCGCCAAAGTCGCGCGGCTCGACGGTGACCACGAATCCGGAGTTGGCGAACGGCGAATCGCGCCGCGACAGGCTCATGCCGTTGACGACCACGCCGTCGAGCTCGGTGGCGGCGGGCACGATCCAGCCGCCCGGGCACATGCAGAAGCTGTAGACGCCGCGGTCCTGCCCCTCGCCACGCAGCTCATAGAAGGCAGCTGGCAAGCGCGGATGACCGGCGGCGCGGCCGTATTGAATCGCGTCGATCACCGGTTGCGGGTGCTCGAGGCGCACGCCGACCGCGATCCCCTTGCGCTCGATCGCGATCCCGGCCGCCGCCGCCCAGTCGTAGACCGCGCGCGCCGAATGCCCGACCGCGAGCACCGCCGCGTCGGCCTCGAGCTCGCCGCCACCCGCGAGCCGCAACGCGCGCAGGCGCCCGCCGTCCGCGCGCACGCCCGCGACCTCGGTTTCGAAGTGGTAAACGGCGCCTTCGCGTTCCAGGTGCGCGCGCAGGGCGTCCAACACCTTGGGCAATCGATTGGAGCCGACGTGCGGCCGTGATTCGATCGCGATGTCGGACGGCGCGCCGAAGCGCACCAGATCCGCGAGCACGTGCGCGATCGCCGCGCGATCCTTGGCGCGCGTGTAGAGCTTGCCGTCCGAGTACGTGCCGGCGCCGCCTTCGCCGAAGCAATAGTTCGAGCGCGGGTTCAGCGTCCCCCGCGTGATCGACGCGAGATCGTGGCGGCGCGGCTGCACCGGCTTGCCGAGCTCGACGATCGTCGGCGGCACGCCCGCCTCGGCGAGCCGCAGCGCCGCCCAGGTGCCGGCCGGCCCGGCCCCGACGACGACCACGCGCGGCGGCGGGCGGCCCGCCGGCCAGCGCGGCAGCGGTGCTTCGAGCTCGTCGGCGTCTGCGCGCGAGAGCGTCTCGCCCTGCCGTGCGACCTCGAGGCGCAGGCGATAGCCGATCGCGTGCTTCTTGCGCGCGTCGAGCGATCGCCGCACCACGCGCACGTCGCCCGCCGCGCCGCGCGCCCAGCCCAGCGCCTGCTCGGCGCGCGATGCGAGCGCGGCCGCTGCTTCGCCGCCGTTCGCATCGTGCGCGCCGCCCTCGTCGAGCGGCACGAAAATTTCAACGACCTCCATCCGCTCTCGTCAGCGCGCGCTCAAGCCCACGCGCCGGCGCGCGTCCAGGCAATGCCGGCCGCCGGCCTGAAAATCGCGGCAAGCCTGCGGCCGGTCTGGGTAGATCGAGCATGAAAACCGCCTGCGGTCGGGCGCGCCTTCAGCCGGCTCGACGGTCAGCGCCGCGCAACGTTCGGCCTCGCGACGAATCTCGAAGCGATGCCCATCGCGGGTGATGAGGTCCGGCTGCTTCCAGACGACCGGATCGCGCACCGACACGGTCACAGAGTGATAGGCCTCGCGGCAGCAGGCGCCGCACGCGTGGCAGTCGACCGGCGCCTCCCAGCGATCGCAGGCCGGCATGTCCTCGCGGATGCGCCGGCCCACGCCGTCGCGGTCGGCCGATTGCCGGCAGCGCAGCACTGGCTTGCCGCGCCCGCCCGCGTAGCGCCACGCGCAGCTCGCGCAGCTTTGATCCGCGGGACCCGCGCGAAATCCCAGCGGGTGCTCGAGCGCGCTCGCTGTCAGGCTCATCGCGCGCATGATCGCGTCGCGCCAAGGCGGCTCGCCGGCGCGCGCGGCGGCGGCGCGCGCGATCGGCACCGCGGGATCGCCGTCGTCCGCGAGCGGATCATGGGGAATCCGATCGTGATACGCGCGGTACTCGGTGGTGGGCGCCATGAGATCACGCAATCCATACGGCGACGCCAGAAAGACCTGGAGTCGCAGGCACGCGTGCTCGTGCGACAGCGCGATCTCGGCCGACACGGCGCCGGTGTTGTCGAGGCCCCAATCGGGCCGCGTGGCGTTCTCGGGCCCTTCGCAGAGCGCGTGGCAAAGCTCGTGGAAGATCAGCTGGGCGACGGCATCGTCGATGTCGAGGTGCTCATCGGCCGCGATGAAGACGCGGCCCGCGCCGTCACTGGAGGCGTATGCGTCGCCCGTGCGCTCGATTCGCAGCCCCATTTCTTGCGCCGCCGTAATCCAAATACGCTCAATGTTTGGGCGCGCCAGAGGGCTTAAAGAAAACTTCCGCATCACCGATATACTGCCCTGCCAGCAATCACCCGCACGACGCATATGGCGACGGCACTCCCGTCGCATCGATCGTCCGTGCGGACGTCACGCGCGGCTCGCGCCCGAGCCGCACGTCGGAGATTTCCGCCGCAAACCGGAATATCCGAGCCATTCGTCGTATTCGGATCAGCATCCGAGCGATCGGTTCGCGGGCCCCGGGACCCGCTTGGCAAACACCCGCTAGAGGACTCATTAAATAACCCGCTAGAGGACCCGCCAGAAGGCCCGCAATTTCGTGCTTCCAAGCCCATAGACGAAACCTTGTATTCGAACTTGCGCAATCTGGCCAACGGCAAAACCGACCTTATCCTCTTGCATATCCTGGCAATCGGATACAATCTAGCCCGCTCTGGTGTGGCCCGGGACGCTTCCCGCCGCACCTAACGCTCACCACACACTCATTGAGGTGAAGACGTGCTTTTTTCGTTGCAGAAGCTTCCTTACGGATTCGTCGCCGCGCTCACGGGAGTGATGGCATTTCCGATTTCATCCCGAGCTGCCGAGCCCGCGACCGGAGCGGGCGCCGCGACGGGCGCGCCCCAGGCCGCCTCTTCGCCGGCCGCTGAGCAGCCCGAGCCGGTCTCGACCGCCCCGAGCGACAACGCCGCGGCCAGCGACGGCACTAGCAATCAAGAGGCCAGCGCCGAGCCGGACGACGACGGCCAGGCCCAAGAAGCCCAAGGAGAAGACGACGGCCAGGCCGACACCTGCATGGTCAAGACCATCTGCTCGATCAAACAAAAGATCCGCTGGATGACGCCGGCGTGGACGCCGCCCGAGTGCCAGCGCATCGCCAACGCCGTGGCGGCCTCGTCGAAGCGCCACGAGCTCAGCCCCACGCTCCTGCTCGCGATCATGATCAACGAGAGCGACATGAACGAGAAGGCGTTCCGCCTCACGTTGCGCGGCGGCAAGGTCTACGCGAAGGACGGCGGCCTGATGGCCATCCGGTGCGTGCTCGATCGCAGGGAACATTGTCTCAATGGCAATGTGCGCGGCATGGCCTGGAAAGACATCATGGACCCGGTGACCAACATCGAGGTCGGCGCGCGCGAGCTGGCCTATTGGCGCGACGGCGGCGGCGTGGCCAGCCGCACGATCAACCGGCGCGACAACCAGGGGCACGTCCAACAGATCACCAAAGATGGCCCCTGTCATCACCTGACCCACGCCTGGTGGGCGCACTACAACCACGGGCCTCGTTACATCGACAAGGGCTACCCGCGGCACTATCCGCACCGCATCGCCGTTCTCGATCACGCGCTGGCCACGGTCATGAACCTGGACGCGCCCGAGCTGAATCGGCGCATCACGATCCACGATCCTGGCAAGCGCGAGCGTACCGTCGACCGTCCGCTCGAGAAGCGCTTCAAGAAGCTGTACAACGAGATCCTGTCGAGCGGCTCCTGCTCGGCGCTCGCGCTCGCCAACTGAGCGAGCGAAGACTGCGAGGCGCACTCTCGCACTTCGCTGCATCCCCCGTCGGGCATTCTGCGATGATCGTTTGGCCAACCCGCGCTGGTGGCCCGTCGCCGGGTTCACTTTGCCATTGGCACAATGGCCGCATCTTGCCAGGACGCGGGTCGGCACAGCGGCGGCGCGTCCGCGGCAGCGCTCGGCTCGGCGGCCTGCGCGGCGTTCCTGGTGGTGGTCACGTTGACGCGCAGGCCGACCGCCGTGGCCAGCGCCGCCGCGACCAGCGCGACGCCCGCCATCGCGGCGATGCGCGCGTGCCGAGAGCGGGCGCGTCCGCGGCGGAGCCCTTCCAGCCGCTGGCGCTGGGCCAGGTCCTTGACCGTCGTCGCCTCGGCGATGGCGTCGTTCCATCGCCGCATCCCTACGGGCGAGCGTGACGAGCGCGCCCCGGTGCGGCACTCGTCTTCGATCGAGGACACGAACGTGACCACGTCGTCGACGCGCAAGCAGGCCGAGACGACCAGGTCATCGAGATCGCGCGCCATCGTGCCCGCGGTGCCATAGCGCCGATCGCGATCGCGCTCGAGCGCCTTCATCACGATCGCGTCGAGCGCCGGCGGCACGTCGGCGCGGCGCGCCGACGGCGGCAGGATCTTCATCTCCAGCACCTTCTTCACCGTGACGAGATCACTGTCGCCCGCGAACAAGTGCTCGAGCGACAGCATCTCGTGCAGCACGACACCGAGCGCGAAGATGTCGATGCGGCGATCGATCGCGGCGCCGCCCGCCGCGCCTTCGATCTGTTCGGGCGCGAGGTACGCCGGCTTGCCGCGCATGGTGCCCGCGCGCGTGAGCGACGCGGACCCGCGATACTTGGCGACGCCGAAGTCGAGCAGCTTGACGCCGCCGTTCGCCGTCAGGATGATGTTCGACGGCGTGACGTCGCGGTGGAGGATCTCGAGCGGCCTCCCTTCGGCGTCGACGAGCGCGTGAACGTACTCGAGCGCGCGGCAGACTTCGCGCGCGATCCAGGCCGCCATCGCGGGCGGCATCGCGCGCCCGGCCGAGCGCAGCGCGCGCAAGACACGCGACAGCGACGGACCTTCGACGTACTCCAGCACGAGAAAGAGATCGCCGTCCTCGTCGACGAAGTCGTGCACCTGCACGATGTTCGCGTGATGAAGCATCGCCGAGATGCGCGCCTCTTCCAGGAAGAGCTGGATGAACTCGGGATCGGTGCCGTGCGCCGGCTGGATACGCTTGATCACGACGTCGTGCTCGAACCCCGAGGGGCCGGAGCTGCGCGCCTTCCAGACCTCGGCCATGCCGCCGCGGCCGAGGGGCTCGAGCAAGCGATAGCGGCCGAGCTCACCGCCCGCGCGCAGGGTCGCGCACCGGCGCCGTCGGCCGTTCGCTCCCCCGTGTCCGCCGAATGATCGGCGAAACGCTCCGCCCGCTCTCCACCCGAGGCGCATCGCTCAGGTGAAGTCCAAGAGCCATGCCAATCGCGGCGCCAGCCCGACGCCGCGCGGAATCGGCATTCGGCCGAGCCCGTAGCCGTCTATCGGGCGACCTCCTCGCCGGGAGCGGTAACGGTCCTGCAATGCCCCTTACCACGGGGTAACGGCCGTTCTCCCGAGAACCCGCGCCGCCGCCTCGACGCGATCCGCGTCTTAGCTTTGGGACGACGACATGGAAAGCGGCGAGACCAAGAAATTCAAGTTCTCCATCGGCTACGTGATCCTGGCGTTCTGGATCGCGCTGCTCCTTCAACAGGTCTTGAGCGTCTACCTGCACCCCGACAAGATCTCCTACAGCGACTTCAAGCAGGCGGTCGCGGCGGGAAAGCTCGATGAAGTCGTGATCGGCGCGACCGGGATCCACGGCCGCTTCAAGATCGACAATGACCCTCCCCCGGTCGCGGGCGCGGTGACCACGCCGCCGATGCCAAGCCCGCCTGCGCGCGCGCGCACCGCCCCGCCGGCGAGCCGCACGTTCGATACTGTGCGCGTCGAGGATCCGGAGCTGCTGCGCGACCTCAACCAGCACGGTGTGCGCGTCACCGGCGTCGTCGAGTCGACGTTCTGGCGCGACGCCATGTCCTGGCTCTTGCCAATCGCGCTGCTGGTCGTGTTCTGGGCGTTGATCGCGCGCCGGCTGGGCCAGGGCAGCCACAACGGATTCATGACCGTCGGCCGCAGCAAGGCCAAGGTTTATATGGAGAAGGACGTGCCGGTGAAATTCATCGACGCGGCCGGCGTCGACGAAGCAAAGGTAGAGCTGCGCGAGGTGATCGACTTCTTGAAGTCACCGGCGAGGTTCGGCCGGCTCGGCGCGAAGCTGCCCAAAGGGATCCTGCTGGTCGGACCGCCCGGCACCGGCAAGACGCTGCTGGCGCGCGCGGTCGCCGGCGAGGCGGGCGTCCCCTTCTTCTCGATCAGCGGCTCCGACTTCGTGGAGATGTTCGTGGGCGTCGGCGCGGCGCGCGTGCGCGACCTCTTCGATCAGGCGAAGCAGAAAGCGCCGTGCATCATCTTCATCGACGAGCTGGACGCGCTCGGCAAGGCGCGCGGCATCGGCCCGGTCACGCACGAGGAGCGCGAGCAGACGCTGAACCAGCTGCTGGTCGAGCTGGACGGCTTCGACCCGCGCGTCGGGGTCATCCTGATGGCCGCCACCAACCGGCCTGAAATCCTGGACCCGGCGTTGCTGCGCGCGGGGCGCTTCGATCGCCAGATCCTGGTCGACCGCCCCGACAAGGGAGCGCGGCTGGCGATCCTCCGCGTTCACGCGCGCCAGGTCGCGCTGGAGCACGACGCCGACCTGGAGGTGATCGCGGCGATGACCGCGGGCTTCGTCGGCGCCGACCTGGCCAACATCGTCAACGAGGCGGCGCTGCTGGGCGTGCGCCGCGATCGCGAGCGCGTCGGCGGAGCGGAGCTGCAGGAGTCGGTCGAACGCGTGATAGCGGGCCTGGAGAAGAAGAACCGCGTGCTGACGCCCCAGGAGAAGCAGCGCGTCGCGTACCACGAGCTCGGCCACGCGCTGGTGGCGATGGCGCTGCCCGGCCTCGACGACGTGCACAAGATCTCGATCATCCCGCGCGGCATCGCCGCGCTCGGCTACACCATTCAGGTGCCAACCGAGGATCGCTTCCTGATGACCGAGAGCGAGCTCAAGAACAAGATCGCGGTCCTGCTCGGTGGGCGCGCGGCCGAGGAGCTGATCTACGAAGAGGCGTCGACCGGCGCGCACGATGATCTGACCAAGGCGACCGACATCGCGCGCAGCATGATCAAGAC
>CAZNCQ010000183.1:0-14566 GCA_964571275.1 uncultured Myxococcales bacterium
TGGCCGAGGCGCTGCTGGAGTTCGAGACCATCGACGGCGCCGAGATCGACACGATTTTCGCCGGCGGCCGCCTCGACCGGAAGCCGTCGACCTGGGCGTTGACGTCGTCGCCGTCGAAGGTCGTCGACAAGTCGAAGACCGAAAAGCGCCCCGCGGCTCCGAGCATCTTCGCGCCGCCGCGTCCGCTCCCGGATCCCGAGAAGGCTTGATCCGTTCTTTCTCCCTCTCCTCCATGTCCGCGTGGAGGAGAGGGTCGGAGTGAGGTGGTACGCTCCCGATGCCCTGCCTCCTGGTCGGCGTCCTCAACGTCACCCCTGACTCCTTCTCCGATGGCGGTCGCTACGTGTCGGTCGACGACGCCATCAACGCTGGCGCCCGCATGGTCGACGACGGCGCCGATTGGCTCGACATCGGCGGCGAATCGACGCGTCCCCGCTCGCAGCCGGTCCCCCAGTCCGAGGAGATCGCCCGCGTCGTTCCCGTGCTCTCCGGCCTGCGCGCGCGCCTCGGCGATCGCGCGCGCCTGTCCATCGACACCTACAAGTCGGGTACTGCGGGCGCCGCGCTTGCGGCGGGCGCGACCATCGTCAACGACATCTCGGGTGGGTTGCTGGATCCCGCGCTCCTCGGGGTCGCTGCCGATGCGGGCGCCGCAGTCGTGCTCGGCCACCTGCGCGGCGAGCCGGCGACAATGATGGACGCGATCGCCTTCGACGACGTGGTCGCCGACGTCGGGGCGGAGCTCGAGGCCCGCATCGCCGCCGCGCGCGCCGCCGGCCTGCGCGAGATCTGGGCCGATCCGGGCATCGGCTTCGGGAAGCGCGCGGAGCACAGCCTGGCGCTGCTGCGCGCGCTGCCGGCGTTGGGGGCGCGCTGGCGCGTGCCGGTGATGGTCGGGGTGTCGCGCAAGTCGTTCATTGGGCAGATCACCGGCAAGCCGGCGCACGAACGGATCTTCGGAACCGCGGCTGCGGTCGCCGCGTGTGTGGCGGGCGGCGCGTCCGCGGTGCGGATCCACGACGTCGCCGAAATGAGGGATGTCGTTCGGGTCGCGGAAGCGCTGAAGAATGCTTAAAATGCCGCTGCATGAGCCCCAACGACAGTAGGAAGCTGTTCGGTACCGACGGGATCCGCGGCGTCGCCAACCAGGATCCGATGACCGCCGAGGTGGCGTTGCGCCTGGGTCAGGCGGTCGCGCAGCGCTTTCGCCATCCGGATCGCCCCGGACGCATCGTGATCGGCAAGGACACGCGCCTCTCCGGCTACATGCTCGAGAGCGCGCTGCAGGCCGGCATCGTCTCGGCCGGCGCCGACGTGATGCTGGTTGGCCCGCTGCCGACGCCGGGCATCGCGTTCATCACCTGGTCGATGCGCGCCGACGCCGGCGTGGTCATCAGCGCGTCGCACAACCCGTTCCAGGACAACGGCATCAAGATCTTCGCCGCCGACGGCTTCAAGCTACCCGACGAGGTCGAGGCCGACCTCGAGCGGCGCATGGAGGCGATCTCCGAGGGCAGGGGCGAGCGAGGCACTGCGCCCGACGCCATCGGCAAGGCGATCCGCATCGGCGATGCGCGCGGCCGTTACGTTCAATTCTTGAAGAACGTCTTCCCGAAGGAGCGCACGCTCGACGGAATCAAGGTCGTGGTCGACTGCGCGCACGGCGCCGCCTACCACTGCGCGCCGCAGGTGTTCGAGGAGCTGGGCGCGCACGTGATCGCTCTCGGCACCGACCCCAACGGCCGCAACATCAACGACGGCGTCGGCGCGCTTCACCCGGAGAACATGGCGGCCGAGGTGCGGCGCGTGGGCGCGCACCTGGGCGTGGCGCTCGACGGCGACGCCGATCGCGTGATCCTCGGCGACGAGCAGGGCAACATCATCGACGGCGACCAGGTCATGGCGATCCTGGGTACGCGCATGCTGGAAGACGGCTCGCTACCCGAGAAGACCGTGGTCGCGACGGTCATGTCGAACCTGGGCCTGGAGCGCGCGCTGGCGTCGAAGGGCGGCAAGCTGATGCGCACGGCGGTCGGCGACCGCTACGTCGTCGAGGCGATGCGCGAGCGCGGTCTGCTGCTCGGCGGCGAGCAATCGGGTCACATCATCTTCCTCGACCACGCGACCACCGGTGACGGCATGGTCGCGGCGCTGCGCGTGCTGGCGGCGATGGGGCAGACGGGCCGCCCCCTGTCGGAGCTGTCGCGCGCGATGACGCGCTACCCGCAAGTGCTGCTCAACTTCGCGGTCGCCAAGAAGCGGCCGTTCGAGGAGATGCCGTCGGTGACCAAGATCATCGCCAGCATCGAGAGCGCGCTCGGCGTCGACGGGCGCGTGGTCGTGCGCTACTCGGGGACCGAGTCCAAGGCGCGGGTGATGATCGAGGGGACCGACGAGATCCGCATCCGCGCCCAGGCGAACGAGATCGCCGAGGTGCTCAAGGCGGCGTTGCTGGCCTGACCGCGGGAGGCAGCGCGCGGCGGGCGCAGCGTAAAGACGACATCGAACATTGGGGGCCATGACGTACGTCCTGACGGCGGAGCAGATGCGCGCGGTCGACCGCGCGGCGACCGCCGACTTCGGCGTGCCGACGCTGCTATTGATGGAGAACGCGGGCCGCGGCGTCGCCGACGTCGTCGTGCGCGAGCTCGGCGGACGCGTCGCCGGGCGGCGCGTCCGCGTGGTGTGCGGCGCCGGCTCCAACGGCGGCGACGGTTTCGTGGCGGCGCGGCACCTGGCGCTCGCCGGCGCCGAGGTGCGCGTGTTGCTGGCGGCGCCCCGCGACAAGGTCGAGGGCGCTGGTGGTGACGCCGCGACGGCGCTGCGCGCGCTCGAGGCGCTGGGGCTGGTCGCCGTCGTCGCCGGCGCGGCCTTCGCCGACGCGAAGGAGTGGACCCTGCCGCTCGCCGGCGCCGACGCGATCGTCGACGCGGTCTTTGGCACCGGGCTGCGTTCGGACGTCACCGGCGTGCCGGCGGCCGCGATCGCAGCGATGAACGCGGCGTCCGGGATCAAGGTCGCGGTCGACATCCCGTCGGGCGTCGAGGCCGACAGCGGACGCATCTGCGGCGTCGCGTTCCGCGCCGACGTCACCGCGACCATGGGCGCGCCCAAGCTCGGCTTCGTGGTCGACGCCGACACGCCGGCTGGCCGGGTCGAGGTCGTGTCGCTGGGCGTGCCGATCCGCCCCCCGCCGGCGCTGGGTCCGTACTGCCATGCCGTCGACGTCGACGAAACGCTCGCGGGGGTCCCGCGCCGCGGGCCGAGCGGGCACAAGGGGACGGCGGGACACCTCCTCATCGTCGCCGGCTCGGCGGGCAAGACCGGCGCCGCCTGGCTGTCGGCGCGCGCGGCGATGCGCGCTGGCGTCGGCCTGTGCACGGTCGCTTCGACGGCGGCGGGACAGTTGGCGCTGGACGCCAAGGTCATCGAGATCATGACCGCGCGCTACACGGACGGCGATGACGCCGACGCGAGCAGCGCCGCGCAGTTGACCGCGCTGGCCGCATCGATGCGTGCGCTGGCGATCGGCCCGGGCATTCCGACGGGTCCCGGCATGCGCGCGCTGGTCGAGCACATGGCCGCGCAGCTGCCGCTGCCGATGGTCGTCGACGCCGATGCGCTGAATCTGCTCGCGCCGCACGCCGCGCGCGCGTTGTCGGCGGCGCCGGCGCCGCGTGTGCTCACGCCGCACCCGGGAGAGATGGCGCGCTTGCTCGGCACCACGACCGCCGAGGTGCAGCACGCGCGGGTCGCGTCGGCGCGCAAGCTTGCCGCCGATACGCGCGCGATCGTGGTGCTCAAGGGTGCGCGCACGCTGATCGCGCGCCCCGACGGCACGGTGTACATCAACCCGACCGCGAACCCAGCGCTGGGGACGGCGGGCGCGGGCGACGTCCTGACTGGCGTGGTGGGCGCGCTGCTCGCGCAGGGGATGGACGCGTTCGAGGCCGCGCGCCTCGGCGTGCTGGTTCACGGCCTGGCCGGCGACCGGGCGGCGGCCGCCATCGGCGGCCTGGGCATGGTCGCCGGCGATCTCCCCGACGCCATCACCGCGATCATGGCGCGGGGGCGGTCCTTTCCGACGTCGTCTTCGTAGAGTCCGGATTGGCTCCGGAATGGGTCCACTGGGCGTTCCCGCGCCTTGGCGGTTTTCCTATCTGACCGGTATGGGCGCCAACGTCAGCGTCCGATCCGCGAGCCGCACCTGGTAGGGACCGGGCGGCAGCCCGCCCACGCGCACCACGCCGTCGAGTCCGCTCTGCGCCCAGATGGTCATGCCGTCGGCGGCGGTCAGCGAGAGCCAGGCGTGCGGGATCGCCGCGCCGTCGGGAGCGGAGAGCCGCACGCCGGTCCAGGCCGCGTGGGAGTCGTTCTTGCCCGCGCTCGCGGGTGGCAGCGCCAGCCTGGCCAGCGCCGCGCGCGCGTTTGCGGCCACCGCCGCGTCGTCCGACGTGCTCGCGCGCGTGAGCGCGAAGCGCAGCGCCGCGACACGGGCCAGGTCGTCGCGCCGCAGCTCCGGCATGCCGGGCAGCACCCAGGCCGCGGCGGCGCGCGTGGCAGCCGCCTCGTTCGCATCGGCGACGATCGCGATCAACCGCTCGTGGCCAGCCGAGCCGCCGAGCGCCGCGACCGCGCCGCACAGCTGGGGGCGCACGTCGGGCGCCGCCGCGTCGAACGCGCGCAGCACCGTCTTCTCGCGGCCGCGGACGCCGCGCGCGAGCGCCAGCGCACCCGCCGCGGCCTCCGCCTCGGCCGGCTCCTGCGCCAGGCCTGCGATCAGCCGGTCGACCAGGCCGCCGCTGGAGATCGGCTGCGTCGCGTGCGCGGCGGCGAGCGCGCGGTCAACCCGCGCGCGTCCGTCGGTTGGCAACCGAAGCAGCGCCGCCGCGAGCGCGTCGTCGTCGGCGGGCGTGGCCGAGATTGCGAGCGCGTCCGCCAGCGCCTCGGCGAGCGCCAGCGCGACGGCGCCGTGACCGTCCGGCGCGCGATCGGCCGCCCGATCCAGCGCCGGTTCGGGCGGCGAGCGCTCGAGCAGCGCGAGCAGCGGCGCGACCGTGCCCGGGATGCGCCCGCGCAGCCGCACCAGCGCGCGCACCGCCTCGCGTGCGACGGCGAGATCGGGATCGCCGAGCCGAGCCGCCATCGCCGCGAGCGGCGCAGGCCCCGGCTGTCCGAAACTGGCGCCGAGACGCAGAGCCAGCGCGCGCACCTGCGCGTCGCGATCGCCGAGGCCGCGCTCGAGGATGGCGAGCGCGCGGTCGTCGCCGATCGCGAGCAACGCGCGGTAGCTCGCGCGCCGGATCTCCGCGAGCGGATCGGCCGCGGCGTCGAGGAGCGCCGGCAGCGATTCGGGATCGCGGATCAACGCCATCGCGCCGATCGCCGCCGTCAGGGCTCCGCTGGTTCCGCCCGCCGGGCCGCGGCGTCCCACGATCTCGGCGAGCAAGTCAGCGACCGCGCGATCCGCGCCGCCCGTGCCCGCGCGCAGCTGGCCGAGCAGCGTCACCGCCGCGCTGCTGCTGGTGGCGGTTCCGCGGCGCGCCTCGACCAGCAGGGCCGGCACCGCCGCGGCGCCAGCGTGCATCAGCGCCGCGGTGACCTCGTCGGCGACCGGCGGCTCGCGCAGGCGCTCGATGAGCGCGGCAATCGCGTCGGGGGTCGCGATGTCGCCGAGCGCGATGGCGGCCTGGCGAGCCACCTCCTCGAACGGCGGGCGGCGCAGGAGATCGGTGATGGCCGGCACCGCGTCGGCGATCTTGAGCTTGCCGAGCGCGCTCGCGGCCGCGACGCGCACATCGTCGGCCAGATCACCGAGCTGCCGCTTGAGCGCTGGCGCCGCGCGTACGTCGCCGATCACGGCCAGCCCGCCCATCGCCTCGACACGCACCTGACGATCGACGTCGCCGAGCCGCGCCAGGAGCGGCACGACCGCGCGCCTGTCGTGCGAGGCGGCCAGCGCGCGGATGGCGCGCACGCGCACCTCGCGGTTGTCGTCCTCGGTCGCGGCGGCGAGTGGCAGCAGCGACGGCGTGACGTCTTTTTGCTGCGCAAGCGTATCGATGGCGAGCAGCCGGACGGTCACGTCGGCGTCGGTCAGGCTGCGCTCCACCGCGCGCACCGCCGCCGGCGGCAGCGGCCCGGACGCCTCGCGCAGCACGTCCAGGCCGAGGCGCCGATTCGACGGCGTCGCCGAGATCGTCCAGCGGGTCGCGGCCTCGATCGCTTCGGGCGCGCCCTGCAGGGCGAGGATGCGCGCGGCGGTCAGACGCACGGACGGCGCCGAGTCGTCGAGCAGCGCGGTGAGGCTGGCGCGCGTCTCGGCGCCAGGCTGGACCGACAGGCGTTCGGCGGCGCGCTGGCGCTGGGTGTGATCGAGCGCGGACAGCTCCTGCGCGTCGACCGCCTCCGCCCCCGGCCAGGCCGCCGAGGCCATCAACGGGGCCAGTGTGGCGCAGACCAGAGCCGCCGCCGCCAAGGTGCAAGGAGTATGACTCTGGCCTCGTGACGCCGCCACGGGTTTCCCGGCGCGCGCGGGTGCATTACACTCACCGGCATGACCCGTGACATCATCGTTCAGATTCTGGAGAGCGAGGGCGCGAAGGGGGGAGCGAACGGCTTTTCATTTCGCGAGGACCGAGACGCGACCTGTTTCGTGTCGGCGCCTGGTGATCTGTTGCAGATCCCGCGCGTCGTGAAGATCGATCTCAAGGAGAAGTTCCTGTCGCTGCAGACGGCGAAGGAAGAGCGCTTCCTGTTCGCCTACGAGGATGTGCTGGGTTTCAAGCTGACCGCGGCCTTGACCAAAGATCGCACGGCCGGCTTCGGCAGCTGAGCCGTCAGCGGCGGCGCGCGCCGCCGAATGAATGGCCGCCGCCCAACGACGACGGCGCCCGCGCGCCGCCGAACGATGACGGCGCGTGGCTCGCTCCGAACGAAGAGCCGCCGCTGAAGGATCCGTTGCCGAAGGACCGCGACGGCGCGTGGCTCCCGAAGGAATAGCCGTTGCCGTAGAAGCGCGCGCCGCTGAAGCTGCGCGTGGCGCTGGTTGTCGCGACACGGGCCTGGGCTCCGGCCGGAGCACGCGGCGCGATCGTGGGCGCCGCGCGGAAGGACGGGCCGCGGTACCAGGGCGCCGTGTGCATGATCATCGACGACGGCGCGCCGTGGATTCCCGCGCGTCGGCCCCCGGGCGCCGCACCCGACGGCAGCACGCGTGGCCCAGGCGATCCACGCCGGAGCGTCGGAGGCTCGCCGAACGCGGCGGGGCGCGGGTCGGCACCACTGCGACGGTCAGTCCCGTCGGCGAAGCGGCCGGCTGCGGCGGCGCGAACCCAGGGGCGTGCCGCGGCCGGCGTCCCCGCGTGCGGCTGGATCACCCGCTGCGGCAGCGCGCGCGGCGCGATCGACGCCAGGCGCGTGGGCGCCTGGGCGGTACCGGCCGCGGGGGGCATACCGACGAAGGTCGGCCCGGCGTTCACGCGCACCTTCGCACCGGGGATCGGCAGCGCGCGCGCGTTCGACACCACGGTCATGCGCCCGAAGATCCGTGGCGCCATTTGCTGCGACAGCATGAAGCCTGACCGGCGTCCGAGGTCGGCCGCGGCCGCGAACCGCCACGGCGAGCCGGGCCCGAGCGGCGAGCCGACGCTGATCCGACGTGGCGCCAGCGGCGCCCAGCCCACGTAGCCGCTGCCGGAGCGCCAGGTCACCCACGCCGGTCCCCAAAGCGTGCCCGGCATCCAGCACCATCCACGCTCCGCGACCACCAGCCAGCGGCCATAGTGGAACGGCGCCCAGCCCCAATCCCAGTCGGAGACCCAGGTCCAGCCGTACTCGCTCAGCAGCCAGTGCCCCGCGGTGGCGTAGGGTGAGAAGTCGTCGCCGACCACCTCGGCGGACGGCTGCCAGACGCGGCCGTACACGTCGTCGTCGACCCAGGTGCCGTAGGGAGAGAGCGTTTCGTCGAACTGCGTGGCGGCCTGGGGATCGTAGCCGTCGTCGTAGCTCTGCGCGACCGAGTCGTCGTAGGTGACGTCGTAGTCGATGTTGCCTTCGGTCAGGCGCGGCGCGGGCGGCGGGGGGGGCTCGAAGGGCTCGCCATTTTCGTCGACGGGAGGATAGCGTTGCTCGGGTAGCACGGTGGTCTCGGGCAGGCGTTCCTGCGCGGCTGCTGGCGCGGCGCGCAGCAGGGAAAAGAGGCTCAACACCGAAAGACCAGCCGCGGCTCGCATCGAAACCTCCGGGCCAGGCGCCACCGGGCACCCGATCACAGTCTACCGCAGGCCAGAGACTGTGCACGAGATCAAGGTGACGCGTCAGCGCATCGACATCGACCAGCTGGCGATGGTCTTGGCGCCGTTGAACTTGGGGAAGCCGAAATTCTGCATGCGGCCGAGGAGGCAGCCCGCGAAGGAGCCTCCTCGCTGGCCGTTGACCTTGACCGCCGAGACCTTGCCGGTGCCGCGCACCACGAAGTCGAGCGAGATGTCCGACAGGCCCGGCTCCTTGTGCCGCTCGGCCATGATGCAGGGGACCAGGCTGCGGTAGTTGCCCATCATGACCTTCTGGATGACGTCGTCGTCCAGGGCCTCGTCGCCGACGCCGGCCTTGGTGGCGTCGCCCAGGTTCATGTCGTTGGTGAACTCCGCGTCGTTGGCCGCGCCGCCGCTCGCGGCATGGTGCGCGCCGCTCGCACCCTTTTTGGCGACGCTGGCCTTCGCGAAGTTGATCTTCACGTCCTTGAGGAACGCGTCGACCTCGGCCTCCTCCTCGCGCGAAGCCAGCTTGCCGCCGTCGGAGTCCTTGCGCGACAGCACGTAAAGGGCGATGCCGCCCAGCACCCCGAGCACGGCGAGCCCGACGATGAAGAACGTCACCAGCGACTTCTTCTTCTCGACGCTCTCGTGCGCCTGCTCGGCGCGCGCGCGCCGCTCCCGCTCGCGCCGCCGCTCCGCCGATTTGCTGAACTCGCCCAGGCCGGGGAACTCCTTGACCTTCCACCGCTCGCCGGAGTCGGTGTCGACGATCAAGTGCTCGCCCATGAACTCGCCGCGCTCGATCTGGGCGCGAATCTGCACCAGCGAGAACGGCCCGAAGTCGAGCTTGTCCTTCTGGACCAGCCACCGCTCCTGGTTCTCGTCACCGACGGCGTTCGCGGCCTCCATGACGTTGAACGGCGTGCCCAGCGACAGGCGTCCGCCCTCCATGGTCGCCGGCTGCCCCGGCAGCTGTGGTGACGCCAGGCCGGGGATCGGTGCGCTCGGTATCGGGTAGGCGCTCGAACCGTTGGCGCCGTTGTGCGGCTGCGCCGCCGGCAGAGGAGCCAGACCCGAATGGGCCGACGCCACCTCGGCGCCACCCGCGGTGTCGGGCGAGGCCGCAGCGGCCGCCGGCGCCTCGGGGGCCATCATCCCCGCCAGCGCACGCTTGAGCTCGCCCGGCGAGGCCCAGCGCGCCTGCGGGCTGCGGCTCAGCGCGCGCTCGATGATGCTATCCACGCCGGCCGGCACCTCGGGGGCTACCTGGCTCACCGGCACCACCGTTCCCGACGGCGGCCGTCCCGCGAGCACCTCGTAGAGGATCATGCCGAGCGAAAACACGTCGGCCGCCGGCGAGGGCGGTGCACCCGCGATCATCTCCGGTGCCACGTACAGGTGATCCGGGCTGCCGGGCGGCGCCCCGCGCCGGCCCAGCGCCGGCAACGTGCGCGCGAGCCCCAGGTCGGCGACCTTGACCCGCCCCGCCTTGTTGACCCAGATGCTGGCCGGGTTGAGCGCGCCGTGCGCCATCAGGTCCTGCGCCTTCTCCAGGCCATTGGCGATGTGCGAGAGCAGGTTGTACGCACCCTTGAACGAGATGCCGCGCCCGTCGGCGCGCTTGCCGTCCATGAACTCGCGCAGGCTTTGCCCGTCCATGAGCTCGGTGGCGATGAAGTAGAAGTCGGCCTCACGGCCGATCATCAGCACGCTGACCAGGTTCTTGTGGATGACCGCGCTGGCCTTCTCGACGTCCACTTCCAACGTCCGTGCGCTCGCGCCCAGGAGCCTGAGCGGGATGACCCGGATCGCCGCCGGCGCGCCCTGGCTGGTGTCGAAGGCGCGGTAGATGCGGCCGACGTTGTCCTGCGCGATCGGCTCCTCGATGCGGAACCGGGCGCCGATCATCGCGCCTGTGGCTATCTGGCCGGGGGGCGCGGCCGCGGCCGACGAATCACCTGCGGGTGGCATCGCGAAGGGGCGACTCTATCAACTCTGTCGCAAACCGGAAGGGTGTTCTTGGACTGCGGGCGGAACCCCTCCGGTATCAGCCGGACTATTTCGTTTCCAGCACAACCGGCAGCTTCCTGGCCTCTTCGATCCAGAACTGAATCTGTTCGTCGGCCGGGGGCTTCTCGGTGATCTTCTTGGTCTGGTTGGCGCGGGTGACGGCCGGCGACAGTCCGGCGACGTCCTTCTTGGCCAGCTCGGCCACGCTCTTGACCCCGGCAGCCTCCAGCAGGAGCACCATCTCCGAACCTATGCCCTTGATGCGCAGCAGGTCGCAGCGCCGTGCCAGGTCGAGCAACGTGCCCGCGCCGATGCCCGACGACTTGGCCAGCGCCTTGCGGTCCTTGGTCTTGGCGGCCTTGGTCAGCAGATCTTCAGTGGTGGCGACGCCGGCCTTCTTCAGCTTTTCCGCGTCGGCGGGCGTGATCAGGCGGGGAACGTCGGCAACCGCGTAGTGGCTGGCGAGCGCGGGGCGGCCGAAGGTCAGCACGGCGACGGCGGCGAGCAGGGAGAGCGCGTAGGCGGCGGATCTCATGGGCGGGTCCTCACGGTTGATCGGGTTTCAGAAGGCCTTGAAGCGGCGGACGAGCTCGCGCAGCCGGCGCGACCCACCCCCCTCGCGGTAGATGAAGCGGACGCCGGTCTGATTGACGCCGGCGTGGTAGACGACCCGGCCCGACAGGTCGAACGAGACCTCGCTGCCAGGAGGCGTGATCTCGAGGACGATGTCGGTGCCTATCGGCGGCTGGAACTCGCCGTAGAGGAGGCCGCCGCTGACGCTGATCTCGCGCAGCTCGGCGTGGACGGGCTCGAGCTCAGAGGCGATGCGCACGTGCGCCGGGATCCCGATGGGGATGCGCGTGTGCTTGCGCCGGCGCGTAGGTGGGCGATCCCCCTTCAGCGTCTCCACCATGAAATCGCGCTTCGCCATCTCGTCGGCGTCGAAGGCGACCGTGGCGCCGGCGCGGATGCGCATGCGAGGCAACGCCGGCCGCCACGCGGTCACGATCCCGCGGATCAGCACCTTGTTGGGCAGCCCGTCGCACGCCATCTCGACGACGACATGCGTGCCGACCGCCAGCTCCGTCGTCGTAGGGCAAAACGCGCCCCCGTTGGGCATGTCGGGCAGGTAATGCTCTTCGAACTCTTCCAGGTTCCGGCAGCGCACGCGAAGAATGTTCACACAAGCTCCAGGCTCTCAGTTGTCGTCGTCGTCCCTTTGGGGTGCCTGCACGGGCAGGATACCCATTGCTGCCCGTGCAGAATAGCCGAGCTCTCGCGGATGTACTAGGTTCTCCGCGCATGTCGATCCGGGTTCACATCGGCGGCCGGGTTTGCCGGCCCGAGGAGGCGAAGGTCTCGATCTTCGACAGGGGCTTCCTGTACGGCGACAGCGTCTACGAGACGATCGGAACGTTCGACGGTCGGCTCTTCGCCACGGAGGAGCACCTGGCGCGGCTCGAGCGCTCGGCCGAGCGCATCGGCCTGCGCACCCCGCCGCGCGCCGCGATCGAGCGCGCGATCGCCGAGACGGTTGCGGCGGCAGCCAATGATGAGTCACGCGTGCGCGTGATGGTCACGCGCGGCGCGGGTGGCAAGATCGATCTCGATCCGGCGACGGCGGGCGATCCCGAATTGATCGTCATCGTGTTCCCGCTGGGCGCGCCCACCGCGGAGATGTATGCGCGCGGCGTGTCGGCGGCGATCGTCTCGATCACGCGCAACAGCCCACAGGCGATCGACCCGGCGGTGAAGTCCGGCAACTACCTCAACAACGTGCTGGCGCTCGGCGAGGCGCGCCGTCGCTCGGGCGCGTACGAGGCGATCCTGTGCGGCGCGGATGGCACGATCGCCGAGGGCGCCAGCAGCAACGTCTTCGCCGTGCGCGCGGGCGTGGTGCGCACGCCGCCGCTCGACGTCGGGATCCTGGATGGCATCACCCGCGCCAAGGTCCTGGAGCTGGCGCGCGGCAACCGACTCCCGATCGAAGAAGCGCGCATCTCGCCCGACGAGCTGCGCGCCGCCGACGAGGTCTTCATCACCAGCGCGACGCGCGCGGTGCTGCCGGTGACCCGGCTCGACGAGCGCCCCGTGGGCGACGGAGTGCCGGGCCCGATCACGCGCCGGCTCATGGAGCTCCTGGCGAGCCTGGCGCGGGGGAGCCGCTAGTGTCGCCCGCCGCCGCGTTCCTGCCCAAGTTCTTCGCGATCTGCAGCGTCATCCTCATCGCCACCGGCGTCCTTCAAGTCTTCGTGCGCCCGCGCAAGGAGCGCGAGACGCTGGCCGAGCGCCTGGTGAACCGCTCGACGATCACCGCGCTGGTCTCGGTGATCGTCGGCGTGCTCGGCCTCCTGCTCGGTGCCGGGGTCATCCCGATGGTGCACCTGCACATCGGGCAGTAGTCGCGACCTACGGAACTTGAAAGTTCACGACGGCGACGTGCTGGTCCTGCGGCTTGAAGTCGAGGTTGGCGCGGCTGGTGGTGTCGCAGGTCTTGTCGGTCGAGTCGGTGATGCCGCGCGAGAACACGGTGCTGGTCGACCACATCTTGTCGTAGTCGCCCCAGTAGCCCACGCCGTCGGCCGGACAGTCGCGCTGGCTGGCGGTGATGGAGACTGAGCTCGTCGAGGAGCCGGTGGTCGTGTAGGTCATGTAACGAAGCACGGTGTTGGCGCCGGAGGTGGTCTGGTTCGACCAGTACGACAGCACGTTCACGTAGTGACTGCCGGTCTTGTTGGGACCGATGGCGAGCGCGGGCATGAACGCGTCGTACGTCGAGTTGCCGAGCACGACCGGGTTGGTGCACGCCAGGGTCACCGGATCGCAGAGCAGGAGCTTCAAGGTGGTCCGTACGCCCGAGCCGGAGCGGCTTTGATAGACGACCGCGAGGCGGGCTGGCGTGCCGTTCCAGATGTATTGCATCGCGAAGTTGACCCCACGCACCTCGGTCACGTTGTCTTTCAATTCGACCTCGCCCTGGTAGAGATCGGTCGCGACGACCGTCCCGGCGGAGAAGCCTCCCCCGCTGTACTTCCAGACGCTGAGGTTCGTCCCGCCGCTGGGCGCGAGGATGAACAGCGAGTCGTCGTTCGAGGCCAGCAGCGGGTGCCCCACGATGTGCACGCCCGTGTCGCCCGGCACCGGCGCCCAGCCGGTGTCGATCGGCGTCTCGAGGTAGTGCCGGTACATCGCCAGCGTGTTGGTGACGGTGTCCCAGTAGGAGGCAAAGAGGGAATTGTCCGAATCCTCGCCCCAGGGGAAGAGATCGCCGCCGTCGAAGAAGTGATTGCCGCTGGCGGAGTCGACGCCGTTCTGGCGGCGGAAGCAGTGCGCGGTCACGAACGGCGCCGGGTCGACGGCTTCGTGCGCGGCGAAGACGCAGGCGCCCGCGAGGGCGCTCGAGATACTGACCGCGTAGGGGCTGCCCGGCGCGTCGCTGGTGCGCAAACACTTCGCCCCGTTCACGGTGTAGTTACTCACCGCCTTGATGCGATCGCTCGGCACCCGCAGCGACGACACCCAGACGTAGCCGTCGAACCCGTACATCGCGGGATCACCCCAGTTGATCGGCAAGCCCACGCTGTCGGGGGTCGCGGGAAGAAGATGAGCGTCGACGTAGTCGTCGTCCTCGTTGGGATCTTCGAAGTTGGTGCCGATGTTGCTCGCCCCCGGGCAAACGACACGGTCGACGAACGGTCGGCCCGATGAATCCAGCGTCGACGTGGTGATGTACTGGACGTGAGCGGGGTTGGTGTCTTCGGCGTTGTAGGCGACGTACTGCCAGAAGCCGACGGAGACGCCCACCGACTCCGACTGCCACGCGGTGGTGTTCCAGTCGGCGCTGACGCTCGAGACGTCGATGGTGCCGACGCCGCTGGCGCCCGAGATCAGCTCTGACTTCACCAGGGCGACGGCTTCGGCGCCGCTGTCCGGCTCTGCGCTACAACCAAGACCAATCACGACCACGCCGCAAAATGCGGCACACCACCCCCTGCGGACCGGCGTTTCCATTTGAGCTCCTTCGTCGATGGTTCGATGAATGGAGAGCCCGGTCGCCGATCGCCCTGTGTTGCATGGGGCCAACACGCCGCCGTCCCTCGCGCGCTATTTGTGTCTGCGCGAAGGCGCCACGGCTCAGTGCGCCATGTCTTCTCTGCTCTTTCCCACTTCCTGGGTTGCTCTACATCACGCTTTCAGCTTGGGAGAGATGAAGACGTGGTCCTTGGGCAGGAAGGAGAGCGCGGCCTTGTACGTCTTGGTCTTCTGCTGCTCCTGCTCCTTGAGCGCGCCCTTGTCGT
>CAZNCQ010000184.1:0-14227 GCA_964571275.1 uncultured Myxococcales bacterium
GCGTGATGTCGAGGTTGCCGTCGGAGCCGTCCGAGATCGCGTCGTGATCGAACCACAGGTTGCGCGCCGATTTCTCGACGGTGACGGCGTCCGAGCCGTTCTGGCACTGGCCGCCGTTCGCGATGTCGACGTCGGGAAGCGCACAGTTGTAGCCCACGATCGCGAGGTTGCGAATGATGACGTTCACCGAGCCCGACATGCCGACGTGGCCGTTCAACGAAGGGCTGGTGCCCGAGCACCCGATGATCGTCTTGTTCGAGCCAATGGTCGCCTTGCCTTGCGCCAGCTTGCCGCTCACGTAGATCACGGCGGCCGTCGTGCCTTTTGCGGCGGTGTTGAATTGCGCGAGCGTCGTGACGAGGATGGGTGTAGCCGCGCCACCGCCCGTCGTTCCGCCGTTCATCGACGCCCAGCCAACCGGTGTCGGCGTCGCAGCCACGTACGAGGGGATCGCGCACCCGCTGATTGCGGCGCTCTCTTCAACGAAGTCTTCGGGTTGGGGTCCGCCGCAAGAGACGCCAGCCGCCAACAACGAGGCAATGAAGATTGTAGAAAGAGGTGAGCGAGCACGGCGCGGTGATTGTGGGTCCATGGATGCTCCTTCACAACGAAGCGGGCCTTGGGAACGAGGCCTCTTGGAGCACGAAGCGTACCGGTGACAAACGCCGCGTCATGCG
Organism: uncultured Myxococcales bacterium; assembly: GCA_964571275.1. Classification (GTDB taxonomy): domain Bacteria; phylum Myxococcota_A; class Polyangia; order Fen-1088; family Fen-1088; genus DASRQZ01. The sequence goes on from CAZNCQ010000184.1 coordinate 678, forward strand.
CGGTGATTGAGTGGCCGCCCAATCAGCGATTCAGAAAACCCGCGCGAGGTTTGCGGTGCGGCTGCAATGGTGGCGATCAAATTGCGGGGAGGACAAAGTGGGCTCGCGATGACTGCGGTTCGGTCGACCTCGACGCCGTCGAGTGATCTGTGCGTCCCCGCGCGCACGCACGCACGGGCGACGGTAACCTGCGTGGCCGAGCGCGTTGCAATTGCGCTCGGGCTCGCGCGCGTTTCGGCGTGTCGGATGGAAACATAAAGGTGGCGTTATCGGTCCGGAACGCGCACCCTCATCCGATGGCTAAAACATGGATGTCAAAGGATGACAGCAAGTCCGCGAAGGCGTTTTCCAAGGCGATGCGCCTGCTGATTCCCAAGAACGGGCGCCGTCAGAAGTCCCGTCCGCGCTGATGTCGGTCGCGAGCAGACCTGGCCCCTAGGGTGGGGTCCAGGGCGCTCCAGTCTCGCAGTCCACGTGAGCGAGCCGCAATCCCGCGGGAGTCACGTCGATGGTGCCGAAGACGATGGGCAGGTGAAACCGCCGCGGCCCGATCGATCCGGGGTTGAAGACCGTGAGCCCGCGGTCGCGCCCGAGAAATGGCACGTGCGAGTGCCCGCACACCACGACCTGCGCCCCGTGCGCTCGTGCCATCCCGGCCACCTCGGCGCGCAGCTTGGGGCCGTGAACGCCGATGTGAACCAGAAGCATCCGCAGCAGCGGCTGCGCGTCTTCGGTGCCGCGCACGAGATCGAGCGTGAGCACGTCCGGCAGGTCGGGCGCGTGGACGTCGATGTTGCCGCGAATGGCATGCACGGGTGCGATGCGCGCGAGCTGATCGAGCACCGCGAGATCTCCGATGTCGCCTGCGTGCAGGATCGCGTCAGGCGCGCGGGCCGCCAGGTGCTCGGCTGCCTGCGGGTGAGGCTGCGAGTGCGTGTCCGCCACCACCATGAGCCGCAACGTCCCATCGGGCCGGAGGGGCAGCTGTCGCGCCATCCTCGCGAGTCGTGGAGCAGCCATTCCACAACCCTAGCAGCTCGCCGGTCCTCAACACGGGCGGATGCCCTTGACCTGCTCCCGCAGCAGGTCTGCGACCAGGCGCACGCGCGGGATGTCGAGCGCCGACTTCGCGCACACGAGGCACAGCAGGCCGCGCTTCGCGGGACCCATGTCCAGATCGATCGGGACGATGCCACGCGCCCGGGAGAATCGATGGGTCACGCGGCCGAGCACGATCGCGCCAGCGCCGGCCTCGGCGGCGGCGAGGTTGACCAGGAAGTTGTCCGAGGTGAAGGCCGGGACGAACCCCGGAATGATCGACTCGAGCATCGGCTGCGGCGGTAGCTCCTCGAACGGCGGCGCCCACCCGACCCACGGCACGTCGCGCGGCCGAGGATGTTTCGGTAGCTTCTTCGCCAGGGCGTTCGAGACCCACGCGGCGTTCTCGTACTCGACCTCGGTGAGCACCTCGAGGTCCTTGCCTTGCGGCCGGCGGAGCCGCAGCGCGAGGTCTGCCTCGCCGCGCGCCATGTCGACGTACTTCGTGGTCGACAGAACCTCGATCCGGATCGACGGATGCCGAGACGACACCCACGCCGCGAACGGCGCCACGAAGTCGAAGCAGACGTACGGCGAGGCGGTGATGCGCACCAACCCCTGCGGCGCGGCCTCGTCTGCTTCCGCGGCGCGCGCCACCTCGCCCGCCCACTCGGCCATGTTCTTCGCCGGTCCGAGCAGCCGCTCGCCGGCGCTGGTGAGCGTCGCGCCGCCGACGCCGCGGGCGAACAAGCGCGCGCCGATATCCTGCTCCATCTCCGCCAGCCGGCGGCTGATCGTGGGCTGACCGAGCTTGAGCTGCCGGGCGGCGCCGCTGACGCTGCCCGCTTCCGCCACCGCGAGGAAGATCCGGACGTCGTCCCATGGGATATCCACTTACGGATGATAACATCGAAATTTAGTCGATTTTCATCCGAATTCGGATGCTGCAGATTCCCTCGTCAGGAGGGACGCCGTGACGATGAAGAGCGGATGGATGATCTATGGAGCAAACGGGTACGCGGGGCGACTGGTCGCGCGGGAGGCGATCGCTCTTGGCGAGCGGCCGCTCCTGGCGGGTCGATCCGCGGAGAAAGTCCGGCGCGTGGCCGAGGAGCTGGGGCTGCCCTGGCTGGCGTTCGACCTCGGCGACCACGCCGCGACCGTCGCCGCGCTACGTGGCGTCGAGCTCGTGCTGCTGGCGGCCGGGCCGTTCGACGGTCTGGCGCAGCCGATGATGGACGCCTGCATCGAGGCGCGGACGCACTTCACCGACCTCGACAACGAGCTGCCGGTGTTTCGCGCGGCCGAGGAGCGCGACGCACGGGCACGCGAACGGGGCGTCGCGATCGTTCCGGGCATCGGTTTCGGGACCATCGCGACCGGTTCGCTGGTGAAGCGCGTGGTCGCCGAGGTGCCGGACGCGAACCGGCTCGAGTGCGCGCTGCACATCGCGTCGACCCACGCCGGCGCCGCCACCGGTCAGAGTGGGCTCGCGGCGGTCCGGATGGGAGGCCGGGTTCGACGCGGGGGTCGACTCGTCGAACATCCGCTCGGCGCGGGCGGACGCGAGATCCCGTTCGCCGATCGCGGCCGCCGCGCGTCGCCGATACCAACCGGCGACCTGGAAGCGGCATGGATGGATACGCACATCCCGGACATCGTCGTTTACGGCACGGCGCTGTCGGGAGGCCTTCTGCAGCGCGCGGGGATCGCGATCCTGAGACGGCTGCTCTGGATCGGGGCGATTCGCAGGGCCGTCGGCTCCGTCCGCGAGGGAGCGGGCGGAGACGCCCACTGTCAGGCGTGGGCGTGCGCGACGAACGCGCGCGGCGAGAAGGCCGAAGCCTGTCTCGAGACCGGCGAAGGATTCGCGTTCACGGCGGCGGCCGCCGCGCGCGCCGTCGCGGTGATTCGCCGCGCGCCGACTGCGGGCGCTCACGCCGCCGCGACGGTGCTCGGCGGGGCGTTCGTCGATTCGCTACCGGATGTTCGGATCACCATGTCGCACAAGCGCGCCGCGGGCGCAGTCGCCTCACAGGAGGGCACACCATGACCACACGACACATCGACTCTCTCGAATCGTTCGACATCAACGGCTTCACGCAATGGGTGCTCCTGCGCGGCAACCTCGCCGCGCGGCGGGTGCTGCTGATCGTGCAACAGGGGCCCGGCTTTCCGCTGATCCAGGACGCGCAGGTGTTCGAGCAGAAACTGCAGCTGGAGTCGGAAGGCGTCGTCGCCTACTGGGACCAGCGCGGCACCGGGAAGTCGTTTCGCGCCGACCCGTCGACCATCAACCTCGCGCAGAGCGTGGCCGACGTGCGCGCCATGGTCGATACCCTGTGCGCGCGCCTGAGCGTCGATCGGGTGGACATCCTCGGCCTCTCGATCGGCGGGACGTTCGCCACGATGGCGGCGGCGCAAGCTCCGGCGCGCATCGGGCACCTCGTCGTGGTCGGCCTCGACGTCGATTGGGGCGAGAGCGAGCGCTACGCTCACGCCTTCGCGCGCAACGAGGCGGCGCGTCGCGGCGCCCGGCGCGCCCTTCGGCAGCTCGAGGCCATCGGCGAGCCGCCGCACGACACGGCGGAGAAGTTTCTGACCCGGGCGCGCTGGGTCGCCGCGTACGGGGGCATCAACCGGCGTCGCGGCTACTTCGGTTTGATGTGGGACACCGCCTCGAGGGTCCTGCGCTCGCCGCACTACGCGGTCCGTGAACGCGTGCCGATCCTGGGCGCGATCAACAGAACGCTCGAGCTCATGCTGGCCCCGGTCAACCACTTCGACCTGCGCACGGCCGTCCCGCGCATCCAGGTCCCGATCGCATTCTTCCAGGGTCGCAAGGACGTCGGGACAAACCCCGAGGTGGTGGCTCGCTACGCCGCCGGTCTCGACGCGCCTCGAGGCAAGTCGTTCGTGTGGTTCGAGGACAGCGCGCACATGCCCTACTACGAGGAGCCCGGGCTCTTCCGCGAGGCCCTTCTGCGCGCGCTCGACGTGGCCCGGGCCCCGTCGCCGTCGCTCGCCCAGCGAATGCATAGGTAGACGTTACGTCAGGCGTGGGTCGTATCGTTCGGAAAGCCGGGATCGTGGCCCGTTTCGAGATGAATGTGTATGCGCCGGTACACGGCGTTCTGTGCGACCTCGAGGGCCAGGAACATTCCGGTCAACGCCTCGATGACGTGCCCCGGGTTGAAGTAGTCGTCGTCCACCGGTTCGTACAAGTGGTCGGATATGTCGTCGACGAAGTACGACTTCATCCAGTCCATCATCTTTTTGTAGAGCTGCGTGGACACGATGAACGCATTGCGCATGAGCATCTTGGTCGTGACCAAGACGTCGGAGGAGAAGCTGGTTCCGAAATAGTCGTTGTAGCTCTTCAGCCCGCCGACCAGGTCGTGCTCGGGATAGTCGGTCACAATCGACGTCTGTCCCCCTACAAACGGCGTGTGCGTAAACAGGGATGTGGCGAAAACGTGCTCTGTATTGGGGCTACGCAGGATAGTGTTCTTCACGGCAGTGATCGCGCCCTTGCAGAACTTCATGTCGTAATGAAAAAAACCAACGTATCCAGAGTCACCGGCCAGACCGTTGGCGTGAACGTGGTATAGCGCGCTCCCCTCGTTGTATTTGTTCGCCTGCAGTCTCGGGTTGTACACCGGAAGCTCCTGCTCATAGACCGTTCTGAGCGGCGGCGATGCCTGCCTGTTCTTCACGCCGTAAAGCGTGAAGCACTGCCTTTCGGTCTCATCCAACTCGTCGAACATATCCGGGTCGACCCGGTCGTGGAACACGACGAACAGGTTCATGTGGGGCGGGACGGCGCGGACCGTGCCGGACTTCATGGGCCTCGATGCCGTGGCCGTTCGCGCGGCCGGGACTGTGAGAACCACCGGAGCGATCCACCTCCCCGATGCATGGCGGAGGGCGACCGGCGTCGAAGAAACAGGTGCGGTCACCCGTCCCAAGACGGGCTCCCGGGCGTTCAGGAGACTCTTGATACCCTTGACCCACCACTCCTTCGTCAACTTGCGATAGTCATAGCGCGCGCAGCGAGACACAATCTTCGGATACTCCGTTGCGAGCAGCTCGGGCGTCACTTCGTCAAAGTCCGCAACGAACAGGGTGGGCAGATCATCGAGCACCGCATCCCAACCCGGCGAGTATTCCACGACGGGAATCGATCCGAGGATCAGGGTCTCCCAGAGGCGATGCGTGTCCATGCCCATGCCCGACGGACAAAGAACGAATTTGGAGTGGATGACCGACTCATAGAATGAGGCTTGAGAGAGTCCATAGGTATTGCGCAGGCGCCCGCCAAAGTTCGCAATCACCCGGTCGTTGATCCGTTCCCGATCGCCGCCCACCCAGGCGTTGTTGTTTATCAGCAGGTCCTGTCTCTTTTCGCCGTCCGTGTCGTCGAGGTGATCGATCAATATCTGCGGGTTGTGGATGCCGATCGGGAGCGACAGGATTCTGGGATGCCAGAACGCCGTATGTTGCGGCGTCACGACCGCTCTCACCGCGGGGTCGTCCAGGTACTGTCGCACCGCTTCCGGAGTGCGGCCTCCGGCGATCACGCGGTCGTCCCAGTTGCCCTGAGGGTAGGTGCGGTTTGGAACGTCCGACGAGAACGCGCCCCAGTTCTCGTCGAGCGACGTCATGAGGACGTGGGACGTTCGGCGTCGCTCATGCCAGCGGACCATGTTGGCGAGGTCGCTGACATAGATCGCTCCATCCTTCATCTGGGAGGCGTCCTCGAGATGAATCACGTCAAGTAGCTCCAACAACGAGGCGAAGTTGGTGTCGGCCCAATCGATGAGCTCGGCGCCGAGGATCGCCTGACGAACTCGCTGCAGCAAGCACGTGTCGACTGTCTGGTTCCTACTGTATTCATCCATTCCAGCGGGAAAAACCATCGGCGCAGTCTACCCCGCTTCGGAAACGCCTATCGCCCGGCGCTGCATCATCGGTCGCCGGGTGGGGGGAAGACTCACGTGGGCTGACGTCGTTCGACGTGGGCCGAGCCGGTCCCGTTCTCGACGCGCGCAGGTGACGGGCGGATACTCCGTCCTCATGGCTCGCGCGATCCCATCCCGGGCCTTTCAACCGGCTCGTCCCCATGCCCGCTAGCACCACGATATTCATAGCCCTCGGCCACCGGTGCTCGGCGGCGGCGATCCTGGATCGTTGTCAGCTCGCGGCCGAATCACTCCCTTTTGACAGCGTCGTCTCCAAGCTGGCCGTGATCAAGGACTGCCTCGACACCGACTTCAAGGAGTTCCTGAACGTTCGCAACTACACAACGGTCCAGACCACGACGGTCAACATCACTGACGGCGTGGTGCAGGAGATCCTCACCGAATGGCCCAGCGTCAATCGACACTATGAAGAGGCGAACCGACCGGTCGCCGGACAGGATCTGATCGGCAGCTCGACCTATCACTTACAGCTGGCCTTGACCCATCATGACCTGTCCGGGTCGGAGGATTACGCCGGCTTCACGAGGAGAATCCGAAGACTGACCGACGTGCTCACCCAGGGCAGAAAGAAGGTCTGTCTCTATATTCATCCCGTCATGGGCATCGAGGACTACGCGCGACGGAAGACGGACCTGCTGGACGAGTTCACGAGCTTCAGCGCGTTCCTTGCGCAGCGGTACAGCAACGTATCCGGGCTGTTCTTCGTCCTGGTCAAGCTGCGAGGGCCTGTTCCTGAAGAGAACAGCGTGCTGGTCTTGAAGAACGCGCTGTGCAGCGTCTACGTGATCTATGCGAACGAGGACTTCATCGACGCGAACGCGCCCTTCTCTGGCAACTGCGAGCGAGAAACCCAAACCATGATGAACATCGTTCAACGCGCGGAGTTTTCGGAGCCACGCACGTACAAGATCTACTTTCCGCTGTTCGATGACCCCGAGTCCGCGAGCGTCGAGGTGAGGCTCACCCACGAGGGGCTCCTGGCTCACCCGCAAGTGACGTTGGTCGATCGTCCGGACATCGCGGACCACGTCATCTTTTGCCAGAACCACTTGGTCGCCCACAACCCGCTCCACGTCCAGTTTGAGCCCATTAAGAACAAGTACAAAGAGAAGACCATCATGCTCGACTACGGCGATGGACCCGACACGATCCTCGACGCCGACGACTTCAGGTGGCGTCTCTACTTCAAGCGCAGCTGTGTCGACCGAGAGAACGGGCAGGTGATGAGCTATGGCGGTCTCGCCATCCAGCCGACGGCGTACTGTGTCGCCAACGACATGTGTGAGCCGCCCGCCGGCGCCGACCATCGGCGGAGCCTCGACGTCTCCTGTCTATTTGAAGATGGCGTGATCGGCGCCCCTTGTTACGAGCTGGCCAGGGGACGGGTGTTGCGATTCGCCAAGCGGCTCGCGGCCACCCATCGCGGCCTGTCGATGCAGATCGGAGCCGTCACCGAGTGCGGTCCCGTGGGACGCTCGGGCATCGACCCGAGATACAAACAATGCCTCTATGACAGCAAGATCATCCTCCACGCCAATCCGGATCCGTGGGAAGGCGATTCCAGACTCTGGGAGGCGCTGGCCTCGGGCGCCCTGGTCTTCGTCGACCGGATGTACACCCCTTTCAAGGATCCCCTCGTCGATGGGGAGCATCTGGTCTTTTACGATCTGACCGATCAAGGGATGGAGGCCCTCGAACGGAAGATCGTCCACTATCTCGGCGACGACGAGGAGAGACAGCGAATCGGGGCCCAGGGACGAGCGTTCGTCTTGAGCCATCACCGCTCGATCGATCGCATCAGCGCCATCATCCGTGAGCTCGAGTCCACGAGCCCGAGCGTGACTCGGTCGAGGACCCAAGCCTCACAGCTCGACATCATCGTCTCCATCGCGACCGGATACACGGACGTCGGTCAGTACCGCCAGTTCATCTCCACGTTGCGCAGGACCGGGGCAACCTGCCCGGTCTTTCTGGGCATATCGGACGGTCCCGAGTACGAGCCCGTAAAGCGGTATCTACTCGAGAACGCGGTCAACTACTTCGTCGTCCCGCCGATCACGCCCGCCAACAAGGTCGTCAATGGGTACCGTTTTGCGCAGTACAGGAAGTGGCTGCATCGACTGGAGTTTCGCTTTGCCCTGCTGATGGACTTTCGGGATGCGTTCTTTCAACGCGACCCGTTTGTCGACGCGGAGCGCGTGATGCGGGACTGGGACCTGTACTTGATGTCGGAGTTTCAGCTCCTCACTGTCGGCAACCATCCGAATGGGATGAACTACGCCTGGGTCGCAGAGCCGTTCGGCAAGGCGGCGGCCGACGCGATTGCGGACAAGGTCATCTTGAACTCGGGCGCGATCATCGGCCGCAAACAGGCCATCACAAAGATGCTCGATGCGCTGTCCGAGGTGACGACCGAGCAGAACTTCGCCTTTGCCGACCAAGGCACCTTGAACTATCTCGGACACACGGGACGTCTCGGTCACTGCGGCCGCGTGACGATCGTCCCGGCCGGCCAGAGCATCGTCAACAATTGTGGCTTCACCGAGCTCGACCTGCTGCGAGAGACGCGCGTCATCGCCGCCGAGGATGAAGCGCGCATCGCCTTCATTCCGCGAACCGAGCAAGGGCGGCTCAAGCTCTATCGCGATCACGAAGGTTGGGTGCTGGACGACGACGGCAACATCTCGTACGCCGTCCATCAGTACGACCGCTTTCTCCCGGAGATAGACGACCACGTCTCCCGGCTCTCGGGCTATGAATGTCCGGATCGCGTGTTCGTCAACAGCGGAAGTCGTCCTTACCGGGGCGAAAAATATACGCTGTCGTCCCGCGAAGGGCTCAGGCCCGACGCCGTCGAGCGGCTGACGAAAATGATCGCACGCCTGCCGGTCCACAAGAAGCCGTTGCTGGCGCTCGACGCGCGCTTCACCCGCGGCTTCGTCTTCTCGTACGGGATCCTGAACGTCGATCTCCTGCTCGAGTCGGAGGCTCTTCGGCGGGACTTTTTCTCGCCCGGCGACGACATACAAGGCCGCGAACGGTTCCTCGACCAGCGCGGATACGAGATCCTGCGCGTCGAGGAGGCAGACCTCTTCCGGACACCCGCGCTGACACCCGCGGTGCCCCGGGGTCGCGCGCAAACCGCGCAAAGCTTTTCGGAGGCACGGGCGCAGGCCGAGCGGTGGACCAGGCCCCGTCCCACGACCGCACGACTCCAGCACATCATTTCAGCCTGGAGAGGGCATGAAGACTTCGCGGTCAAGCTGGTCGAATTCCTGAAGCCGGCGGTCATCGTCGAGCTCGGGGTGGACTGGGGGTTCTCCGTCTTCGCTTTTGCGTTGCCCAACATCGGCACCGTGTATGGCGTCGACTGGTTCCAGGACGACAAATACGCGGGCGACAGGACAACCTACCAGCACGTGCTCGATGAGCGGGCGAAGCTGGATCTGGGGAACGTCGTCTTGATCAAAGCCGACTTCACCGACGCGGCGAAGTCCTGGACCCGGCCGATCGACGTCCTGCACATCGATGGCGAGCACGACTATGCCTCCGTGAAGCAAGACTTCGCGCACTGGGCCAGGTTCGTGAGAGACGACGGCGTCATCTTGATGCACGACACGATGTCGTTCCCGGACGACGTCGGCCGGTTCTACGATGAGATCCAGTTGCCGAAGTTCAATTTCACGCATTCACATGGCCTTGGCGTGGTCTGCAAGAATCAGGCGCTGCTCGACAAGGTGGTCAGGCTGTGACTCGATGATCTACGACTACATCGTCGTGGGCGCCGGCCTCTTCGGCTCGGTGTTCGCTCGCGAGGTCAAGGACGCCGGCAAGAGCGTCCTGGTCCTCGAGAAGCGCCACCACATCGGTGGGAATTGCTACACCTATGAATTCGAGGACAGCGGAATCACCGTGCCTCTTTACGGACCTCATATCTTTCACACGGATTCACAGGCGATCTGGACCTACCTGCATCGCTTCACCGAGTTCAACCGCTACCAGCACCGTCCTCTCACGACCCACAAGAACAAGGTCTATGCGCTGCCCATCAACCTGGGCACCATCAACGCGTTCTATGGAGTCAATCTCAAGCCGTCGGAGGTCGGCGCCTTCATCCAGCAACGCGTGCCGGTCGATTTGCAGCCGAAGAACTTCGAGGAAAAGGCCATCTCTCTCGTGGGCGTCGACCTGTACGACGCGTTCTTCAAGGGCTATTCGACAAAACAGTGGAAGACCGATCTGACCAAGCTACCGGCCGATCTGATCACGAGAATTCCGATCAGGCAGTCGTACTACGACTCCTACTACGATGACGCCTACCAGGGAATGCCCTTGAAAGGCTACACGGCGATCTTCGACGGTCTCCTGAAAGACATCCCGGTCGAGCTCGACACGGATTTCATCGGCGACAAGGATCACTGGCGCGCGCGCTGTAACGCGCTCGTCTACACCGGCCCCGTCGACGAGTACTTTGACTGCTGCTACGGGCGGCTCCGCTGGGGCTCGGTTCGCTTCGAGACCGAGCCTCTCGATGTTCCGGACTACCAGGGAACCAGCGTCATGAACTTCGCCGATCTCGATGTCCCCTACACGAGAATCGTCGAGCCGAAGCATTTTTATCGCGAGCGGAAGCTCACCGCCGCACGAACGGTCATCATTCGCGAGTATTCGTGCTTCGATCCGCTGAAGCCCTACTATCCCGTGCGGCTAGCCGACGATCTCGAGTTGCTCGCGCGGTATCAGACGCTCGCGGCCCGCGAACCCAAGGTCATTTTTGGTGGCCGGCTCGCGGAGTACAAGTACTACGACATGGACGACGTCATCGCTCAAGCGCTGCGCGCCGCCACCAAGGTGCTGCACTGAAGCCGCGCGGCGACAACTTCATCTTCGTCGCGATCGCGTCTTACGCCGATCCCGAGCTGCCCCGCACGCTGGACGATTGCAGCGCGATGGCGCGCCGGCCGGACAGCCTGCGCTTTGGAATTTGCTGGCAACATGACCCGCAGGCGCGCATCGACGTCGAGCGTTTTCGAGCCGATCCTCGCTTCCGTTTCATCGATCGCACCGTGCAGGAGAGTCAGGGAGGACCATGGGCTCGCAACCTCGCGCAATCGTTGTGGCGCGGCGAGGCCTACACGTTGCAAGTCGATTCGCACACGAAGTTCGAACCAGACTGGGACACCCGGCTGATCGAGATGCTGGAGGCCTTGCCCGCCCCGAAGCCGATCATCACCATGAACGCGCCGCTGTTTCACTACGACGACGACGGAGAGCTGCAGCGCGAGTTCGCGATGGGCGTGCCGACGACGAGGGTCAGCAGCTGGTCCGAGGACGGTGGGTGGGCGCCCTGGTTCGACTTCGGCAAGCCCAACCAGCAGCTGCCGGGAAGGACCCGCTTCGTGAACGGCAACTTCGCCTTCAGCCGCGGGCAATGGAACGTTGAGGTTCCCCAGGACCCGGACCACTACTACTGGGGCGAGGAGTTCAGTATCACCGTCCGCAGCTTCACCTGGGGCTATGAGCTCTTTCTGCCCAGCGAGGTGGTGGCCTGGCACATGCTACATCGGCACGCGCCACCGCGGCGCCACTGGGAGCATGGCGAGGCGGTCATTCAGCGGAGGAGCTCCGTCGCGCTGGAGCGCTTGCGCCGCCTGGTTTATGGCGGCGAGGGACACGCTCTCGGTCCGTTCAGCCTGGGCAATGCTCGCTCCTTGCATGACTACGAGATCTTCTCGGGCTTCGATTTCCGAAACAAACGCGCTCATCCCGACGTCTTCACCGGCGCCAATCCTGACCCGGTGACCATCCACTCGGAGTCCGACTGGGCCCGTTGTCTCACGTTCGCTCAGGCCGAGGCGTCAGGGCTCGTGGCTTCGGTCTGGCAATGACTCAGCGGGAAGGAGCGCCGCTCTGGACGAAGCCCGTCATCGGGTTCGGGCCGGCGCGAAAGATCATAGGCTTCTGGCACATTGGCGCGGTGGGGGACTGGCTTCGGATCATCGCAGAACAATATGCGACGTTGAAGAGGTCCGGGCTCTATGGCGCGAGTGAAAAAATAATCGTCGGATTCATCGGCGGCGCGAGTCGACGGCACGACTTGAACATCCCGATCCTGGATGATCCCAAGTTCGACGTGTTCACGACAGATACTGTCGAGGACTACGAGTTCCCGACCCTGGCCCGTGTCTGGCGGCAAGCGCAAGGAGATGGCGAGGCATTCCTCTGCTACTACCTGCATACCAAGGGGGCGTCGTTGTTCGCGACGCCGCGGCAAGGTGCCGCCAATGCATGGCGCGTTTACATGGAATACTTCAACCTGGAGAGGTGGGAGGACTGCGTTGTAGCGCTGAACGAGCACGACACCTGCGGGGTGGAGCTTCAGTCCGAGGAGAGCCACTACAGCGGCAATTTCTGGTGGGCCACCAGCGACTACATCAAGAGGCTCCCCGACGGGTACGAGTACTGGGAGCGGAACCGAGACAACCGCGTCGCGGCCGAATTCTATCTGTGCCTCGCCCATCCGAAAGCGCACTGCTTCAAGGATTTCGTGGAGAATCTCTATGACTATGAGATCCCGCCAGAGGCGTACAGAAGATGAGCCGGCGAGGCCCTGACGACGAGTTCGCCAGAATTCGTCGACATGTAGGCCTCACCGGACACGTCGATGTCGAGCGGCGGCGCTCGACTGTATCCGGGTGCCCCTGTATGCTCGGAGCAGGGGTGGTTTATTGGGTGATGGGAACGATGCGAAGACCCGAGAGCAGCTCCTCGCGGAGTTCGAGGCGCTAAAAGAAGAGCTCGGTCAGCGAAGCGCCGATGGCGGCAAGGCCGCATTGGCGAGGTCGTCCTCACCCGTCTTCTCGGCGCCGATCACCCGCCGCGAGTCGCTGGTGAGCTGGGTCGCTCCCGTGATTCTGGCGCTTCCGGTCGTGCAAGCGGTGGGGATGGTCTTGAAGCCCGGCACCGCCCACGCCGCGGCTACCAAGGCACCGTCGCCGGCACCGTCAGTGAAGAAGACCGTTGCGCCATCGGCCACGCCGTCGGCCGCGCCGACGCAAGCTGGCCGTTGCGTCGTGGCACCGAGCGCGGCGCCGCCGACGGTGGCTCCGGGCTAAAGTGGCGCTTGAGTGAGAGGAACGACGTGAAGACGAGAGAAGAGCTCATCGCCGAGATCGAGGCGCTCAAAGCGGAGCTCGAGCGGCAAGGCTCCGATGCCGGCAAGCTCACATCCGGAGCTTCGTCCTCACCGGTTTTCTCCGCGCCGATCACGCGCCGCGAATCGCTCGTGACCTGGGTCGCTCCGGTGATCCTGGCGCTGCCGGTGGTGCAGGCCGTGGGTATGGTCTTGAAGCCCGGCACGGCCCGCGCCGCCAGGAGCGCGCCTTCGTTCAAGCCAACCGTTGCGCCCTCGGCCCCGCCGTCGGCCACGCCGACGCAAGCCGGCCGTTGCGTCGTTGCGCCAAGCGCGGCTCCAACCTAGTCTCCTGTCCCAGTGGTTCGCGACGTAAGTTGGGCAAGGTCTGAGGTCCT
>CAZNCQ010000185.1:0-14210 GCA_964571275.1 uncultured Myxococcales bacterium
GAAGATCTCGCCCATCAGCGTCGCCTCGGGCGGCGCCAGGTGCGACTTGCGATCGTTGGCGTCGATCGACGACGCATAGGGATCGTCCGCCTTGAACCGGAACGTCGGCGCCGGGTGAGCGTCCAGGAACGCGAGCTCCTCGGCCTGCGCGGCGCCGAAGAGCGACAGCACCTCGTAGCAACAGCGCGCGCGGTCGGTCAACCCGCGCTGGGCGTAGGCGTTGCCCAGCGCGCGCAGTGAATCGGTGCGCGAGATGTCCTCCGCCAGCAACATGCGGTGATTCAGGATCGCCGGTTCGGCGTACTCGGGCTTGTCGCCGTAGAGCGCGCTCAGCGCGAGGCGCGCGCTCACGCGCGAGGGCTGGATCTCGACGACTCGCTCGTACGCACTGAGCGCGGCGGCCGGATCGCGCTTCGCTTGCAGCTGGCCCAGGCATTCCCAGAGCCGCGCGCGCGTCTCGATCGCCTCCTGGCCCTCGTCGACCGCCGGCAGCGTCGGCAGCGTTTTGCGCAGCACCTTTTCCAGCTCGGCTTCCTTGCCGAGCGCCGGCCAGACGTCGCACAGGCCGGCCAGCGCGTCCTCGTCCTGCGGCCGCTCATCCAGCGCCTGCTGCAGGAGGCGCGCGGCCTCGGCGGTCTCGCCGCGCTTCGCCAGCAGCACCGCCGCCTCGCGCCGGCGCGCCGCGCGCTCCTTCGGATCCTTGACCAGATCGATCAGCAGCGACGACGTGCGCGCCGCGACCTCGTCGTGGCCCGATTCGCGCTGCAGCTTCAGCGCCTTTTCCAGCAGCGGCACGTGCATCTCCGCGGGCGTGCCGATGATCTTCAGCGCCTCTTCGTACGCACCCAGGGCCTGCGTCGAATCGCCGAGCTCGAAGTAGCGGTCGCCGACCTGCTCCAGCAGATCGGCGCGCTGCGCGCGATCGCTCGACGCCTCGGCCATGCGCCGCAGGTAGATCGCGGCCTGCGGCTTCTCACCCCGCTCCAGCGCCAGGTCGGCGAGCGCGCGCAGCGACGGGCCGTGGCCGTTGCGCAGGCGCAGCGCCGCCTCGTACAGGGCGATCGCCCGCTCGGGGCGCCGCAACTTGATCTCCGACTGCGCGCCGTGCGCCAGCGCGTCGGCGACCTCGTCGGGATAGATCGCGGCGTCCGGGTGATCCGCCAGGCCGGCCAGGTGCAGCGCGGCCTCGCGCCACTTGCCGGCGCGGAAGCGGTTCTCGCCCAGCGACAGCTTGGTGACCAGCTGGCCCGGGCCCATGCGATCGGCCTCGAGCAGCTGGCGGTACGCCTCCTCGAGCTTGCCCAGCTTTTCGTGCACCTCGGCGAGCCGCTGGTAGAGCCGCACCATCTGCTGCGGCTGGCCGCGCAGCTTGCGCACCGCCTCGCTGAGGCGCCGCTCCGCCTGCTCCCACAGGTTCTCTTTGTAGTAGATGTCGGCGATCGCGATCACCGCCGGGATGTGATCCGGCACCAGGCTCAGCGCCTCGTCCAGGTAGCGCTGCGCCGCCGCTGCGTCGGCCGAGCCCTCCCAGGCCGCGCGACCGAGGTCGGTCAGCACCGCCGCGCGCGTCTCCGGCGTCTCGGAGATCTCCAGCTGGCGCAGCAGCACGGTCTTCGCTTCTTCCCACGCGCCCTGCGACGCCAGCAGCGCCGACAGCGAGCGCAGCGCATCGGCGTTGCGCGGGTCTTCCCTCAGCGCCTCTTCGAAACAGATCTGCGCCTTGTCGGGCGCGCCGATCTGCTCGCGGAACACGCGGCCCGCGTCGAGCAGCGCGGCGACCGCCTCCGGCCTGCCGGCGAGCGCCTTGGCCTCGCGGATGCGCGCCTCGGCGTAGCCCGAGAAGTCGTTCTCCTTGAGATAGAGCCGCGCCATCGCCGCCAGCGCCGCCGGGCTGTTCGGTGCGGCGGACAACGCCGCCTCGACCTCGGCGCGCGCGCCCTTGGCGTCGTTCAGGTCGTCGAGCTTGAGCAGCGACAGCTCCAGGCTCAGGTCGGAGACGCGCGAACGCGTGCGCTCGTCGTTGCCGGCCGC
This sequence comes from uncultured Myxococcales bacterium, assembly GCA_964571275.1. Lineage (GTDB taxonomy): Bacteria > Myxococcota_A > Polyangia > Fen-1088 > Fen-1088 > DASRQZ01. Next base: position 2,032 of record CAZNCQ010000185.1, read on the forward strand.
GCGCTCCATCTCGATCTTCTGCGTGAGCACGCGCGCAGCCTCGTGCGCCAATCCTGCGCGGCGGAGGTTGCGGATCAGCGCCGCCACCATCTCGTCGTCGGCGATCGCCTCGGCGCCCAGCTCGCGCAGCGCCGACGCCGCCGCTTCCGGGTTGCCGAGCTTCTCCTCGAGGATCTTCGCGCGCCGGCGCACGATCTCCCGCCGCTCGACGCCGGTCGCGGCCGCCGCGCGGCGGCCGAGGATCACTTGCAGGTCCTCGAAGTGCCCGTGTGCCTCGTGCAGGTGGTCGAGCGCGGCCAGCGCCTCGGGATCGTCGGGGATCTGCTCGAGCAGCGCTTCGTACGCATCGACGGCGCGCTCGGCGAGCCCGAGCTCCTTCTCGTAGACCGTGGCGATGCGCAGGCGCAGGTCGCGCACCTTGGTGCGGTTGCGCGTCAGGTCGGCCTGGTGCTGCAGGCTCTCGACCACGTTGGCCCACAAGCCGACGCGCGAGTAGAGCCGCACCAGTGATTCGTAGGCGCTGATGCGCTCCGCGATCGCCGCCGCGCGATCGTCCTCGTCATGGTCGTCTTGCGTCTCGCCGTGCGTGCGGTCGTCCTCCGACGCCGTCTCGGCGACGAAGCGCTCGAGCGTGTCGATTGCTTCGTACGGCTTTTCGAGCCGCGTCTCGTAGAGCTCGGCCAGCTCGCGGAACTTGGCGCGCCGCTCGGGCCCGTGCGGCAGCGACTCCGTCGGGCCGCTGGTGCGGCGCTCGAGCAAGTTCGACAGATCGCCCCAGCGCTCCTGGGATCGGTAGATCTGCTCGATACGATCCAGCGCGGTGATGTCGTCGGATTTGAGGCTCAGGATCGCGTTGTAGAGCTGCTCCGACTTGTCGATCTGACCGAGCTCGTCGCGGAAGCGCGCCACCTCCACGTGCAGCGCCACGGCGTTCTCGATGGGACCGAACTCGTCGACCGCGCTCAGATAGATGTCGGAGACGTGGTCCCACTCGTTGTACTCGCGGCCGATGCGCTGCAGCTCGGCGCGCACCGTGATATTCGCCGGATCCAGGTTGAACGCGCGATCGAGCGCCGCCAGCGCGCGGCCGACGTCGTGCTGCCCGCGCTCCCAGATCTCCGCGATCTTGAGCAGGTATCCGTGCCGCGTCTTCTGGTCGTCGGCGGGCAGCGACTCGTAGGCCTGCGCCAGCTCCTCCCAGGGCGTCTCGAACGCGGCGCCCAGACCAGCGCCGCGGCGCGCGCCGGTCGGGGAGGGCGGCGGCAACGACGGCGGTCCGGCCGCCTCGAGCGGCGGCGCCTCGATCTCGTCGAGGATCTCCTCGTCGCCGATCTCCTCGACCGCCAGCGCCGCCTCGTCCTCGACCACGTCGGCGAGATCGACGTCCTCGCCGACGTCGTCGTCCTCGCCGTCGCCGTCGCCGTCGCCGTCGTCTTCGGCCTCCGCGTCGGCGGAGAAGGCTTCGTCACCCGCCGCCGCGCCCTCGGCGCGCGGAGAGCCGGGGCGCACGCCGGTATCGGCGTCGTCGGCGTCGTCCTCGACGGCCGCGTCGCCCTCCGGGGCCACACCCGGGGCCACGTCCGGGGCCACGTCCGGGGCCACGAACTCGCCGGTCTCGTCGGCGATCTCGGGGGCGTCGAGCGCGTCCAGGCGCTCGGCTGCCTTCTTCGAGATCTCGGGCACGGGTTCGTAGCGGCCGATGAGCGCCGCCAGCCGCCAGAGGTGGCCGCTGATCTCTTCGTCGTCGGGCGCCAGGCGGAACGCGTTCAGGTACGCTCGGAAAGCGCGGATCGGATCCTTGACCTCGTGCTCGACGAGGTAGGCGGCGTTGCGCGCGACCGCGAGCTTCGCGGCGTGATCCTCGGCCATCGCGAACAGCTGGCCCTGGACCTTGAGCGCGTCCTCCCAGCGCGAGGTGATGCGCGCCAGACGCAGGATTTCGTCCTGCGTGGTCTTGTTCTCGGGCTGCAGCGCGAAGCTGCGCAGGTACTCGTCCATCGCGCCCGTCGGATCGTCCATGTGGCGCTCGCGCACGCCGGCGCGCAGGCGCAGGAGCTCGACGCGCTCCGCCGTCTCGGGGCGGGCGCGCGCCACGCGCGCGTAGACGTCGAGCAGCCCGGCCCAGTCTTTCGTGCGCTCCGTGAGCCGCTCGAGATTGGGCAAGAGCTCGCGGCCCGCGGGATCGGCGTGCAGCGTGTCGCGCAAGATCGCGAAGGCGCGCCCCGGGTCGTCGAGCTTCTCTTCGCAGATGAGCGAGATCTTCAACGCCGCCGCCAGCTGCTCGATGGCCTCGGTCGCGCGCGCGCGCGCGCCCTCGTAGATCTGGATCAGATCCTCGAACAGCCCGTGCTTCTCGGCGACCCGGTCGACCAGCTGCAACGACTCGGTGTCGGTGCTCTCGTTGTAGGCGCGCTTGTACCACTCGAACGCCAGGCGCGGCTCCGCCAGCTCGTCCTCGCACAGGCGCGCGATGTCGAGGATCAGCGTTCGGCGCGCCGCCGGATCCTCGGTCTGATCCAGCAGCTTCTCCTGCGTGAAGATCAGCCGCTCGAAGTTCTGCGCCGACTGATAGAGCGGCGCCAGCGCGCGCAGCGCATCCAGGTTCTCGGGATCGATCTCGAGCACGCGCTCGAAGGCCGCGGTCGCCTTCTTGTTGTCGCGCAGGCGATCGCGCCACAGCATCGCCAGCTCCAGGGCGCGCGGCGTGCGCTCGGCCGGGTCCTCGGTCAGGAACAGCTGCCGCTCGGCGACCTTGACCACCCGCGCCCAGCTGCCGGCCTTTTCGTAGAGCGCCCGCAGGCGCTCGTGCGCTTCCCAGCTCCGCGGGTTCAGCTCGGCGATCACCTGCTCCAGCGCGTGCGCCGCGTCTTCGGTGTTGTGCAGCCGCTCGTCGAAGATCTGCGCGCGCAAGAGCGCCAGCTCGACGGCGCGCGTGGGATCCTTGGCCAGCGGAATCTGCTTGTCGAGGATACGCACCAGCGTCGCCCAGTCGCCCTCGCCGCTGTAGATGCGCGAGAGCGCGTCCAGCGCCTCGGTGTCGGTCGGCAGGACCTCGCAGATGTTTTCCCACGACCGCTGCGCGCGGCGGATGTCGTTGAGCGGCCCTTCGGCAAGCGCCGCCAACCGGCGCAGGTACGCCGCCTGCTCCATCGGATCGGCGACCACGCGGTCGACCTGCATGTCGAGCACGCGCGCGAGATCGGCGTGCCGCTCGAGGGTCGTGTAGATCTCCGTCAGCGAGTCGAGCGCCTTGGCATCGTCGGGATCGAGGCGCGCGATCTCTTCCCAGCGCGCGGCCGCGCCGGGCAGGTCGTTGAGCTTGTTCTGCACCAGCTCGGCGGCCCGGCGCACGAGCTGGATCTTCTCGTCGGGATTGGCCGCGTACCGGGTGTGCTGCTCGAGCACGTCCACCAGCTGGCGCACGTCGCCCGCGCGCTCCAGCAGCGCCTCGAGGCGCGCGAGCGTGTCGCGATCGCCCGGGACGGTCTGCAGGATCTCCGACGCGGCCCAGATCGCCTCGGGCAAGCTGCCGAGCCGCTCGTCGTAGAGCACGACCAGGCGGCGCAGCAGGCTCACGCGCTCCTGCTTCACCGTCGTGAGATCGATCTGCTCGCGCAGGATCTTGGCCAGGCCCGCGAAGTCGCCCTCGCGCTCGAAGATCTCGACCAGCGCGCGCAGCGCCACCGCGTCGTGCGGCTCGGCGCGCAGGATGCCCTTGTAGATCTCGACGGCCCTGCCGGCGTCGCCCAGCTTCTCGCGGTGGATCTGCGCCACGCGCCGCAACGTCTCTGCCTTCTGCGCCGGATCCTCCTGCAGCGCCGCCTCGCGTTCGAGCAGCTCCGCCATGCGGTCCCAGTTCTTGCCCTTGAGCAGCAGGCGGCGCTGCGCCTCGCGCGCGCGCGGGTAGCTCGGCGCCAGCTCCTCGACACGCCGCCAGGCGTGCAGCGCGCGCTCCGCGTCGCCAAGGTTCTTCTCGGAGACGATCGCGATCTCCTCGAGCCGGCGCACCTGATCGTCGGGCGAACCGCCGCGGACGCGCGCGCGTTCGAACGAGAACTCGAGCAGGTCGGCCAGCGCGCCCCAGTCACCCTTGTCGCGGAAATGATCGGCGTAGGCGCCGAGCGCGCCCTGGTTCTCGGGATCCAGCTGCAAGATCGCGTGCAGATAGACGGCGGACTGGTCGCGATCGCCCAGGCGGTCGCGGTACAGCGCCGCGAGCTCGCTCATGATGCGGATGCGCTCGGCCGGCTCTTCGATCGCGCCCAGCTGGCGCTCGCGCAGCTCGGCGAGCTTGGCGTAGTCATGGCTGGCCAGGAAGAGCTCGACGAGACGCGCCGCCGCCGGTCCGTTCGCCGGCTCCAGGGTCGCGATCTCGCCGTAGACGCGCACCGCCTCCGCCGGGTCGTCCATCTCGCCTTCGGCCAGCTGCGCGCGCTTGTAGAGGAAGTCGATGCGCTCCGGTTCCGAGGTCGCCGCCGAGATGCGCTCGCGGTAGTAGCGATCCAGCTCTTGATAGCGGCGGCCGTCGTAGTAGACGCGTTCGAGGAGCTCCGACGATTCGGGGTGGCCGGGCACTGCCTGCAGCGCGCGGCGCAGCGCCGCGACCGCGTTGTCGGCGTCGCCCGCCTCCTGCCGGCGGCGCGCGATCTGGAACAGGATCGCGGCCGCGCGCTCCATGCCGTCGGCGCCGATCCAGTTCGGGTTCGAGTAGATCGCCGCCAGCAGCTCCAGCGCCTTCTCGTCGCGCGGGCGCAGGCGAATCACCTCGCCGAGGCGTTGCGCGGCGGCGTCGAGCTCCTCGAGCTTCTCCGCCAGCACGCGCCCGAGGCCGAGCAGCAGATCAGCGCGTCGCTTGGCCTCGGTCGTCCCCTCCAGCTCCAGCTCGTAGAGCCGCACGACCGCGCGGTAGTCGCCGAGCGCGCGGTAAATCTTGCGTGCCGACTCGATCGACTTGACGTTGTCCTGGCTGAGCTTGCCGGGGCGCTGCGCGTTGCGGACGCTCTTCTCGAGCCGCGCGAAGTGGTTCACGAACAGCTGCCCCATCTCGGACTGCAACTCGGCGATGCGCGCCGGGTCGCGCGTGCGCGCCACCGCCGCCGCTTCCATCTCGAGCATCGTCATGTAGTCGGCGGTGCGTCCCTGCTCACGGTAGATGTCCTTGAGACGCGCGGCCGCGCGGATGTGGCTCGCGTCGCGGTCGACCGCGTTGGCCAGGTCGACCTCGGCCCCCTCGGCGTCGCCGAGCTGGTCGATGCGCAGCTCCGCGGCCAGGTAGAACAGCTCCGCCGCCTTGGGGCCATCCTCGATCGCCTGCGCGCGGGTCTCGTAGAGCGTGACCAGCTTGTCGTGCTTCTGAGCCTGTCGGTAGGCTTTGCGAAGCGCGACGAACGCTTCCGTGTCGGCGGGGTTTCGCTGGAGTGCTGTCTCGTACTCGCGAACGGTCGGCATCGTGAAAACCTCGTCCGAATCAGCAGGTGCGATTCACTCGGGGGTGGGCGAGCCCGCGTGCGAAGGTAGCACTAGCAATCAAGGAAGAAAAGGCCTGTCCATCCTTACAAGACGTCGAGATCCTTCACCTTTGCGATCCGTGGCCCCTCGAAATACGTGCGCTTCCGTCTCACTTTGTCTCACTGATTGAGCGCACGAAAACGACGCGCAGCATCGCGGCGTTCAAGCATCGCCATTTCCGCGGTGGGGGGGCGCGGCGTCACGCGGCCGCGGGGGAGAGCTCCTCAGTGATAGAGGAAGACGATCTCGACCTGGTTGCTCTTCCCGCGCGCCGCGGGCGTCTTCGGCTCGTTGAGGGGCGCGTCGGCGCTGACCGTCATGCGCCGCGGATCGACGCCGCGCGCCGCCAGCGCCGTCGACACAGACTGCGCGCGTGCCTGCGACATGGCCAGCAGCTCGCCGGGTTTGCCGCGCAACTCCGTGCGGCCGAGCACCTGGATCGGATAGCTCGGGTACTTGTTGATCAGCGAGGCAAGTGAATCGAGCAAGGGCTCGTGCCCGGGGCCGAGCGCGATCTCCTTCTTCGTGAACAGATCCTGCACCGAGATCACCAGCCGCTGGGAGTCGCCGATGCGCTCGATGCGGATCGCGACGCCGGACAGGGCCGTCGCGTCGCGCTGGAGTGCCTCGTCGCGCGCGCGGCTCTGCGTGCTCTGCTCCGCCTGTTCGTAGGCCGGCTTGGCCATCTCCGACGCGCGCTCGGCGTGCTGGCGCGCGACCTCGGCCGAGAGCTGCGCGCCGACCAGGTCGCCGCTCTTCACTTCAGCGCGCGCCTTGGCCAGCATATCGGTGGCGGCGCTGTACGGCGCCTGAGCGTATTTGTTGGCGTCGACGGTGTCGGCGGTGCGCAGCGCCAGCTCCGCGGCCGCGACCTTCTGTTGCGTCGCCAGCTCGAGCGTCAGCTTCTGCTTCTCGGCCTGCAGCTTCTGCTGCTCGCTCGACATCTCCTGCGACAGGCGATCGCGATCGGCCGCCGCGGCGCGCTGCGCCTCGCCCAGCTTCTTGCGCAGCTCCAGCGCCTCGGTCGCGCTCGCGAGATCCTTGGTGGCGCCTGCCAGCTCCTCTTCTGCGTCGGCCTGCTGGGTGCTGAGCGTCTGGATGCGCGCCTTCATCTGATCCTGCTCCGACAGCGCGAGCGCCGTCTTGAGCTTGATCTGCGCCATCAGTGCGTCGCGCCGCGATTCCTCGAGGTCATTCGATTGCCATTCGTCGGTGGCCTTGGTCCCGAGGCGATCCGAGGACGCGACCAGGTCGGGCGACTTCTTCGCCGCGTCGGGCACGCCAGGGTTCTTGCGCAGGATCTCGAACGTTTCCAGCTCGCGCGGCTTGGGCGGGGTCGCGCAGCCGAAGCCCGAGACCGCGAAGCCCGAGACCACGAAGCCCCAGGCGACGAAAGCCGCCGGCGCCATCAGCGACGTCGACGCGAGTAGGGCCGTGATGGTGCGCTGCGGTTTCGTCATGTCGTCGGCTCCTCGAGCGCCTTCTTCTTGACCTGGGTGTCCTGCAACGCTTTCTTAGTTGCAGCAATCTTCGCGCGCAGCTCATTCACCGTCGCCTCGCGCTTCTGAGCCTGCGCGCGCAGCCTCGCGGCGCTGATCTTCTGGCGCACCAGCTCCGCCTGCGCGATGCAACGATCCAGGACCTCGCGCACCAGATCGTACTCGTGCTTCGAGCGCAGGTTCCAGGCCTCGTCGAGCCAGGTGCGCAGCATCGTGATTTCATCGGTCGTGGCGCGCGCGTCGTCGAGCCGGTCGAGATCGTTCACGCCTGCGCGCTGGGTCTCGATCTGCCGCTGAAGGTCGTCTTCCTCGCCCGCCGTCGCGGTCCGCGGCGCGAGCGACAGGCCACCCAGCAACAACGCCAGCGCCAGCGAAATCCTGGCGAATGCTCCGAGCCCTCTGGTCATACGCCTCATGGATGAAGGATCCCCCTAAGCTCGACCTGACATTCAGAGTAGCGACGGCTTTGCACGGGGGAAGACCTTATGCTGCGCCCAAACCAAGTTCAAGATCCTCGCCGCGACCGGCCAGCGACTTTTCTCGCGCTCACCGTCCACTTTCGCGAAGGTGCGGGATTGCACCTCACCGGCTCGTGAAAGAGGCCGGCGCGGCTGGCTCAGCCGCGCGGGAGGGCCTGGCCCTCCCGCGAGCGAGGGGAGCGAGCTTCTACGGAGTGCAGCCCTTCTTCTTGGGGTTCTTGCAACAGGCGAGGGCGGTCTGCGCCTCCTTCACTTTGTCCTTGCCCGCTTTGCCGTCTTCCTTGGCCTTGTCCTTGAGCGGCTTCTCGCAGTCGGTCTTCTCTTTGCCCTTCATGTCCTTGCAGCTGGACAGATCGGGCTTCGAGGCCGTCTTGGCCGACGCCTTGGCATCGTCGACCGCCTTTTGCTTGTCGGTGCAGTCGGGCGGCGGGTCGGCAGCGAGCGCCAGCGTCGACAAGCTCAACGTCATCCCGGCGAACAGGACCATCAGCATCCGTCTCATGCGGCCTCCTTGGGGATCATCTATGGGAGCACAACGGTTTCGACCGCGCCGAAGCTTAGATGAGACGGATGCGTTAGGCCATGAGGGTCCCTCCTATTCGCAGGTAGCGTCGATGCAGGTCTGATTCGCGGCGCAGTCGGTGGTGACGTGGCACTGGGGGGCGACCTCGTGAGCGGTCAGGCAGTAACCCATCTGGCACACGCTGCCCGAGGATCCGACGCAGCAATCGGTGTCGGAGAGGCAAGGGGTGCGGCAGACAGCGTCGACGCAGTCGTCGACCGTGACGTGCACACCCACGCAGTCGGTGTTGGCGCGGCACTGCGGCTGCGCGCCGGTGTTGGGCTGGCAGATGCCGGCGAGGCAGACATCCTGGCCCTGGCCTTTGGCCGCGCAGTCGGCGGTGGTGCTGCAGTCGGCGTGGCAGTACCCGTTGATGCACGTCGCGCCCGCGCCGCAGTCGGCGTTGAACACGCACTGCCCGCCCGAGGTCGTCGAGGTCACGCAGTAACCCGCGGTGCACACCTCGCCGGTGCCGCAGTTGGCGGTCACCGTGCAACTGGACTGGCAGTCGCCGTCGACGCAGCGGCCCGTCAGTCCGCAGTCGTGATCGAACTGGCAGACGGGCGTCGTGCGCGGGTGGCAGCTCGCGCCGCCGTCGGCGCCGCAGATGGGAGCGCCGCCGTCGCCGGGAGGCACCACTGTCCCGCCAGCGCCGGTGGACCCGCCAGTGGCGGAGCTGGAACCGCCCGCGCCCGTACCTCCGACCGAGCTGATGCCGGCGTCGCCTGGGTGTTCGCCACCCGCACCGGTGTTGCCGCCCACGCCCTGGTGCGAACCGCCCGTGCCGATGGTGTCGACACCGCCATCCCGGCCGGTGGCGCCACCGATTCCAGACGATCCGCCGCCGCCCGTCACGACGCTCCCGCCGGTGCCGCGTCCCGGCGGCACGGGCAAGTTGGGCGCGCAGATGCCCTGGTTACAGTAGTTGTTCGGGGGGCAATCGCGATCGCGGTAACAGGCATAGACTGGCGACGTTCCGTCACACCATCCATTGGAATCGCACCGGTCACGGCGCTCACACGCGGCGAGCGGCAGCACGAGCGCGATCGTGACAAACAGGCCAAGCGTCTTCATCGGTGGGCTCCTTGTGTTGATGGCGCGGGCGCGGCCGCCAGCGGCCGAGCGAGTCGCCTCGCGATGGACGGCCGTTCTCTTCGCAAATCACGCGCCAGATATCTTGCTGTGATCCGGACGACAGCGGTTGTGCTCGGACCGCGGAAAGTTTGGGCCGGCGCGCGCGATTCGCAAGGTGTCGCGCGCGTGTGCGGCCCCGCGTCTTCACAGTTGTTGCGCTCGCTTCACACGCCCCTGTGGCTTTTCGTCGATCTTGGCTTCGTGCCCGGGACCCCGGGAGGGTTCCGAACGACCCAATGGGGTCGGGCGAACAAGCTCGCCGCTCCCCGACGCGCACGGTTTCAGTTACACTCGCGTGCCGTGGAAACCTCCATCGAGCTCCGGTACGCGGGCGTGGTCATCGGCAAGGTGACCGTTCAGGGTCCGATCGACGAAAGCGGCGGAAACAGCCTGTTCGTGTCGGTTCCCGATCCCTTGCCGGTCGGGACCAAGATCGGTCTCAAGGTCGATGACCGCGCGCTCGAAGGGCGAGTGATCGGAGTCGCCGAGTCGGCCGATTCGGCCAAGTGCGGCATGAAGATCCGGATCGGTAGCGCCGCCAGCGCGGCGGCGGCGGCACCGTCCGCGCCTGCGCCGGCGACCGAGTCGGCGCCGATCGATGCCGGGGTGTCGGCCGAGGGCAGCACCGACATATCGGTGGCGCAGGGAGACGCGAGCGGAGAGGGAGGCGCGTCGGGCGGAGAGGGAGGCGCGTCGGGCGGCGAGGACGGTGGTGGATCGTCGGGCGGGCAGGGCGGTGGCCGGCGACGTCGCCGCCGGCGATGATTCGCTCACCCCGGCTGCGTGCGGGCGACGTGGTGCGCCTGGTCGCGCCGTCCGGGCCCGTGCCGCGCGACGCGTTCGAGAGTGGCCTCGCGGTCCTGAAGCAGCGGTATGAGGTCCGCTTCGATGAAGCGCTGTTCACGCGCGAAGGGTTCCTGGCCGGCTCCGACGAGCGCCGCCTGGGCGAGCTCGCGACGGCGTTGGCCGATCCCGACGCGCGCGCGGTCGTGATGGCCCGCGGCGGCTATGGATTGCTGCGCATCCTGCCGTTCCTCGACCCCGACGGGCTGCGCGCGGCGCCGCGTCCGGTGGTCGGCTTCTCGGACGGCACGGCGCTTCTGGCGTTCGCGGCGCGCGCCGGCGTCGCGTCGATCCACGGGCCGGTGTTGACGCAGCTCGGGACCCTCGCCGTCGAGGACCAGCAGGCGCTCTTCCGCCTGCTGGAGGAGCCGGCGCCGGGGGTGGTGCTCGCCAACCTCGACGAGGTCATTCCCGGCCGCGTGCAGGGCCCGTTGCTCGGCGGCAACCTCGAAGTCTTTTCTCGGCTCCTGGGGACGCCGTTCCTGCCGGATCTCGTGGGCGCGATCCTGTTCATCGAAGACTCGGGCGAGCGCCCCTACCGCATCGATCGGTTGATCACGCACCTCGATCTGGCCGGCGTCTTCAACGTGGTGAGCGCGGTGGTCGTCGGCGACTTCAGCGGCTGCAAGGAGCCCGAGTTGCTACGCGCCGGCTCGCCGACCGCCGACGATGTGTTGCTCGAGCGCCTCGGCCGCCTGCCGATCCCGGTGGCGGTCGGCGCGGCCGTCGGTCACGGCCCGCGCAACTTCGCGCTGCCCTACGGCTGCATGGCAGAGCTCGACACGCGCCACGGCACGCTGGTCGCGCTCGAAGGCGTCGTGAGCTAGCGTCGAGGCCCCTCAGCTCATCGTGCTGCGGCTCGGGTCGACCGGCTCGACGTCTTCGATCTTGCCGAAGCGCTCCTCGTAGCGGCGGACGTTCAGCTCGAGCGCGCGCAGCAGGCGCTTGGTGTGGCGCGGCGAGGAAATGACCCGGGACCGGACGCGGGCCCGCGGCGCCGCCGGCTGCAGGTAGGCGAAGTCGAGAACGAACTCGTTCTCGTTGTGGTTGATCAGCACCAGGTTGCTGTACGCGCCCTGGGCCGTCGCCTCGTCCAGATCGATCTGAATCTGCGGCTCGACTCCGGGAGTCGCGGGCGGTTTCGGCAGGTCCGACATGGGTCAGGTATACACTAAGGTTCGTGCCCCGGAGGGTCATCGGTATCGACCTTGGAAGTCGGCGCATCGGTGTCGCGGTCACCGATGGTCTCGGCCTGACCGCGCAGCCGCACGCCACCATCGCGCGCCACGGCGGCCAGCGCGATCTCGACGCGATCGGCGCGGTCGTGCGTGAGTTCGACGCCGAGCGGGTGGTGCTGGGCCTGCCGCTGTCGCCCGAGGGCGAGGTCGGCCGCGCGGCACGCGCGGCGCAGGTGTTCGCCGAGCGGCTGCGGGCGGCGCTGGCGGTTCCGGTCGAGCTCATCGACGAGAGCTTCAGTACGGTCGAGGCCGAGGAGGTCCTCCTGGCCGCCGACGTCTCGCGCGCCCGGCGCAAGGAAGTCATCGATCGGCTCGCGGCTGCGGTTATTCTGCAGCGATGGCTGAACCGCGGTCCGGAGCAAGACCGGGAGCAAGACCGGGAGCAGGAGGACGACCCCCGGTGAAATCCAGCGCCATGCAGCGCGCGCTCCGCGTCTTCCTCGCCACGACCGCTCTGGGGCTGTTCGCCATCGGCTGGGTGGCTCACACCGCCTGGAAGTACGGCGACCGGGCCACGGGTCGCGCGCGCGGACCGGTCGAGGTCGAGATCCCCAAGGGCGCCAGCGCCGGCGAGGTCGCCGATCTGTTGTCCAGGGCCGGGTTGCTCGAACGGCCCGCGATCTTTCGCCTCTACGCCGGCCAGCGCGGCGTCGCCGGGCGCTTCAAGGCCGGGCGCTACGTGATCAACGCGCCCGCGACGCCGCGGCAGATCCTCGATACGCTGGTGCGCGGCGCCGCCGACGAGCTGATCGCTGTCACCATCCCCGAGGGCAAGAACCTGATCGAGATCGCGGGCATCCTCGATGCCGCCGGCATCTGTCCCAAGGCACAGCTCATCGCGCAGGCGATGGATCCGGCGTTCGCGGCGTCGCTGGACCTGCCCGGCTCGTCGCTCGAGGGCTATCTCTTCCCCGAC
>CAZNCQ010000186.1:0-14198 GCA_964571275.1 uncultured Myxococcales bacterium
AGGTGCTCGACATCCCGATCGCGCTCAAGGTGCTGCATCCGCAGCTCGCGGGGCCGGCGCGCTCGGAGGCGCGGCGCCGCTTCTTCGCAGAGGCGCGGCTCGCCGCAGCGCTGCGCCATCCCGGCGTCATCGCGATCTACGATCTCGACGAAGCGGCGCGGACACTTTCGATGGAGTACGTGCCGGGCGGCACGCTGCGCGCGCGCCTGCGTCAGGTGGCGCCCAGCGACCCCAACGGCCTGGGCCCGAGCGGCATGATCCCCGGCAGCATCGTCCCCGAAGGCATGGTCCCCGAAGGCTTCGACGGCGACGAGATCCTGGCGACCGCGCGCAGCCTCCTGGAAGCGCTGGCCTACGTGCACGCGCGCGGCATCGCCCACGGCGATCTCAAGCCGTCCAATCTGCTCTTGCGCCGGCCGGGCGCGGTGGTCATCGCCGACTTCGGCATCGCGCAGCTCATCACCGGCGCGGCCGGCGAGGTGGGCGCCGAGGCGGACGCGCCCGGCGGCACACCGCTCTACCTGGCGCCCGAGCAGTTCGCGGGCGCGGCCGCCTCGCCCGCCACCGACCTCTACGCGGCGGGCGCGATCATCTGGGAGATGCTGATGGGGCGGCCGCTGCGCGACCAGCGCGCGCTGGTCGCGGGCAGCCGGCACGACGCCGCGCCGGTGGCGGCGCCGGTGATCGAGCGCCTCGGAGAGACCGGCGCTCGGCTCGCGACGCTGACCGCCGCGCTCACTCGTCGTCTAGCTGCTGAGCGGGTCGCTTCTGCTTCGGACGCTTTGGCTCGACTGCGGTCTTCGTCTTGAACAGATTCTTCAGCGGATCCTCGGGCGGCGGCGCCGTCGACCCGAAGTTGAACTGGAAGCCGGTGTTCACGTCGGCGATCGCCGCGAAGTGTGGGATGCCAGCCAGGATGTTGATCTCGGCCATCCACGACACGCCCTTGCTGATCTCGTAGAGGAACCCGCCGCCAACCCCGGCGAGCCCGGGGCCACCGCGCACGGTGTCCTTGAAGCTCGGGAAGGCCGGATCCTGAATGGGCCCGCCCCCGGCTGTGTTCCTGAAGAAGCTCGAGCAGTCGACTCCGTCGACGCCTGGAGCCTTGCAGCCCTGGGCGGGCGTTGCGATCAGCCGGAACCCTTCGCCGCCGCCCACCGCGACATCGCCGAAGAAGCGCGCGCGCGACTGCTTGGTATAGGCGATGAACTTCGCGAGCACCGCCTGGGCACCCGTGGCGGCGTATTGCGAGAAGTGCGAGGTCTGAGGGATGTACTGATTGCGCCCCTCGAGCGCGATCGCAAAGTTTGGCCCGAGCTGGTAACCGATCTCGGGCGCGAGGTGGCCTCCGCCCTCCCACGCCACACCCGAGACGTAGCGAGACGAAAGCTGCGGCAACGACTCGAGCCCGCCCGCGGGCGCGTAGCCGTAGCCGCTGCCAATCGCGAAGCCGATCCACCACTGGCGGTTGCCGTAGCGGGTGTCGAGGCCGATCTTCGATTTGTCGATGCGTCCCAGGAAGCGGTGCGGGCGCGTCGGATCCGGCTCGTCGAGCGGGTTCTCTTCCCTCGTGCGCTTCGTGCCGCCGAGCTCCTTCTCGGTCTCCGCCGCCTCGGTCTCGCGGATGAGCATGACGTTGGGGCTGTCGACCCGTCCGTTGGAGACGATCGCCTTGCCCTTGTCGTTGCGCCCCTCGACGTAAAAGCGCAGCGAGGTACCGGACACCGCCTTCTTGGGGATCTTCGCCGCGTACCAACCCTTGGGCGTCTTCTCCATCTGGGCCGGCGTGAAGTCGTCGTTGCCCGGCTCGAGGTAGAGCAGGAAGAGCTTGGTCACGGGCAAATTCGGCGCGATCGCGCAACGGATCAGCACCGACTTATCGGGCGGCGTCTCGTCCTTCGTCGGACACTCGAGCACGTTGATACGCGCCGGAAGATCCGGCTCCGAGTCCTCGTCCTCGGCCGGCTTGGGCGGCGGCGGTGGCGGCTCGGATTCCATGATCGGCGCGCGGCGGCGGCGACCTCCCGACGGAGGGGGCGGCGGCTCGGCCTCGACGCCGCGGTCCGGCGGCGTCTCGGCGCGATCGGCGCCGCCGCCTCCGCTCGACCCGCCGTGGCTGGCCTGCGCGAAGATCTCCTCGAGCTCGGGCGTCGACATCGCCTTGCTGATGCGGATGGTCGGATCGATCTCCAGCGCGCGCTGGAAGCTCTGCAACCCTTTTTGCTTGTCGTTGAAGCCGACGATGTACACCGCGCCCAGGTGCACGTACGTGCGCGCCATCATCGGGTGCGTCTCGAGGTTGGACTTCTTCGCAAAAACCAGCGCCTGGAGCAGCGTGCGCTTCGCCGTGTCCCACTCGAGCGTCTCGTAGTCGTCGAGGGCCTTCTTGTTCATCTGGATCAGCTTGTCGACCGCCGGGGCGTTCTGCGCGCGGGCGACCGCGGGAACCAGCAGGCTGGCGATGACGCCGGCAACGGCGATCGCGAGGTTCCGGGGATTGCTCTTCGTGCCGATCATTTCCTGCGAACCTCGCTATTGCTGAGTGATGAAGAACTCCACGCGGCGGTTCTTCTCCCGCCCCGCGGCGGTCTTGTTGGTCTCGATCGGTTGATCCGGTCCAAAACCCTTGGCTTCCATTCGGGACGCTTCGATCCCCAGTCCTATCAGAAATTGCCTGACCGAGTCAGCACGAGATTGGGACAAGGTCATGTTGTGCGGTCGCTTTCCGCGCGAGTCGGTGTGACCTTCGATCCGAACCGTCATCGTCGCGCGCGACTGCATCACCTGGCCGATCTCGGCCAGCAGCGAGAAGCTGCGCGGCATGATGACCGCCTTGTTGGTCTCGAAGAAGATCTTCTGTTTGAGCTCGATCTTCGCTTCGGTGACCACGATGTGCTCGTACTTCTTCGGGCAGCCGTCGTTGTCGGGCGGGCCGGCTTCGTTCGGACATTTGTCGGCGGTGTCGGGGACGCCGTCCTTGTCGTTGTCAGGATCGGGGCAGCCGTCGGCGTCCTCGAACCCATCCTTGTCCTCGGGATCGTTCGGGCACTTGTCGGCCGTGTCGGGGATCCCATCGGTGTCGTTGTCGGGGTCGGGACAACCGTCGGCGTCCTCGAAGCCGTCCTTGTCCTCGGGCTCGTTGGGGCACTTGTCCTTGATGTCGGGGATGCCGTCCTTGTCGTTGTCGAGATCGGGACAGCCGTCCTCGTCCTCGAAGCCATCCTTGTCTTCGGGATCGTTCGGGCACTTGTCGACGTCGTCCTTGATGCCGTCGCCGTCCCTGTCGCCGATGACCGGGTTGACCTTGCGCGTCGGCTTCGGGCCGCAGCCGTCGCGCGGCGACAGCCGCAGCGCTTCGCGCGCGTTGTGGTCGGCGATCTCCAGATGTTCGCGTGCACGGAAGTAGTCACCCTGGTCGAGCTCGGTCTCCGTAAAGTCAGTGTTCGTCTCGGCCAGCGCCAGCTCACGTGGAGCGCATTTATAGGCGCCATTTTCGCGCGCCTCTCTGATCATCGACCGGACCTGCTTGACGTTGGCCGCGACCTCCGTCCCGGCGCAACCGGCGGCGGCCGAGGCAAGGGCCAGCCAAGACGCGGCCACACAGGCACGACGCGCGGTGTTCATTCGCCGGCAGGGCTCTTGGCGGCGGGCGCGCTCGGATGCTCGGCTGGCGCCGCAGGCGCGGAGACGCGGCGGGCGGAGGCGGCTTCCCCGCCGGGGTCCATCTTCGTCGGATTCGTCGGTTCGGAGCCGGTCAAGGGTTCCGAGCTAGCCGTCGGCCTCTGGGTCATCTGCGTCAGCGCGATCGCGCGCGCTCGTTGGGCCAGCTCCTCGGCCCTGTGCCCGAACTCGATCGAATCCTGGTACTGCGCGTGGCCCGCCTCCTCGCGCGCCTTGTGCAGGTAGGACTCGGCCGCGGTGTACTCGTAGGGCGCGAGCTTGTCGGCCTGGGCTTCCTTGGCGGCTGCCAGCGCCGACGCCGCCTTGAATGAGACCTGGTTGATGTACTCGACCGGCCCGCACCCGCCGGCGAATGGCGTCGCCAGCATCGCGATGACGGCGCCTTTCGCCAGCACCCCCGTCGTGAGGTAGCGAAGTTGGCGCAAAACAGGCGGAACGGTAACAACTCTGACCGACGGGGTCAAATCATGTTCGCGGGCCCGATGCCCGCGCAGCGGCGCGCGCATCGCCGTACGTATGTTGGCGCGCGCACGACCTCGATGAGCGCGCGACCACCGCGGCGCCGCGCACGTTCCGGCGTCGTTTCCCGGCGTTGCGTTCTTGCACGCCCGAGTCATCCGCGATATGAGCAAAGCTCGTCGTCACCCATTACCCCTCTGGAGGCCTTCCGGTGAAACAACTTATCGCCTACCTTCTCGATCACGCGATACTGGATTTCTCCGGAGATCTGACGCTCGACATGGTCCGCGACTTCCTGCGCGAGGACGACAGCACGGAGGCGCGCGCGCTGCTGGGCAAGCTGGTCGAGGACCGCGGCGTCGACGATATGATCGTGACCCTGGCCGACTGCCTGCAGGACTATCTGCGAACCGGTCTCTCGGACGAGGTGGTGCGCGAGCAGCTGCGGCTTTACAGCGAGAGTTGATTCGATGTCGGGTCGCCGCCGATTGCGCGCGACCACGGCCGACTCAATGCCGGCGGGCGCCTTGATGCTGGCCAGCGCCTTGGTGCTGGGCGGCTCTGCCGGTGGCTGCAGCTACCCGAGCGCCGAGCAGCCGTTCCCGGGCACATGCGCGCCGCTCACGGTGGTCTCGTCGACGCCGGCCGACGGCACCGGCGATCTGCCGACCGACGCACCGATCAGTCTGACCTTCAGTGACTTCCCCGATCCGGACTCGGTCAGGCTCGACACCGTGCTGCTGTCGAGCGGCGTCTACACCCGACTCGGCGGCTTCTCCGTCGACCTCATCACCCGGTCGGTGCGGTTCGCTTCGCGCAGCCCGCTGCAGGCCGACCTGACCTATCGGGTGACGGTGACGTCGACGGTGCGGTCGCTGACCGGCTGCATCGCCAGCGGCGACCAGCGCCGGTTCGCGACCGGCGACGGTCCGTCGAACCCACCGCTCCCGCCGCCCAGCGTCCCATCCTTGAGCGCGATCCTGCCGATCTTCGCCGCTCGCTGCGCGGGCGGCGGTTGCCATCGCCCCGACCCCGACGACGGCAGTTGCCTGGAGGCGCCGGCCCAGGGCCTGTCACTGTGCGACCGCGACGCGTGGTCCGCCCTCGTAAACACCGACGCCACCGAGCTCGCCGGCATGAAGCGGGTCCTGCCCGGCGACGCCGCGCGCAGCTACTTGATGCGCAAGCTCGTGACCGGCCCGAGCGGCGGCCCGGTGCCGACCGCGGTCGGGCAGCGCGAGCCGCCGGATGCGCCGCTCGCCGACGACGACCTGCGCGCGATCTCCGACTGGATCGACGGCGGCGCGCCGCAGTAGCGCGCCGCCACGAAGCCAATCCACGAAGCCACGCGCAACGAAGCGAGGCGATCGTTACAGGTCTACGCGGACCTTCTGATCCTTCGTTTCCCGCAGCGTCAGCGAACCGACGATCAGCGTGAACGCGGAGACGACGATCGGATACCAGAGGCCGTTGTAGATGTTCCCCGACGACGCCACCATCGCCGTGGCCAGCAACGGCAGCATGCCACCGAACCAGCCGTTGCCGATGTGGTAGGGCAGCGACATCGACGTGTAGCGGATGCGCGCCGGGAAGAGCTCGACCAGGAACGCCGCGATCGGCCCGTAGACCATGGTCACGTAGAGGACCATCAGGATCAGGATCAGCTCGGCCATGAGCCAGTTGATGTGGCTCGTATCCGCCTTGGTCGGGAACCCGGCCGCTTTCATCGCCGCCTTGTACTTGGCCTCGTCCCAGCCCTGAAGCTCGGTGGCGCCGATCTTGGTCGTCACGGCGGTGCCGGGAGCATCGACCGACGTGAACGACACGCCCTGCTTGGTCAGGAAGTCCTTGGCCTTGTCGCACTCGCTGAACTTCGACCACGGCCCGACGAAGACGTGGAAGTTGCAGCCGCCCGCCGTCATGGTGATCGGCGTGCGCGCCGACGCCGCCTCGAGATCCGGGTTCACGTAGTGGGTCAGTCCCTTGAACAGCGGCATGTACGTCAGGGCTCCGAGCAAGCAGCCCGCCATGATGATCTTCTTGCGCCCGATACGATCCGACAGCCAGCCGAAGAAGACGAAGAACAAGGTCCCGAAGAGCAGCGAGCCCCCGATCATCATGTAGGCGACGTCGTAGGTGACCTTGAGCGTGATCGTGAGGAAGAACAGCGCGTAGAACTGGCCGGTGTACCAGACCACGCCCTGGCCCGCGGTCGCGCCAAACAGAGCAAGCAGCACGATCTTGAGGTTGCTCCACTGGCCGAAGGCTTCGGTGAGCGGCGCCTTCGAGGTCTTGCCCTCCTCCTTGATCTTGCGGAAGACCGGTGACTCTTCCAGCTTGAGCCGCAGGTAGAGCGAGAAGACCAGCAATACCGCCGACACCAGGAACGGAATGCGCCAGCCCCAGTCGGCAAACGCCTCCGTGGTCATCGCCTTGCGGCAGAGCAGAATGATGGCCAGCGACAGGAAGAAGCCGATGGTCGCCGTGGTCTGGATCCAGCTCGTATCGTAGCCGCGGCGGCCCTCCTTCGCGTGCTCGGCGACGTAGGTCGCGGCACCGCCGTACTCTCCACCCAGCGCCAGGCCTTGCATCAAACGCAGGAGCACCAGGATGGTCGGCGCAAACCAGCCGATGGTTGCGAACCGCGGCAAGCATCCGACCAGCACGGTCGACGCGCCCATGACGGTGATCGTCACCAGGAAGGTGTACTTGCGTCCCACGAGGTCGCCGACGCGGCCGAACACCAGCGCGCCGAACGGCCGCACCAGAAAGCCGGCGGCGTAGGTGGCGAAGCTGGCGAGCAGCGCCGCGGTGTCGTTGCCCTTGGGGAAGAACAATGCCGCGAAGAACGGCGCGAGCGTCGCGTAGAGATAGAAGTCGTACCACTCGAAGACCGTGCCCAGCGAGGACGCGAAGATGACCCGCTTTTCCTCTGCTTTGAGCCCCGTGCTCGCGGCTTTCGTCAGCGGAGGCAGAGTTGCCGATTCACTCATGAACGTTCCTCCCGGTTGTTCGGTTGTTGGCGTTCGTGAAAGCGCCGCGCGGTTCCGAGCGGCAGGAGCTCGAGACCGCGCTACGCCGGCCTGGCACGGCTTGAGAAGGCTACTCTCTCAGTAGACGAAGATCTGCCACTGCAAGTTGATTTGGTTGGCGCCGTGCGCCGCGCCGTCTTCTTGAATGCGAGTATAGAAGAACTTCACATTCGAGTTGTGACCATAACACCAATAGGCCAGACCGCCTGCATACCGATTCTGCGTTGCCCCATTGTCGATATGCAGATGCTCGACGCGGACGATCGGGGCCAGGGCGACCGGCAGAACTGTGTACCCAGCCTCGCCCTGGAGCGCCCACTGCTTGGGTAGCGGGAGATATGTCCCCCCGTCCCAGTGCGAGTAGTCGATCTGCGCGGTGGCGACACCGGGCCCGAGCGGCATATCGAGGAAGCCGTCGAAGGAGTACGCCTTGTAGTCGGACTGAAAGTCGTACGAGCCGCCGAGCGACAGGATCTTCTTCGCTCCGAGATAGGTCCCCCCGTAGTAGTAGCCGGTTTCAGGATCGAAGAGGTTGATCTGCAGTCGCGCCGTCGTGCGGAAGAAGTTGCGCGCGCCCTGCTCGGCGGGGGTCGGTGGGGCCACGACCGCGGCGGCCGCGGCGTTGCGCTGGCCCTGCCACAGGCCGACGCGGTACTCGATGTGTCCATCGACCAGCAAGCCGCGCAGCTGGAACCCGAGATCGCGTCCCACCGGAGCTGTCGCGGCGCCAAATGCGTTGCTCTGCTGGAACGTATAGGCGAAGTAGTCCCAGCCGAAGAGCGTGAACGCGCTCTGGAGCGAGTTGTGCGAGCCCGCCGGCAACGTGTAGCCCGCGTCGATCTTGAGCATGTCGCCCAGGACCTTGTACGTCCCGAACAGGTCCTGAATGACCATGGTGCTCGTTCCCTTGAGGGCCTGCCCCATGGCGGGCACCGCGGTCGCGCCCTTGAACAGGTTCGGTGAATCGGTCTCCAGGAAGTACTCGATCCGATCGAACAGCGTTCCGCCGACGACGAAGCGCGCACGCCGCAAATAAAGATTGTTGGCGTAGCCGTCGGCCGCCACGGAACCGAGCGCCTCGAATTGCGGCTGCAGAAACATGCCGAAGCGAATCGTGGCGTTCCGGGCCTCGACTTTCAGCGGCGCCGCCGACGGGATCGGTGAGGATGGCGGCGGGGGCGGCACCGGCGGGGGGACGTCAATCGCCGGGGTGATCGGCGCATACGCCGCCGGCGGGGTCGCTTCGGCGGGCGGCGGCGC
Organism: uncultured Myxococcales bacterium; assembly: GCA_964571275.1. GTDB lineage: Bacteria > Myxococcota_A > Polyangia > Fen-1088 > Fen-1088 > DASRQZ01. The sequence goes on from CAZNCQ010000186.1 coordinate 8,433, forward strand.
CATCGGCGCCGGCTCAGCGGCGGGCGGAGCGCCGGCGGGCGCCTGAGCATTCGCCAGCCCACCCGAGCCGTACGAAACGAGCGCGAGCACGATAGAACCAGCCCATCCAAATCGGCGATGACGCATTCGAACCTCCTTCGGGTTCATCAGGGAGTCGCGTCCAACGGGGCGACGACGGGTGGCCGAACCGATGCCAAGTCCACCAATTGAGCCGGAATCGGGCTGCGCCATCGAAGCCGCCGTTCAGCTGCGAATCAGTTAGGGAGCGGACCATAAGGCGGTCTTTGTTAATTGGCAACAAATATTGACACCGAGTTGTGACTCATTTGTTGCTTGAGCGGTGTGCTGCAAAGACCTGTGACGCCGATCGATCAAACGCTCCCCCAATGAACCGATCGGGCAATCAGGCGAAGGGACGTCGATTCGACTATTGGTGCATTGGAGATGCGCGATCGCCTCGCTCCGCTGATCGCGCAACTCCGGAAATAGCCGAGGAGCCGGCGGAACGGCGCCTGGGCGCCGAGGCGCAAAGGCCCCTGGGCGCCTAGACGCCGAGACGATTGATCGCTTCGTCGATCTTGGACAGCGCCAGCTCCGCCTCGGCGAGCTTCGCGCGCGACTTCTCGAGCACGTCGACCGGCGCCTTCTCGACGAATTGCGGGTTGGCGAGCTTCTTCTGCAAGTAGTCGCGGTCGGAGGCGAGCTTCGCACGCTCCTTGGTCAGCTTGTCTTTCTCTTGCTTCGCGTCCGTCGCCCCGACCACGCCATCGAGCGGAACCATCACCTCGACGTCGCCGGCCAGCGCGGTCGCCACGTTGTCGAGCGAGAACTCGCCGCCCAGGCTGCTGCCCGCGCGGCGCACACGCACCTCGCGGCACTTCCCCTGCTCCGCGATGATCGTCTTGTAGCCGTCGAGGATCGTCTTCTTGTAGTCGTCGTTGACCGACAGCAGCGCCACCACGCGCGTCATGCCCGGGATCCCCTTTTCGGCGCGGATCCCGCGCAGCGCCACGATTATTTTTTGGACCAGCGCCATCGACGCCTCCGATGCGTCGTCGTAAAAGCGCACGTCGCGCACCGGGTACAGCGTGATCATGATGCTCTGGGGCGCCCCAGAGGGCTTGGGCAGCGTCTGCCAGATCTCCTCGGTGACGAACGGCATGAACGGGTGCAGGAGCCGCATGGCGGTCTCCAGCGCCGCGACCAGCGCGCCCTGGATCTTGAAACGCGCCTCGGGATTCGCCGTGATCTCGGCGTTGCCCTCGGCGCGGATCAACGCCGCCTTGGCGAGCTCGATGTACCAGTCGCACACCTCGTCCCAGATGAAGTGATAGACCGCCTGCGCCGCGTCGGAGACACGGTGCTCCTCCAGCGCCTTGTCGACCTCCTCGGTCGCGCGCTGCACGCGCGACAGGATCCAGCGCTCGGGCAGATCGAACTCCGCGCGGTCCGGCCCATCGGCGACGCGGTCGGCGAACCGATCGGCGTCGAAGCCCTCGAGGTTGAGCAGCGCGAAGCGCGTGGCGTTCCAGATCTTGTTGGCGAAGCGGCGCGCGTCCTCGACGTTGCCGATCGAGAACTTGATGTTCTTGCCCTGCGCCGCGCTGGTCGTGAGCCACGCGAGCGCGAAGCGCAGCGCATCCGCGCCGTGCTTGCCGATGACGTCGACCGGGTCGATGGTGTTGCCCTTGACCTTCGACATCTTCTCGCCCTTCTCGTCGGTCACCATGGTGTGCAGGTAGACCGTGCGGAAGGGGACCTTCTTCATGAAGTGCAGGCCCGCCATCATCATGCGCGCCACCCAGAAGAAGAGGATGTCGTAGCCGGTGTCGAGCATGGTCGTCGGATAGAACGCCTTCAGCTCGCGCGTCTCGTTCGGCCAGCCCATGGTCGCGAACGGCCAGAGCCAGGACGAGAACCAGGTGTCGAGGACATCCTCGTCCTGCTTGAGATTGGTGGCGTTGCAGTGCTGGCAGGCGGCGGGCGTCGTGCGCGCCACCGTCATCTTGTTGCAGGTCCCGCAATACCAGACCGGAATGCGGTGGCCCCACCACAATTGCCGCGAGATGCACCAATCGCGGATGTTGCGCATCCAGTGAAAGAAGGTCTTCGACCAGGTCTCGGGAACGAACTTGGTCTTGCCCTGCTCCACCGCCTCGATCGCCGGTTGCGCGAGCGGCTCCATCTTCACGAACCACTGGGTCGACAGCATCGGCTCGACCACGGTTTCGCAACGCTGGCAATGACCGACCGCGTGCACGTGCGGCTTGGTTCCGCGCTCCAATCCCAATTCGGCCAAACGGGCCTTCACGGCTTTGCGCGCCTTGAACCGATCCAGCCCGGCGAAGGGACCGCCGGCGGCGGTGACCACGCCCTTCTCGTCGAAGATCGAGATCATCGGTAAGTCGTGGCGCAGGCCGCATTCGAAGTCGTTGGGATCGTGAGCTGGAGTGACCTTGACCGCGCCGGTGCCGAACTTCGGATCGACCAGCACCGAATCCGCGATGACCTTGAACTCATTCCCGGTGATCGGGTGTTTGATCGTCTTACCAACGATCGCTCGGTGTCGCGGATCATCCGGGTGGACGGCGACCGCGGTGTCGCCGAGCATGGTCTCGGGCCGCGTGGTCGCGACCACGACCTCGCCGCTGCCGTCGGCCAGCGGATAGGCGAACTCGTAGAGCTCGCCCTTCACGCCCTCGTCGTAGTCGACCTCGAGATCCGACAGCGCGGTCCGGCACGACACGCACCAGTTGATCAGCCGGCGCGCGCGGTAGATGAGGCCCTCTTCGTACAGCCGCACGAACGCCTCGATCACCGCCGCCGAGTACGGCGGATCCATCGTGAAGATCGACCGCTCCCAGTCCAGCGAGCATCCGAGCAACTTGAGCTGACTGAGGATGCGGTCGCCGGTGCGCCGGCGCCAATCCCAGATGCGCTGCACGAACGCCTCGCGCCCGATGTCGTGGCGCGACTTTCCTTCCTTCTCGCGCAGCTCGCGCTCGACCACCATCTGCGTCGCGATCCCGGCGTGGTCCATGCCGGGCAGCCACATGGCGTTGTAGGCCGCCATGCGCTTCCAGCGCGTGAAGATATCCTCAATCGTGTCGCCGAGAGCGTGCCCCATGTGCAGCGAACCGGTTACGTTGGGCGGCGGGATGACGATGGCGAACGGCGCCTTGGGCGCCGACGCGTCGGCGTGAAAGTATCCGCGCGCCATCCATTCGGCGTACCAGCGCGGCTCGATCGATTGCGGGTCATAGGTCTTGGGGAGCTCGGCCATGATGAAGCATTGGTTCTAGCGCGGAACCCACCCATGGTTCCAGTCCGACGGGGAAATCGGAGGGGCGGGCCAAGAGCGCGGCTTCACGGTCTCCAAGATGGGGTTCGAAACCTGGCCAAGCGCCGCGTCTTCAACGGAGCGGTAAGCGGCGTAGACGCAAGGGTTCGGCGGCGGCACGAACCGATTCCTCCGCGCGCACGCGCGCCGCGAGCACGAGCTCGTGGTGCGGTGTGCGCGCGCAGGCCGGATCTGTCGCGGCCGGGTCTCCGAGCAGCGCCATGGCCTGGCAGCGACAGCCGCCGAAGTCGACGTCGCGCTCATCGCAGGTGCGGCAGGGCTCGGGCATCCAGGCCTCGCCCCGAAACGCGCGAAAGGCCGGCGAGTCGTTCCACAGCGCGGCGAGCGAGCGCGCGCGCACATTCTCGAACGCGAGCGTCGAGATGCTGCTCGCCTGGTGGCAGGGCAGCGCGGTGCCGTCGGGCGTGACCACGATGTAGCGGCGCGCCCAGCCGTCCATGCAGGCGCGCGGGCGGTCGGCGTAGTAGTCGGGCCGCACGAACAGGATCTCGACCCGGCCGCGCAGGCGCTCGCGCGCCTCGTCGGCGACCGCGCGCGCCGCCGCCAGCTCGGCGCGCGACGGCAGCAGAGCGTCGCGGTTGAGCAGCGCCCACCCGAGATACTGGGTGTTGGCGAGCTCGAGCCGCTCGGCGCCGATCTGCTCGGCCAGCGCCACGAACGCGGCCGTGCGCGCGATGTTGCCGCGGTGGAGCACGACGTTGAGCGTGAGCGGCAGCCCGAGCGCGCGCGCCGCGGACGCCATCTCCAGCTTCGCCGCCAGCCCGTCGCGGCCCGCGATCCAGGCCGCGCCGGCTGGATCGACGTCCTGCACCGACAGCTGCACGCTATCGAGCCCCGCGGCCGCGAGCCGCGCCAGGCGCTCGCCGTCGGCGGGGATGCCGCTCGTGATCAGGTTGACGTAGAGCTCGCTCGCGCGCGCCGCCGCGACCAGCTCTTCGAGATCGTCGCGCACCAGCGGCTCGCCGCCGGTCAGGTTGACCTGCAGCACACCCAGCGCCGCCGCCTCGGCGAGCACGCGCTTCCAGTCGCTGGTGGCGAGCTCGTCGCGCCGGCGGTCGAGGTCGATCGGGTTCGAGCAGTACGCGCAAGAAAGCGGGCACCGGTAGGACAGCTCGGCCACCAGCGTGTACGGACGCGGCAAGAGGCGCTCGTCCACCGCGCTCACGCTGTCTCCTCCTCGACGTGCAGGAGCCCGCGCTCGGCGAGCGTGCGCAGGAAGGCCAGCACGTCTTGCTCCATGCGCTCGCGCGCCACGCCGGCATAGCGCGCGGCGAGCGCCTCGACGATCGCGCCCGCGCTGCGTCCGTCACAAAGAGCCGCGATGTCCCCCGCGGTCTCGCTCAGCTCGAGGCCGCGCTCGGGGTAGAGCAACACCATCTTGTTCGTCCGCGGGTCGCGGCGCAGCCTGACCTTGTGCGCCAGACGCACGCGTGCGCCAGGCCCGATCACGGCACCGGCGCCCCGCGCGCGGGCGCCGCCGGCACGCCGGTCGCCGCGGCAACGCAATCGAGCAGGTGCCACAGGATCTCGGTCTTGCGCACGAGCGCGGCGACGCAGGCCTCCTGCAGCGCGCGCGAGGTGGCATGCGCGACGACGAACGCCAGCGCCTCCTCGCCGTCGCGGCGAGCTCGCGGCACGCGCGCGCGAAAGTAGGCCAGCGCCTCGGCGCCGACCCACGGGTAGTGCTGCTCCCACGAGGCGATCCGCCGCGACATCAGATCCGGCGCGAACATCTCGGTCAGCGAGGACGCGACGGCGACGACCAGCGGGCTCTCGCGGCAGAGCGCGACGTACGAATCGCAGGCGAAGCGCACGCCCGGCAGCACGTCGGCGCACGCCGCCACACGCGCGCGATCGAGTCCGACCGCATCGGCCAGGCGCAGCCACAGCGCGAGCCCACCGTCGCTGCCATCGTCGGCGACGCCGTCGTGGTCGTGCACGCGCCGGATCCAGGCACGGCGAAACACCGGATCCTCGGACTTCGAGACGATGATCGCGTCCTTGATGGGAATGCGCGTCTGGTAGTAGTAGCGGTTCAGCGTCCAGGATTGAAGCTGCTCGCGCGTGAGCTGGCCCGCGTGCATGCGCTGGTGAAACGGATGCTGATCGTGGTAGCGGCCCACGCCTTCGGCGCGCAGGTGCGCCACCATCTCGTCCGGCGGCCACAGCGCTGCGTTCACAGCGTCAGCTCCATGCCGTCCTCGGCGACCTCGACGCCGGCAGCCGCGGTCGCGCGCCGCTCGTCGCTGTCCTCGCGCAGGATCGGATTGGTGTTGTTGACGTGAATCAAGATCCGCCGGTGCGCGCCGCTGCGCTCGAGGAAGCGCAGGCTCCCCTCGCCGCCGCCGATCGGCCAGTGCGCCATCTCCTCGGCGCGCCGCGTGCCGAGCCCGGCGGCGATGAGC